>DALQ01000069.1:1037-25951 GCA_002496845.1 Euryarchaeota archaeon UBA495
TGGCGCCAGTTTTCTTTCTCTGGCACGACCATGATGGCGATGGCCAAGAGGGCGAAGAGGTTCATGCCGATGAGCCACTTCAGTAGCCCATCGCTGGTCAAGAGGACCACGGCACCAACGGCTTCGGTGAAGGGCATCGTCAGGGCTCCGGCCACGTGACGGCTCTCGTCGAAGACGACGTTGAAATTGGAGAAGGTGCGCTGCACCGTAGAGGACATTTCGGTGTTGTCGTGCTCCATCATGGAACTCACGAGGCCCCGGAAGTAGAGTTCGTTGCCGCTCCAAGCGTTGTCCCCTTGGTCGATGCCTTTGCTGTCCGTGGACCAACACGTTGCAGAGTCGCGCTCTTCGTATTGGGGACTGTCGCACTGGAGCTTCCCAGTGGTATCGGCCTTCTCCCACGTCCACATGTGGTTGGCGAAGACGGAATGATCCGCAACGAAGACAATGCTTCCGGTCACGCCAATCTGGCCTTGGCCACCACCGACGGTCATGTCGAGGACGTTCTCGACCGGGTAATCCATCCGCACAATCAGGCCGGTTTTGCCTTCACCCAGCACAGGGTTGGCGATGTTGTCGGGGTTGAAGTCGGCGCGAGCGATGAACGCCGGCGTGGATGCAGCGGCCAGGACGCTGACCGTCCGGCCAGATTCATCCTGGTCTTCGAGCACCTGAATTGCGGTGGGGCGGTGGAACAGGACCGGAAGGCGGCAGTTGTCCACGTCACGGGCGTTGACCTGCGCTTCCGAACATGCCTGACGGGCTTCGTCCTGCATGTCGGTCACGTTGCGCGTCAGGCTCGCGGCCGCCCACACGCGGCGCGCATCGCCGGGCAGGGGGTTGCCGTCAGAACCTTGCATCTCGTAGTAGCGGTACGGGTCGACCACGGGGTCGCCAAAGAACTTCACGCCAAAGAGGTCCGCGACGGGCTGGGCGTTGGAAGAGTTGGAGGCGAGGATGACCTTCCCACCCTTCTTGGTGACGAAGTCGTGAATCGCGTTGGCTTCGGCCGCATCGAAGGGCTTCTCGGGACCGGCGATGACGAGCAAGGTGCGGTGGGGCTCCTTCCAATCGTTGACAAGCATCGGGGTGGACATCGTGTTGGCGATGGTGTAGCCCATGCCGCCCTCGTCTTCCCCGAAGGAACCGCGGGCGTCGGTGATCTGTTGGTAGCTCAGGTCCGTGTCCGTCTCTTCGTAGGGCGAGAAGACAACGTCTTTCCCTGCGCTGACGAGGGTGATGACCGTTGCAGACATCAGGATGGTGACAACGAGGGCGACCAGCAACCACGACTCGAGACCGAGTCCTTTGCTGCCCTCCTCAGCCATTGTATCGCCTCAATGAGCCACAGGAACCTGTAGCACCATCTCTGCGATATTCACGGCCCACATAATGATTCTCCCACCGTGTTCTTGACACAATGGGACGACGTACCCCATTCTACAGGAATGGCAAGTACGTCCCTGCGCGCCGCAAGTTCAGAAGTTTTCAGGTCGCCTTGGACCGCGCAAAAAAGCGAGGAACACGGCCGAAATCAACACCGAACTTGGCAATGGCATCGGACTGTCGTCGTCCGAAGAAGAAGGATCGCTTGTGCCAACGTCGTTCACGTCTCCGACCACGTCCTCAGGATCGGCGGCCTTCACATCAACATCAAACGTCGTACTTCGGCTTGATCCGTCGCCCTCTGAGATGATGATGATGCGAATCTCGCAGGTTCGCTCTGGGTGGCTGCTCGAAGCCTCCAGCCTGAGCACGGCCTCCGCGGGCGCCTGACCGCCCACGTCCGTGGGTTCAACCACAGTGCCGGCAAGCTCGTCGAGTCCGAGCACGCTGAGTTGTGGGCATGAGCGAACTTCGGACTTTGCCTCGATCACGGCATCACGGCTGTTGCCCATGTTGTTGATTTCCACCGTCATCTCAATCCAGGTGCCTGCATCAAAGGGGCTGGGCGTTTGGGGGACGTTTGGTTCCAGTCGGTGGACTCGAGGGAGTTCGAGATCGGCCTCAATCTCCTGCGTGGAGCCCGAATTGGTTTGCGAAGCCTCCGTGGCGGTAACGGTCAACACCATCACGCTTGCAGGGGCGAAGGCCCTGACCTCGTCTGCCGTGGTCCCCGTCAGCGTGATCTCCACCGTGACGTTGGCGTTCGCGGCTACGGTAATGGGGGAATCGATCTCTGCTTCGAGGGGGGCGTCGCTCGGTAACTCGAGCTCAACTTCAACTTCGAGTTCAAAGGGGCGGTTGTTGGCCACCCAGATTCCCAACGTGTGGCTGACCGTCCAACGGTTGCCGTCGAGGGTAAGAATGACACCGTCCTCAACATTGCTCTCCCAACCAATTTCCCACGAAGGCGCTTCGACCTGCGCTTGCACCGGCATGAGCGGCAAGAGCGGCAAGAGCATCAACACGGCAAGGATGGAGAGCGTTCGTTGCATGCTTAGTCCTCCTGAGTGATGGCCCTCAAGGCACGAGAGGCAAGAACGCTGACCATCGACCGGCGGTAGCGGGGTGGAAGGGCGGTGTTGTTCACCGGCTTGATCGCTTTTTGCAGCGCCTTTGAGAAGCGCTTGCGCCCCTCCGTTTCCGTCCAATCTGCATGAGCTTCGACCACGTCCGTGTGCATGCCTGGAATGCTTTCGAGACCGGTGCTGGCCACACGGAGGCTGGTCGCGTCCCCGGGAATCCAAGAAGCGGCGACGCCGGCCTCGGGGAAATCCCACGTTTCCCGAACACGCAACTTGTGATAGGCGCCAACTCGGGTACTTGCATCGTCAGGGAGATGGACGCAGAGCAGGAATTCGCCAGGCATCAGGACGTTTTTCTTCATCCCGTCAAGTTCGAAGAATTCGTCAAGAGGCATCCGACGCTCACCCTCGGGGCCCACCAATTCCACCTCAGCATCGAGCGCCATGAACGCAGCAGCCATGTCCCCTTGGTAGGTGGCCACGCAGAGGGTGTTTTGGTTGGGAATCACGCGGCAATCAGCCCCGGTCCCACAGTCGGCTTTGTGGCACCACTCAATGGACCGTCGCCAGTCCTCGGATTGATTGTACCAAAAGCACCGGGTGTCGAGGCAGAGGTTGCCCCCGACGGTTGCGCTTCGTCGGATGAGGCTTGAGGCGACTTTGGCCGCTGCTGCGGCGAGAAGAGGATGGACCACTTCAGAGGTCGCCACGTCGTGAAGGCGTGCCATGCAGCCCACTCGGTTGGTTTCCAAAGCGTCGGCTCCTTCGACGTGAGCAAGGGAAATGACGTCCCCTTTGGGATTGAGGTGCCACTTGTAGTTCGGCAAAAGGTCGGTCCCTCCGGCCACCCAGTCGAATGGTCGGCCCGCTGAGGCAAGGTCAGCGGCGATGCTGCACGCCTCCTCAACCGACCTTGGACGGTGGAGGATAAAGGGGGGCGTTAGCATCAGGCACCATCCTCCATGTGACGCTGTTCCTGCTTGAGCCAAGCGCGCCCAGCATAGCCCATCTCGGCCATGGATTCTGGGTCTGGGTCGTCGATGACGGCCCAGCCTTCCAACTGCTCATCGATGGGGCGTGTCGGATCGAAACCGAACAGCACGCCATTGACGTAAGGCGATGTGTCTTCCGTACGTTGCCTGGCACGGTCTCTTATCTGGTGCTCTCCACCTCTCGCAGCGAGCTTTTCCTGAAGCGGTCCGTGGGTCAAACGTGGCGGCTTGAGCTCGAGGGGGTCTTCAACACGCTCAGACTTCATTCGCTTCTGAATGGCTGTCCAAACGACGTCGGGTGTGAGAGGCAAGGAAGAAGGTCGGACGCCAACAGCATCGTACACGGCGTTGCACACGGCCGGAAGAATGGGAAGAAGCGGCCCTTCGCCTGCTTCCTTCGCGCCAAAGGGACCCTCAGGGTCCGAGGATTCAACGATGATGGGGGTCACGTGAGGCATTTCGTGAACAGACGGAATCTGGTATTGGAGCAGATTCGCATTCTGGAGGTGCCCTGTTCGTCCGTAGACCATGCGCTCGGAAAGCACCTGCCCAAGGCCCATGTGGCACGACCCAATGATTTGGCCTTCCACCGCAAGGGGGTTGAGCGCCTTTCCGCAGTCATGCGCGGCCCAAACCCGGGTGCACTTCACCAACCCGGTCTCGACGTCGACGTCCACTTCCGCAACGTACGCTGAGAAGGAATACGCTGGAGCCAATCCGGCTGCAGCACCCTTGTGCACGCCACCCATGGGGGGCGAGCGGTAGGCGCCGCGGGCGATGAGCGCTCCCTTGTCTTCCTGAGCCTTGTGAAGGGCTTGCAGGTACGACACGCCAATCGATGGGTCGTGCTTGTAGACGATGCGTCGGTCCACCATCACCAAGGTCGAGGGGTGGTAACCAAGCATGTCCCATGCTGCATTGAGCAGGGATTCTCGAATCTCCATCGCCGCACGAATGGCGGCGTTGCAATTCATGAAGGTCACACGGCTTGAGTATGAGCCAAGGTCCACGGGACTGGTGTCGCTTTCGTGGCTGCGCACGTGAATCATGTCCAACGGCAGGGCCAGAACTTCCGACACCACTTGCGCCACGGCGGTGGTCGAACCTTGACCAATGTCCGCAGCCCCTGTGTGGACCGTCACCCCGCCGTCCATGTCCACTTGGATGTGCACGGTGGCGTGTGGGAACCGGTTCGGGTCCCAATGGATGGGAAGACCGGATCCTGAAATGAAGAATCCGCAGCCAATGCCAATGCCCTTTCCAAGCGGCATGTTGCGGAATTTCTCGTCCCACCCGCTCTCCTCACGAACGCGGCGGAGGGCCTCACGCATCCCGTTGCTGGTGATGCGGAATCCAGAGATGGTTCGGCTGTGGGGAGGCAGAAGGTTGGCCAAACGGAGGTCAATGGGGTCCACCGCCAATTGTTCGGCAATGTCGTCCAAGCCGACTTCAACAGCGCACCGCGTGTTGACGGCCCCGTGGCCGCGCATCGCACCGCTGGCTGGCTTGTTGGTCCAAACACGTGCGCCAGTGTAGTGGAAGGAACCGAGTTCGTACGGCGCAGTGGCCAACACGCCGTTGTAGTACGAAGTCACGTGACCAAAGGACGCGAAGGCCCCACCGTCGATGAGGGCGTCCACGTCCAAACCAGCGACACGCCCGTCTTCGTCCGCGTCGAGTTTGACTTCGATGTAGGACGGATGGCGACCACGATTGATCCAGTACACTTCCTCACGGTCGAAGGTGATGCGCACAGGGCGCCCACATTTCCGCGCCAAAATGGCGGCGCACATCTCGTGGGGGAAGGGGTCGGATTTACCCCCAAAGCCACCTCCGACAAAGGTGCGTATGACGTTGATTTGGTGCATCGGCACATCGAGTACTGTGGCCAAAGCCCGGTGCGTGTAGTGCGGCACTTGCTGAGGCGTGTAGAGCTGAAGACGGCCGTTAGCGTCCCAATGTGCGACGACAGCGTGGGGTTCTGTGAAGCCGTGATGGACGCCTTCGAAACGCCATGCTCGCCGAGAGGAGGCCGCGGCATTCTCGATGTTCGAACGGTCACCAAAGGCTTGGTGGACGCGCTTCTGAACGTTCGTGCGCCCAACGTGGTACTTACCACGCCAATGAATCGGCTCATCGACGTCTTCCAAACCCTTCCGCGGGTCGAATTCCGGATCCAATTCTTCGTACTCCACGACGATGGCGCCAAGGGCTTCCATCGCTGTGGCTTCGTCTACAGCGGCCACGCAGGCCACAAGGTCGCCCACGTGACGGACCTTCTCGACCGCCATCGCGTGCTCGTCTTTGGTGACCGGAAGCACGCCGAAGGTCTTCGGCGCGTCTTCTCCTGTCGCGATGGCCACCACGCCAGGCATGGCTTCTGCCGCGGAGGTGTCAATGGAACGGATTCGCGCATAGTGGTGCGGAGAACGGAGGATTCGCCCGATGACCTCGTTGGCCAACCGAACGTCGTCACCATACCACGCCTGACCGGTCACCTTTGCATTGGCGTCAACCAAGGCGGTCGGAAGTCCGACGATCGTACCGGTACGCAACCGGTCATGCACGTGATGCCCGGCGGGTTGGGGCTCGTTACCACCGACAGATTCGGGGATTCGGTCGAGGTCCCGAGGGGTGCTTACAGGTCGAGACCCACCAGCACCGGGGGGCTTGAAGCGAAGTTTTCCCGCGACGCGCTTGCCGTCTTTGCGGGTCTCCCCTCCGGCTCCGCCGGGTTGCTGCCGGTATCCCCCAGACATCAGAATCACCGTGCATGGCCTGGTGGCAATTGGGGCTCTTCAGGCCCCGTAGGATGCGGATCTGCGTGCGGTTCGGTCGGAGCCGCGGGTGCTTCTGATTCACCGCGCAGCAGAGCTGCAGCAGCCATGATGGACTCCACAATGGGTTGGTAGCCTGTGCAACGGCACAAGTTCCCCTCGATGGCTTCGTTGACTTGCGCCTCGGTCGGACACGAGGTTTGAACGAGCAAAGCCTGAGCAGAAATGAGGAAACCTGGTGTGCAGAAACCACACTGCGAGCCCCCATGTTCTGCGAAGCAGGTCTGGATGGGCGCCAAGTGATGGCCTTCGGCGAGGCCTTCAACGGTGGTAATGGATCGACCTTCAACATCCCCCGCGAGCGTCATGCATGAGAGGCGAGGCTCTCCATCAACGAGGACTGCGCAGCAGCCGCACGTGCCCAAATCGCACCCGCGCTTGACGCCCAGTTGCCCGACGTTGTCACGCAAGACGTCCAAGAGAACTGCGTTGCATGGAGCCAACACTTCGACGCTGCGGTCGTTGACCTCTGCACGCCAAACGGTGTTCGGTGCTTGAGGAAGCATTGGGACGCGTGCTTCACCTACCACCGTCCCACCACTTCGGTGTCGTGCCTTCACCCTTTGAGGATTGGCCTGATAAATTTGGCCTCTTTATTGCTGTTTAACGTCTTACGAAGCCTATGGGTTGCATCGCCACACAAGGCGCGTAAAATTGCCGTCAACTTTCGTCGATCACGGCATCGACCACGGCGGCCACGTCCACGTCATCCGTGGCCCAGAAAGGCCCTGCGCCCTCCGAGTCGTCACCTTGCCCGCGTGCGACGAGCAACAGTGCACCCAACACAAGGCCGAGCACGACCAACACAAGGGCCGAAACCAACCCGACGGAGATGCCCCCGCCGGTGGCCTCCACTTGTACGTTCTTCGCGTTCGCCGTGTCCATCAGCATCACGTTGACTGCGACGTTGGACGATGAACTGTGGCCGCCCGAGTCGTTGGCTGCGAGCCCCCTGATCGACAGTGTGTGGTTGCCGTCCAGGGTCACACCGGGCAGGTGTTCCAACTGGTGAACGATGGTCAAAAGGTCCAGACTCACCGCACCAGAACCGGCCTCGAAGCCATGCATGGTGGCCCAATCGTCCCTCAGGTGGTTGCTGCGCCACTGAATAGAATCAACTTCGCCCTGAATGGTGAAATCAATGGCATCGCCTGGCATCAGGTGGATTCGGTTGTCGTTGCCAATCGGCGTTTCCAAGGACACGCCAATGCTGTCGTCCAGTTGGTAATCACGCTGTGCTGCTTCCATGACCGCAGCCAAGGCCTCAACATGGCCGTGGCCGTAAACGTTGTTTTGGCGGTTCTTTGGAATTCCATCCTCGAGACACGGCTCGTTGGCCAACATGTAGTGGCATTGGCGGTACGTGGCCGTCTCTTGCAGAATGTTTCGAACGTCAAAGGGCGACAGGTCCGGGTTGGCCTGAAGCATGAGAGCAACGGTTCCGGCAACACCGGGCGTAGCCATGCTTGTGCCGCTGAAGGCGACATAACCGTCGCCAGTGTTGTGCGCAACGGACATCACGTCAGAACCCACGAACGCCACGTTGGGTTTGACGCGCCCTTCTTCGGTCGGGCCTTGGCTGCTGTATTCTGCAATCGCCGTGTTCTTGTTGAGCGCACCGACCGTGATCACGTCTTCGGCGCCTCCGGGCGTTCCAATGGTGGCTGGAGCTGCTGAGTTTCCAGCGGCGATGAGCATGCTGATTCCGGCTCGAACCATCTCGTTGGCAAAGCGGTTGACGCTGTCTTCCTCAGACGAGGTCCACTCGATTGGTCCCGGTCCACCGAGGCTCATGGATGCGGCTCGAATGTTGTATTCGTAGCGGTAATCGACCGTCCACTGCATGCCGGCCATGACCACGGCAAAGCTGCCAGAGCCGCCCGCGTCGAGGACCTTCACGCCAACCAGGAAGGCGCCGGGCGCCATGCCGGGGTGTTCGAAGGTCGGTGCGCCGGTGCCTGCAACGGTGCCGGCACAGTGGGAGCCGTGACCTTGGTCGTCATAGGGGAAGACTTCGGTGCCGTTGACCTTGTCGGGATTGTTGACCGGGTCATAGAATCCGATGATTTTCGGGTCATCGGTGCTGTTGTCGTCGTCCATGTCGTCAAGGCCAACGTGGAGGCCGTCGATGCCGGTGTCGATGACCGCCACGGTCACGCCTGAACCGTCGTATCCGGTGGCCTGCTGGGCGAGGTCCACTTCGTGGACCACGGCAGCGTCACCGTTCTGAACCTGCACAATCCCGTCCAACTCAAGCATCACCACGCCGGGCAGGGTCGTGGCCTCAAGCACCATGTCGTGGGGCACACGGCCTGCAACAGCATCGATGAGCGGCAGGTCCCATGCGTGTTCGTATCCTATTTCACGCTCTAGCATGGCCACGTCCGCAGGCGTGGGAGTGTGATCAAAGTCGATGATGAGCGGCAAGGTACCGTCCTCATCGATGAACAGAGGGTGGTCATGGTAACGCTCAACCATGTCCCCGATGCCGTTGCCGTCTCGGTCAACGGTGGTCTCGACCCACCAGCCCTCTTCCTCCTCGCTGGATTCGATGGCTGGCACGCTCACTGAGGCCATGGCCAAGGGAAGCACCAACAAGCTGAGGACGGTCAAAACGATGAGGCGTTGGGTGGCCGCCTTCGTGGTCATGGTTTGACGTGGCATGGGGGCGGCTTCAAGCCATCGCATCGAAGCGCAGCATCACCAACGACGCTCGGCGGCACGTTGCAATGGCACCAAGCCGGTCTCTTCCTCGGAGCCATCTCCCCAATAGGCCTCACGGATTTGTTGGTTGGTGTCCATGCACGTCACGACGTCGGCGGGGCGATCGGGAAGAGGGGACGTCCCGTCCAAGTGACCGATGATTGGCTCGAGGTTGGACATGTTCACCACGCCCCAACCCACCTGCGTGCACGGAGCCACCGGAGAGATTGGGTTGGTCCCAGAAAAGGGGTCCCACGTGCTGGAAGAGGGGTACCAAGCAGAGCGGTTCAACGCGTCACGCACGTCGGCGTTGGTGATGCTGTAAGGGGCGTCGTCCAAGAGACCCAGCACCAATGACCCGTTGCGTCCATTCTCGGCTCCTGCTCCAGCATCGCCGACGGTTGATCGGAGCGTCTCGAGAACACCAGAGAGGATTCCGGCGGTCTTCGGGGTTGCGAACGAAGTTCCAGACGTGTCGTGGTACCCGTCAAGGTCCTGGTGGTTTGGCAAGTTTTGCGTCCAATCGGCTGCGATGTCAGGGTACGATCCACTCATGGTCTCCTTCTGCTCGTCCTCGCCTTCGGCATAGCCGGCGATGCCGATGGACCATGGAGGCCCTGCTGTGGCGTCTTGAATGGCCGGACTTGGGGAGTTATCGGCGGCTCCGGTGTGGATCTTCCCATGGTCGACCACCGCCACCCGCGTCGCATCGTCGATGCCCGGGACAGGTAGCGAACCGGGCGCTCCGAACGAAGTGCTGATGATGTCGACCAAGGGTTGTGCAGCCGCAGCAAGAACCGCGGCATCGCTGAAACCTTCTACGAAGAAAATTACGACGTCAGGATTGGCGTTCACCACCGCGCCGGTCACGGCCGTCCCGTGTCCGTCGGACGGATCATCAAGGATCGGCGTGCCGTCGCCTTCCGTCCAGTCTGGAGATGCACCGATGATGCGCGTGCCCTCGAAGTACACGATGTCCGTGGAACCGATTTGTCCCCAACATGCGTCTTGGTCCGCAGCCAGACGTTCCCCGTAGGTGCCTTCCGTGGTGATGCTGCAGACAAGGGTCACTCCAAAGGCATCCAGCAACCAATCAGGAAGCACTTCGTCAGAAATGAAGTGGTCGTGATAGACGTTGATGCCTGTGTCGATGGGGGCCACGACACTGAACGGCCGCCAATCCTGTTCTGCGTTTGATTCAACGGCCACTTCGCTGACGGATGGCGGCGAGGGATTGAGCATGGCCATGGCGCAAAAGCCAGCGGCAATGAGGAGCGTGGCCACGAGCAACACACCAGGGGTTGCGACCCCTCCAGAGGATGTAGCGCTGCCCTCCATGACGGGCGCTCAAGTGCGCTGAACATGAACCCTGCGTCCACTTGATAGGGGCGACTGAACAGCCGGGTCCATGAGCGATGACCGGATGGTATGGATCGACCTCGAAATGACCGGCTTGGACATCAAGCAGGATCGCATCATCGAAATCGCCACCTTGGTCACGGACGGTGAATTGAACCTCATCGCAGAAGGTCCAAACCTGGCCGTTCACGTCAGCGATGACGCGATTGCAGGCATGGACGAATGGAACACAACGCACCACCACCGCAGCGGGTTGGTGGACAGGATTCGATCAGAAGGCGTCAGCGTCGAAGACGCTGAAGCCCGCACCTTGGCCTTTCTCGAGGAACACGTCCAACCCAACACGGCACCCCTGTGCGGGAACTCCGTGTGGAACGACAAGCGGTTCTTGGAGAAAGAAATGCCCGACATTGTGGCGTTTCTCCATTACCGGATGATCGACGTTTCAACCGTCAAAGAACTCGCACGCCGCTGGTACCCAGAGGTGCCTCGCTACGAAAAGAAGGGCGCACATCTCGCGTTGGACGACATCAGAGAATCCGTCGAGGAATTGCGCCACTTCCGTGAGCGCGTCTTTCGCTGAAGATCAGATTGCGTCACGCCAGGTTGGCGCGCCAGGCGCCAAACCGGCTTCAGCAGCCATAATCGAGGCAGCAACAGCCACCGCAATTTCTTCTGGCGTCTCTGCCCCGATGTTCAGCCCGATGGGACAAACCACGGCGTCCACCACCGCTTCGGGGAGGCCTGCTTCCAAGCAGCCGTCCTTGAACGACGTCCATTTTGCCCGAGACCCGATGCACCCGATACGTGGCGCATCATCGTGTCCGGGTACCTTGCCTGCCGCATCGAGGCGACCCAACAACCCATGCAAGCGTTCCCTGTCCTCTGCGTGGTCATGACCAAGCAACAGGATGTCAGTGAAGCGGGCAAGCGTTGTGGCGTCCTCGTCCGCAAGGAAGGCATCGACGCTTGACACATGACGTTCGGTCGCTGAGGGATGGTGCAGGGCATCGGCATAGGCTTCGCGCGAGTCTTGCACCGAGGTGCGCCAGCCCAATTGTTCGGCCACCTTAGCAAACGCAACGGCGCAGTGACCACCGCCCATGAGCAGCACGTGAGGGGTTGGATTGAGCACTTCGATGGACACCGTGACCCTCCCTCCGCAAAGAGAATCCAACGCCACGACCTCATAGCCCTTGGCCCCACGGTGCAATCCGTAGGTGAGCACCGTGCCCATTGGCCGCCCAGTGGCCTGAAGCCGTTCCAACATCGCGGCCTTCACACGCTCTTCCAAGCCGGCGCCTCCAACGGTCCCGACCCACGTTGGCCCGGGACTCAGGGCCAATTTTGCGCCGGCCTTGCCGGGCACAGATCCCGATGTCGTGACCACTGAAGCCACGACGACTCGTTGGCCGGCGTCGCATGTGGCCAAGGCCCAACGCAGCACGTCAAGGCCCATGCCACGCCGTGGTGGCCTCACGTCAAGGGTTTTCTCCACGCCTCACCCACGCTTGCAGGGCCGGCAATGCCTCAAGGTCCTGCGGTCGGTCAAGATTGACGTGAAGGTACGGTGCGTCGACCTCCACCAGCGTCCGTGAAGGAAGGGCATCCCGGAGCGGCGCGTCCCTCGCAAGAGCAGCGATTCGCACAAGGGCTTCGCCACGAACCAGCAGGGGGTGTCCGGCCCTGCCTTCATAGGTCGGGACCACAGCATCACCAGGGGTGTTGAGCAGCGCTTCAAGGACACCTTGGTCCCATCCGGGGCGGTCCACGGGACAAATCAACACCTCCGTCGCAGAAGCCCCAAGCTCGGCAAGGCCGAGATGGAGGCTCCCTGTGCGTCCGTCATCTGGCCGGGGATTGACGACCACGCGGCATAGTAGATCTGCCGTGGCTTCGACCAGATCAGGATGCACCACAACCACTGTCTCAACACCATGAGCCACCAACCGTTCGACGATGGTGCTCAGCACCGTGCCGTCGAAGAAATCCACCAGCGCCTTTGGACGGCCGAGCCGCCGGCTCGCGCCACCGGCCAACACCACCGCCTGAGCCATGGTTGGACCTCTGGACTCACATCATGGGTCTTGTGCTTCATAACGGGTGGTGCAGAGATGTCAGAGCATGTCAGCAGCAATTACCACTCAACGTGAAGGTTGGGCACCAAACATGGTGAAGTCCATGCGCCTGTTCCAATCGGTGATTGAACAGCAACAAGGCGTGACCGTCATCGACCCACGCGCTGGCGTTGTCTCACCTTGCCCACATTTGGTGGCGGTGCTGCTGCTGAAAGGCGATTCGGGCAGGACCTACCGCCTCAGCATCAGGGACGTGGACGGATCTGGACTTCAGTGCGGCTTTACCGTCGAAGGTGCCCGCTGGAGACAGGACCTGCTCAGACCATACGCTTCCGGAGCTGCCGTCGCTTCGCTCTGCTTGCAATCCGCGCAACCTGAGTTGCCTGCAGGCGACCATGCCGTTTCCCTGGCCCTCTCCCTGCTCCGTGACCGTCAAACGGCGATGCGCATTCCTCTCTTGGGGCAGTTCATTTCCGCAGACCGCGCCATCCTCAAGGACATCGGGATGTTCACCGAAGAAGGTCCGATGCCAGACTTCGAGGACCCAATGGATTTCTTCGAGGACCCACACGAAGAGACCGAAGCCGAGGACCCTTTCGAATGGACGGAATTGGATGAATTGCTCCACGCACCGCCACCAAGGGAAGAATCGACCACGACTGCCGAAGAGCACGATGCGCCCCTGATTCGCGAAGAAGTGTTTCTTCGTGCCATCGAAGAAGCCGAACAGGTTGGTCTTGAGCGCATCGCAGAGGCCTTCAGAGCCATGCTTTGAGGCTCAGCCGCGGGTGATTTCTCGACCGATGATCATCCGTTGAACCTGGCTGCTTCCTTCGTAGATCTGCATGACCTTCGCCGCGCGCATCAGACGCGCAACAGGGTACTCTTCGGAGTATCCGTATCCGCCGTACACCTGCACAGCGTCCGTGGCGACTTCCATGGCGCTGTCGGACGCAAAGCGCTTCGCATGGGCGGCAGATTCCGTGTTGCGGACACCAGCATCGGATTCTGAAGCAGACCTCCAGGTCAGCAAACGAGAGGCCTCAATCTTGGTCTTCATGTCGGCGAGCATGAATTGGATGGCCTGATGCTGGTGCAAGGGTTTGCCGAAACTGTGCCGCTCGCCGGCATAGGTCAGCGCGTGCTCGTAGGCCGCACGCGCCAGTCCCGTGGCATGTGCAGCAATGTTTGGACGCGAGAGGTCGAAGGCCTGCATGGCGTTCATCCAACCTCCGGATTCTGATTCTCCGATCAGGTGGTTGGCGGGCACACGCACATCATCGAAGGTGATGGAACGCGTGTCGCTGCAACGTTGACCCATGTTGGTTTCCTTCTTCCCAAGCGTCACGCCTTCACGGTTGGCTTCAACGATGAAGCCCGACATGCCACGGTATCCTGCATCAGGGTCAGTCTTTGCGAGCACGAAGAAGAAGTCAGCATAGCCTGCACCAGTAATCCACATTTTCGAGCCGTTGATGACGTACTCGTCACCATCGCGACGGGCAGTGGTGGCGATGGCGGCCACGTCCGATCCTGCGCCTGGCTCGGTGACCGCGTAGGACGCCAATGCACCTTCTTCTGCAATCTTGCGAAGCCACACCTGCTTCTGAGCCTCGGTGGCTCCGGTGATGATGGGTGCCGTGGCGAGGGCAGTGGCGTACGCAGCGGTCGCGAACCCCGGATCACCCCATGCCAACTCTTCGTTGACGAGCACTTCCTCCATGCAGCCCAACCCAGGCCCACCATAGGCTTCGGGGATGTGGAGGTTCAGCAGACCCATTTCGTGGGCTGCACGGATGGTATCGAGCGGATAGACCTCATCGGCGTCCCAATGCTCGGCTTGCGGGCGGATTTCCTCAACGGCAAACTCGTGTGCGAGTTCCCGCAGCATCTCCTGCATTTCGTCGAGTTGGAAGTCGACCATGCCCTGCCGACAAGGCGGCCGGACTTAATGCTCGTCAATCCTCACGTGGCGAGGATGATGCCGTTTCGCTGGAGGGCCAGCAACACGAGGAAGACAAGATACAGCGAGATCAGCATTGCACCTTCTCGCCGTCGGAACCGGTAGTTCGTTCGCATGAAGAGCAACGCCACGCCGATGGACACGATGGTGGCGGGAATGATGAGCCCAGAGGTGATGGTCCAACCGGCCGACGAAACTTCCAGAGGATGAATCAAGGCGGCGATGCCAATGGACAAGGTCGGGTCCGTGATGTTTGAACCCACCAACGTCCCGATGGCCACGCCTTCGCTCTTCTTCACGGAGAGCAGGGCGATGGTCAGCTCGGGAAGCGACGTGCCAATCCCGGAAATCGTGGTGCCGATCACCGCTTCGGACACGCTGAGTTTTTCTGCGACTTGCACGGCCAGATCAACAAGGTGATGCGCGGCAAACAAGGCAAAACCAAGCCCGAGAACGACCATCACCAAGGAAGCCCCTGTGCTCCACAAGGACATCGTTTCACCGGCTTGTGGTTCGAGACCCTGTTCCCGAGCGTCTTCTTGAATCTCTTTTCGATGGCGGACGAGCCAGACCACATACCAGACGTAGGCAAGCACGAGAAAACCGCCTTCAACCCGACCCAATTTTGTGCCCGTCCAAATCAAAACACCGAGGAGCACGTTGGCTCCGAGCATCAGCATCCCATCACGACGAAGCCATTCTGGGCCAACACGGATGGGCCTCGTCAGCGCGACGATGCCCAAAATGAGGGTGATTTGAACCAACACAGAACCAAAGATGGAACCGACGGCGAGGTCAGCCACGTCACCTGATGAGGTCGGAATATCGTAGGCGGCAGAGGCCGTCACGAGGATTTCGGGGAGCGACGTGCCAATCGACACCACGGTCAGACCAATGACGACTTCTGCAACGCCTGCCCGCTTGGCCAAACTGCGTGCACCAGCGATGAAAAAATCGGCTGAGGACACAAGCAGTCCAATCGCCAACACGAGCAAGATGGAGATGGCGGTAAGCGCGTTTTTGTCGAGGATGCTTTCAAACAACAGAAGACCAAGGAAGAGGGAGGCAGTGAGGAGGAAGGCGTTGTATGAGAACAACTTCGGCAGCCCTTGGACCTGCTCGGGCTCCGCCATGTTTTGACGGGAGACACACCCCTTCATCATCCTTCAGGGTCAAATCAACTCAATCTTGGCACACGGTACGCAAGACGGCTTCCACATGGGCCACATCAGGAATGGTGTGGTTTTCCAGCGGAGGCGAGAACGGGACAGGCGTGTCCAGTGCTCCAACGACCACAGGAGCGGCTTCAAGCGCGTAGAAGGCCGATTCCATGATTCGACTCTGGATGGTATGGCCCAGACCGCCGGACCATTGTGCTTCATGGAGCACGACCAAGCGCCCCGTGCGAAGCACCGAATCGACGCATGGCTGAGCATCGAACGGCATCAATGTCCCCACATCGATGACCTCGACTTCCACCCCTTCCGAGGCCAACGTGGATGCGGCCTCAAGGGCGAGGTGGACCATGGCTCCCCATGTGACCAGCGTCACGTCGCCACCACCACGAATCACCGTGCTTTTGCCGATGGAGTGCTGCTGGCCAGAAGCGACGGCAGCGTTGACGGGTTCGGTGTCCACATGCTGGTTGATGTTCATCCCCCAACCGGTCTTTCCGCCACGCAGGCCATACAAGCCAATGTGCTCCAAAATCAGCACGGGATCTGGAAGAGCAGAAGCCTCCATGATCATGTCATAGGCCTGTTGCGGGGTGCTTGGTGCCAAGACAATGAGGCCTGGATCGTTGGCGTACCAGCTTTCGATCATGTTGGCGTGGTACGGCCCGCTGCGTGTGCGAGCGCCAAGCGGAACGCGTACCGTCATTGGACAATCTGCACCCCAGCGCCACCTCAGCATGGCGGCGTTGTTGACCAAGGCATTGTGTGCAAGAGCGGCGAATCCTCCGAATTGGATTTCAGCCATCGGACGCATGCCAGAAAGGGCAGCACCCACCGCCGTGTGAATGATGGCTGCCTCGCAGAGCGGCATGTCCACCAGCAGATCCTGATGCCCAGCATTTCGCAAGCCCATGTTGAGGCCAAAGGCACCGGCGACTTCCATGTCCTCGCCGATGAAGACCGTGTTGTCGCCTTCACGCGTGGCCACGTCCGCCATGGCTTGTTGGATGGCCCTGGCATAGGTCCAACCACCTTGTTCAGCGTACGGCCACGCCAGTTGACCGGATTCAAGGGGGCTTGCAGGTGGAGCCTGCATGAGATCTGCACCGTTCAAGCGTTCGAGATGGCGAACGTGCGGCTCCGCATCATGGAGGGTGGTCAGGCCTTTGGTCACCGTGGATGGCGTTGGCCAAGGCATGTCATCAAGTTCCGCGAGGGCCACGTCCACCGCTGTCTCTTCCTCGTCTTCCATCGCGTTGAGGTCGGCCGATTCCACGCCAAGGTCAAGCAGAAGGGCACGATGGGTGGGCACCGGATCTTTGGCTTCCCAATACTCGATGAGGGCTTCATCCACGTAGCCTTGCGTCGTACCAGACGGCGAGCCGAGGTAGAGGTCGTCGTGGTGATGGGCGTGTCCACACCCACGCATGGTCTCAATGTGAATCAACGTCGGGCCACCGCCCTCGAGGCCGTACTCGCGTGCGACGGCCACGCTCGCGTGGATGGCAGCAGGGTCAGAACCGTCGATCGTCCAACCCGGGAACCCCATCGCGACGGCTTTGTCAGCCCAGAGTTCCACACCGGACTGGTGTGCAGGTGGCGTGTCGAGCGCAATCTGATTGTTTTGCAGCACGTAGGTGATGGGCAATCCTCGCGCACCTGCGAGGTTCATGGCCTCCCAAAATTCGCCAGAAGAGGAGGCTCCCTCCCCAATGCAAGCCACGTGGAAGCGGTCCAAGCCTTGGCGCATGGCGGCGAACGCCAACCCCGTCATGGTGCAAGCAGCAATCGGAAGCGGTGCGGTGGGAGGAAGCACACCAACGTGCCAAGCACCGATGTGAAGGTCACGGCCACCTGCATCCGAGCCTTGTCCGCCGTCCATGACCGAACCGGCTTTCCCAAGGTTGGCGGCCATGACACCAAGCGGGGTGTCACCCATGGCCAGCGCAAGACCGACGTCCCGAATCATCGGAGCGACGAGGTCCCCCTCGTAGCCCGCCCCGGGCCGTGCGTCCAAGGGCGCATCGGGCTGACGCACAAGCGGCGTGGCGGCCGCCACGATGGCTTCTTGCCATGTTGAACGGAACCCTTTGCCGCCGAAGCGGGTTCCGTCTGGAGCCTCGCGTCGTTCAGTGAACAGGACCTTCAGGGCTTCATCGAGGGCCCTGGTTCGCGTCATCATGCGTTGCCATTCCATGCGATGCTCGAGGGTGACGGCCATGTAATGCGCCAAGCGGCGCAGGGTCAGTCGAAGATCGATGAGCACCCGTGTCAACCGACGCCCGAGGTGAAGGTCTGCGTTCCTCCGAGGGATGATTTCCTCTGCAGCGTCGACGCCTTCGAGGTGCCCCGCTTGTTCGGCAGCCCGGATGGCAAATGCCTCCACAAAAGTCTCGCTGAAGGCATGCCAAGCCGGACCATCAAACACCTCCACTCCGTCCACGGAGGACGCCCATGCATCAACCGCAACGGGAAGAAGGCCTTCGTGGCGTTCTGCAATGAACCTCAGAAGTTCGGCTCGAGCGGCATCGGCGACCAGCGGCGCGACGAACGTGAGCGGTGCGCTGGGCTTCCAACCGCTGCCGTGAATGCGTGGAAGGTCGCCTTGGGCCATGCGCTCACCAACCCGGCCACGGAGCGCCGGGCTTCAAACCTCCCTGTGGACTAGGCCTTCTCTTCAGAGGGCCAGACGTTGAGCACCTCTTCCGCAAACCCGGTGGCGTCCTCGAGCCGCGTCATCAACGTCAGGTCAGATACAGCACCCGGCCGACCTAGATCCCAAAGCAAATCCCGGATGTCCTCGATGCACAAACGAACGTACGCCAACGTCTCCTTGTCAACGGATTGAATCCCCTCGTCTTCAGCCTCGGTCACCGTCGGTGGAGACTCGTTGAGCACGTCATCCAAGGCCTGCTCCACCTCGTTGGCGATTTGGTCGGCTTGACGTTGAAGCGCATCTTGCATGCCGCCGCTGTCCAGCTTGGCTCCGCGCTTTTGAGCATCGCCAGACGGTTCGGCCGAGCCCAAGGTTGCAGACTTCGTCAGGTCATCGATCGAAGGACCTGCAGGGGCTTGGGCCGCATTGCCTGGCGCTTCTGATTCCACGGTGTCCTCGTTGGCTTCCACCAAACGTGCCATGGTTCTGCGGACCAGTTCGACCAGCCCCTCAGGGTCCTCGTCCAAACCCACCGCTTCGGGCATCACGTCCCGCAAGAGGTCTGCGTTGAGGCGGTCGGAACCGAGCAGCCCACGCAGCACGGGCATGGCCCACGAACCGTCGTCCATTGCGGGGAGCGGTGCCGCAAATCCAGAGGGAAAGCCGCCACCGCCCATGCCTTGCATCGGGACGTTGGCGGGTGGCGCCACGGTGCGCTTCTCTGCGTGTGCACGCACCTGGGCGATGAGCCGCGACATGTCGATTGGCTTGCTCAGAACTTCAGCGATGCCTGAGCGAGCGGCGTTGATCATGGCTTCTTGCGAGGTGTCGCGAGACAGAAGAAGCACACGTGTACGAGCGCCAACAGAAGGGTTCGAAACCACGGCTTGCGCTGCTTCAAGGGCGTCGCCTTGGGGCCATGTTTCCTCGAGAAGCAGGACCTCTGGTGTGGTCGCAACCGCCGTACCCACGGCTTGCCTGAGGTTGCTCACACGCGTGATCTGAAACCCTTCGCGCTCGAGGGTGTTGGCCAACAACGAGCGGCGGCCTTCGTTGGCGTCCGCGACGATGACGTGCGCCATGACCTTCCCCACCGGAGGAGCGGACGGTGGCGGACTTCAACCTCTTCCTTCCCAACAGGCGGAGAAAGGGCTTCCATGGCGGCTCATCCAACGCGGATGTCCTCGGGGGCCTGAGCATACCAGCCAAGGATGCCGTCTTCGAGGTTGTACAGGCGTGAGCCATCGATGCCTGCTTCCATCAGCGCCATGGCTGCCATCATGGATCGCATGCCCGATTTGCAATGGATGAGGATGTCGCCGCTCTCTGGAAGGTCCGCCATCACGTCCAGCACCTGTGCGTGCGGCACGGTGATGTTGCAACTGTGGGCAGCCATCGAAGCATGTTCCTGCGATGAGCGAACGTCGAGGACGAAGGGATTCCATCCGTCTGCACGCCGTTGCAGGAACGCGGCCGAATCAATCTGGTGGAACATCTGACCCCTCGTGGCTGCGTCCGTTCCTTCAAGGTGGCGCCCGAGGTTGCATGCAGGGTCGGCCTGCCAAAGCGCACGGGCGTTGGAGAGATCTGTGGGGCTCATGCGCCCTTCCAAGCGGTGAAAACGGAGATGCCGGGTGTCCATGCTTTGCACGTCCACCAAGGTCAGGCGGCCCCTTGCAGGCTCGTTCCGACCCAAAAGCACCTCCACGGAGAGGGCTGCCTGCATGGTGCCGAGCACGCCCGGAACCGCCCCAAGCACGCCCACTTCGTCGCACGCTTGGACGGAACCAGGCGGCGGAGGCTCTGGATGGAGGTCCCTGTACGACGGTCCCGCCTCCGGTTCAAAGTACGCCAAACGACCCTCGAAACGGTGCACTGAGGCATGAATCCACGGAAGACCGAGCAAGGCGCAGGCGTCGTCAATCAGGTACCGTGCGGGGATGAGGTCCGTTCCGTCGACCACAAGGTCGTGCCCCTCGAGCAGACTCAACGCATTGTCTGGATTCAACCGTTCCACATGAACCACGACGTCCACATTTGGATCCAGATCCAACAAGCGCTCACGAGCGACTTCGGCCTTTGGCCGCCCGACGTCTTGAGTTCTATAGATGACCTGACGTTGAAGGTTTGACAGATTGACGACGTCGTCGTCGATGACGGTGATACGGCCAACGCCGGCCGCTGCAAGGTACAGCAGGACAGGGCTGCCAAGGCCGCCTGCCCCCACCACGGCCACAGAGGATGCCCCAAGGACGGCTTGCCCCTGTTGGCCGATCTCCTCCAACCGAAGATGCCTCGCGTGACGGACGGCGTCCACGCCGCGCGAAGGCCCTTGGGCGTGTTCAGTCATGTTGTGCCTCGAGCCAACGCTCGGCGTCAATGGCCGCCTGACAGCCCATCCCGGCCGCCGTGATGGCTTGCCGGTACCGTGTGTCGACCACGTCGCCTGCAGCAAACACGCCAGGAACGCTGGTCATGGTGTGCTCACGGTGGAGGATGTAGCCTTCATCGTCGGTTTCGATTTGCCCGCCGAGGAAGGCCGTGATGGGTTTGTGACCGATCGCAATGAAGGCTCCAGTGCACGCAATTTCCTCTTCCGAACCGTCGCGTGGGTCCACCAAGACAGCCCCGCTGAGGCCCTTGTCATCCGAGAGCCAGCGGCTGACTTGGCGGAAGGTTTTGATTTCGATCTTGGGGTGGGCCGCGGCCCGATCGTACATCACCTGAGACGCGCGGAACACGTCTCGGCGGTGGATGAGGGTCACCTTGGATGCAAAGCGGGTCAAGAAAGTGGCTTCTTCCATGGCAGAATCTCCGCCACCGACCACGATGACCTCTTCTTCGCGGAAGAAGGCCCCGTCGCACGTGGCACAGGTGCTGATGCCTCGTCCCTTCTGGGCCTCTTCTCCTTCAGCTCCGAGCCAGATCGACTCTGCACCGGTGGACACGATGACGGCGTTGGCGTGGAAGGTTTCACCTTCGACGGTGACGGCAAAGGGGCGGGAACTCAAATCGACAGAATCGACGTTCTTGTCTTGAACCTCCAACCCAAAGCGTTCGGCTTGCTCGCGCAGTTCCATCATCATTTCAGGGCCACCAATGCCCTTCGGGTAGCCGGGGAAATTCTCGATGTCGGACGTGAGCATCAACTGGCCGCCCGACATGTAACCGGCGAACATCAGCGGCTCCAGCATAGCCCGTGCAGCGTACAGGCCAGCGGTGTAGCCAGCTGGGCCTGAACCAATGATGATGATCTCTCGTACATCTCCTGACTCGACCATGCGTCAAGCAAGGGCACCTTGTCCTTCAAGGTTCGCGCCGCAACTCAACCGCGGACGTCCAGCATATGGACCACGGCTTCGATGGCTGCTTTGGCATGAGGATCGAGGCGAGGTTCAATGTGTTCAGGATCGGCCCCTGGCCCGATGATGCCCAAACCGACGGGGCGGTTGTAGGACAACTGAAGATCGATGAGGGCCGACATCACCGCTTGACCCATCGCCTGACCGTGAAGGGTTTGGCCGCGTTCAATGATGCCCAAGGTCACGACACCAGCGCAGCCTTCATCCAAAAGACGCTTCGTGGCCAAGGGAACTTCGAAGGCTCCGGGAACCCACACGGGCTCCATCAACGACCCCCACGAACCGAGCAATGACTGGCTCTCAATGGTCGATTTCACCGTCGCGAGCATGCGGTTGACTTCGTCCTTGTGAAACGACCCACACACCACGCCAATTTTTGTCTTCATAGCAACGCCTCCTGGGCTTTGATTCGCTCGACGGTCTCAACCGCAGCAACCGTGATTGGATCCACTTCCAGGTTCACCCGGTCCCCAATTTTCGCGGAGCCAAGGGTGGTCCTCGCCAACGTCTCGGGAATGAGGTGCAAGTGGAAGCCCTCGTGATCGCACATCCCAACGGTCAAGGAAATTCCAGAAATGGCGATGTATCCTTTTTCGAAGATGTAGCGCATGGTGGCCTCGGAGGCTTCCACCCGAAGGTCACAGGCGTCTCCAGTCGTGGCGATGGTTTCGATTCGTCCCGTGTCGAACACGTGACCGGACACAAGATGGCCCCCCACCTCATCACCAAAACGAAGGGCACGTTCGACGTTCACATCGTCACCGACGTTGCGGTCACCAAGGGTGCTACGTTGCATGGTCTCGCCAATCACGTCGAAGGCCACGCTGCGGCCATCGATGGCCACGGCAGTCAGGCAGACGCCATCGATGGCCACACTGGCTCCCAATTCGAGACCTTCCGTGTCCGGAACGTTGACCACCAGCCGCCAAAAGCCGTCTGCGGCATCGAAGGACTCGATGCGCCCACGCCCTTCAACGAGACCCGTGAACATCAGGCAGGCCCCCGTTCCAGGATTTTGGCGATGATCTTGCGTGTGCCGTCGAGATCACCGGCCAATCCATCCACCCTCGTGACCGCGATGGCGTGGTGCCCCAAAGCATCGAGGCGTTCTCGGATGGACCGCTCGGCGTGTTCCTGATCGTATCCCAATGCGATGATGTCGGGGCGGACAACGGGGAGGATGTCGAAGATGGGCACGTCAGGCGCGTTGCCCACAATGGCTTCATCGACGGGTTTCAACCCGGCTACGAGGCGCTGACGAAACGCCATTGGCGTGACAGGGTCATGCTTTCGCGCCCGGACCGTGTCGTCATGAGCGACCACAACGGTGAGGTGATCGCCAAGGGCCTTGGCCTGCTCGAGGTAATGCAGATGTCCTGCGTGGAGGAGGTCGAAGACCCCAACCGCCATCACACGCTTTCCGCTCACGCCATCGCCTCCTGCCTTGGGCCCTTCACGCCTTCGGCGAAAGCCCGAGATGGGTCAGAAGCTCGGAGCCGTGCACGAAGGGAATGCCGTGTTGGGTGGCCCATGCTTCGGCGTCAGCGAGTTGCAGGGCGGCGTCGCCGGCCGGTTCAAGCATTTCAGCTCCAATCACCACAGGAACCGTTCCAGCAGCGCGTGCCAGACCAACGGCCAATTCGGTGTGACCTTGGCGACGCTCAAGACCGTGCTCGGCTTCTCGGCACACAGGGATGTGACCAGGGGTGCGGAACTCTTTGCCCAATGCAGCGATGGCGTCGGCTTGACCGATGCCTTGCTCAAGCACCTCATGGGTCAATTCAGCAAAGCGGCGCGTGGTCAGCGCACGGTCCCTGTCGGTGATTCCGGTGAAGGTGTCGCGGTGGTTGATGGACAGCGTGAAGGCAGAACGCGCATCGTACTGGAGATCGTTTGTCCTGAGGGCGTTCAACACGGGATGTTGTTCCACCAACGTGGCCTCAGCATGCAGGTCTTGGAGGTAAGGCAACCCAAACGCTTCGCCCACCTCATGCCCAATGGCCAAGAAAAGCAATCCACCACATTCCTGCCGGAGCCGACGCATCGCCGCAGGGTCGGCCGTCATGGCTGGAAACAAAAGGTCGGTTTCCCCCTCGCGGTTTTCAGCGTCGAAGACGCACACAGGTTCGCCACGGGCAAAGGCGGCAAGCGCTGCATCGAGGCCTGTGAGCATATTCCGAGGCTCGGCCTCTCCTTCAAGAAGGGTCGTATCGGGTCTCTTCTGCCGGATTCGGCAACGCTTTGACCGGAAAGGGTTCTTCATGGGTGACCATTTCGGCGGCGATAGGGGGGGATGAGATGCCGGTAAAGTTTGGACCCGCGGGCGTCCCGCTTTCGTGCAAAGGACGCACGATCGTCGAGGGAATGGACGACATCATCGCCCTTGGCCTCGAAACCATGGAAGCACAGACTGTGCGGATGATTCAGCCTCAACACTTTGACCAGTATTGGCAAGCTGGTGTTCTCGCTGACAAGACCGGCTTTGAGATGAACATCCACGGCCCTTACTACAGCGAATTGCTCGGCGGCCGGGTTGAACTCGGGCGCTCCTTGGCCAAGATTGAGGCAACCCTCCAGGCGGCACGCACCATCAACGCCAGGCACGTCACCCTCCACACCGGCCACTACGGCAGCACCGGGCGGGGCCGTGAAACCAACGAGACCGTCGCGAACGTGTTCGCCGGTGTGGTTGAGCGCCTCGATGCGATTTGGAACGACGAGGAGGACGAATTTCCCGTCTTCCCATGGATCAAAAACGGCACCCCCTCAAAGGTGGGCATCGAAACCTCTGGACGACAAGAGCTCTGGGGCAGCCTCGAAGAAGTCCTCGAAGTGGTCAACCACGTCGAAGGCACGATTCCCGTGTTGAACATGGCCCACATCCACGCCCGTGGCCACGGCAGCATGCGTACGTCGGAAGACTACGGTGAATTGTTCGACCAAGTTCGCGAAACCATCGGAACCAAGGAGTTCTACTGCCATTTCTCGGGCGTGGACCACCGTGGTGGGAACGCTCAGTTCTACACCCAGATCAAGAAGTCGGACCTGAACTTCGAGCCACTTGCTGAGTTCATCGTCGAAGACGGAGGTTGGCTTGACATCACCTTGATTTCAGACTCTCCGTTGCTTGAGCACGACGCCATGTACATGCTCCAGAGCATCGAAAAGTCGCGGCACAAGCAAATCGAGCGCAAGGCTCGGGAAGACCGACGTCGCGCCCTCGCCCTCCAAACCGGAGCCAGCGTCGAGGACCTCAAGGCACGTGAGGCAGAACAAGCCGCCTTGCGCACCGCCCAACAGGCGGCTGAGACGGCTCCTGAA
>DALQ01000072.1 GCA_002496845.1 Euryarchaeota archaeon UBA495
GGGCGTCGAGTGGTGGCTCCACCCTGACGACACCTTCCTCCAGTCCCTGGCCCAACAAAGTGCGGCCAGGTGGGGGTTGCCACCCTTGCCTGAACCTGCGGAGGCCGACCATGACCTCGCCCATGGCCAAACGGTGCACGTCGGCAGCCTGACCTTCGAGGTACTCCACACGCCCGGCCACACCCTTGGCGGCGTCTGTCTGTTGCTCCGGGTTGAGGGCTCCGCCGATCACCTGTTTGTGGGCGACACGCTGTTCGCCGGCTCGGTCGGTCGCACCGACCTTCCAAACACAGGGGGCGACTTTCAACTCCTGGCCACGTCAATTCACACCCACTTATGGCCCTTGGACGGGGACACCGTGGTGCATCCCGGGCACGGACCGCTGACGACCATTGGCCACGAGCGTGAAACGAACCCCTTCGTTGGCGTTGGGGCAGGCGAACACGGCACCTACAGCCGCGGAAAGTACGCCTGAACCTCAGGACATCATGCCGGAAAGCGTCGATGTCAGCACGGGAAGGGCTTCTTCCCAGGTGGCCACGATGCCGTAATCGGCGTGCTTGAAGATCGGCGCGTCGGCGTCCTTGTTGATGGCCACGATGTACTTCGAGGAGCGCATGCCAGCCAAGTGCTGAATCGCACCGGAGATGCCGACGGCGATGTACAGGTTCGGGTTGACCGTCTTTCCAGTCTGGCCCACCTGCATGCTGTGGGGGATGTCCTCCCACGTGTCCACGGCAGCGCGGGACGCACCGACGGCGGCGCCGATGGTGTCTGCGAGGGTTTCCAAGTGGCTGAAGTTGTCAGGTGAACCCATGCCACGACCGCCGGACACGATGATGCTGGCTTCGGCGACGTCAAGGCGTTCGCTTGCACGGGCCATCATCTCGACGACGGCCGTACGAACGTCGCCGCTGGCGTCAACGACCGACACGTCAGCTCCACCGCCGGCTTCAGCGGCAGCGAAGACGTTCGCACGGAGGGTGATGACGGAGGCGCCGTCCACTTCCACGGTCTGCATGGCCTTGCCCGAGAGAATGGGCGAAGTCAGTTGGCTTCCGTTGATTCCAACGACGTCCTGAACCACGGGCAATCCACGGCGGGCAGCGAGCCGAGCGGCCAGATCCTTAGAACGGGCGCTGGCGAGGGCAAGGACGGTTCCTTGAGGCGCCACGGCGTCGATGGCTTGAGCCCAAGCAGCCGCATCGTAAGCGGAGAAGACATCGGACTTGGCAGCAATGACGCGAGCAACGCCAGCGAAGGCGGCTGCGTTGGCCGCGCCTGCATCGGTGCAGGGCACGACGACGGTGGGGTTGGCACCCATGCCCACGGCAGCGGTCACGAGTTCAGCGGTGGCGGGTGCAACAGCGCCCGCGGTGGTTTCAGCAATGATGACGGTTTCAGACATGGTGATCACCTCAGAGTACGTTGGCCTCCTCACGGAGCAGACGGGCGACGTCCGCAGCAGCGGCACCGCCTTCGTAGGACTTGCCCGCCGGCTTGGCGGGAGGGAGCGCGCATCCGACCACGCGGACGGTGCTGGCACCGACGGCCGCGGAGCGAACGTCCACAGCGGCCTTTTTGGCTTGCATGATACCGCGCACGTTCGGCTTGCGGACCTTGAGGTCGCCCTTGTCACAGGAGATGACCGCGGGAGTGGGAACATGGACACGGGCGTTGCCGCCTTCCGCTGGAGTGATGACGTGCACGCCACCTGCGAAATCCAATCCAACAACGTTTGAAACGCTGGCCCAACCGATGCGCTCAGCGAGGCCGGGTCCGGTGGATCCTGCGCCGGTGTCGGCCGCGGACTTGCCGCAGTAGACGACCTCTGCACCGAGTTCGGTGACCGCAGCCGAAAGGGCCGCTTGGAGCGCATTGGAGTCGAGCCACCCTTCGTGGTCGAGGCGGACGATGTGATCCGCACCAATGGCCTTGGCGTCCTTCAGCACCTTGTCGGCGCCTGCGCCACCCATGGTCACGGCGGTGACGTTGCCTCCAGAAGCCTCCTTGTGGCGCAGGGCCGCTTCGAGGGCGAACTCGTCGTAGGGGCTCATGACCATCTTCACGCCGGTCATGTCAACCGCATCGCCGGCGATGGCAATCCGGGCGTTCGTGTCTGGAACCTGCTTGACAAGGACGACGATTTCGGGCATTTGAACACCTATGTCCACCGGCACCGAGACGAGGCACAAGAAGGTTGTCTCAGGACTCTGTGGTCTATCGCGACGGTTACCACGAAGGGCAGGATTGATGAACCGTCCAACTTGAGCCGAGGCTCCATGTCATTCGGTCGAACGGAACTCGGGCCAGAGGCCGAAACCCAGGAATTGATGACGGCGTTCGGAACCTTCATCGAAACGAAGTACGGAGGCGACCTTGAAGCGCTCTCGACCTGCGAAGAGGAAATCTTCTCCTTCGAAGTGGAATGGAGCGACCTATGCGCCGACCCGATCATTCAGGGCTACCTTGGAGACAGTTTGGACCACTTCATGACAATCGCCGAGACCGTGCTCAACGACCGTTTTCTCCACTTCATGCAGCGCCCTTGCAGGTTGGTGTTGAGGCTGAACGGCCTGACCGAGGATCACAAGCGCAAGCTCGACAGCCTTCGGATGCGAGACCGAAGGAAACTGTTCACCTTCGACACCCTGGTCGTTGGGCGCACGCCACCGCTGGGCTACCTCCAGCGGGCCTCCTATGCCTGCGCGGCGAAGGGCTGTGACTACATCGGACAAATCAATCAGCGCTTGGCCCGCCAGCGTGAGAGCCCCGGACACTGTCCAAAATGCGCGGAGCGCTACCTTGCTGGCTTGGAACCCGAAGAGCGGGAGATGGCCAAGCGCTTTCTGCCACGTCCGTCCTACCGGATGGTCGACGAAGAACTGCGTTACATCGACGTGCAGTACCTCTCTGTGATGGACGTCAATCCCGACTCAGAAGGCCCGTGGTCCCTCGGAGAACACGTCTGGACCGCGGTCGTCGACGAGGACTTTGTCGACGCATACCCCGTGGGTTCGTTGGTCCGACTCCACGCCTCGGTGCAGGTCGACCACCTGCCGGAACGCACCTTCGACAAAGACACACGACGCGTCATGGTCCTCAGGGTCGAAGGCATCGAGATGCTTGACGAGCCGGCCACGCACTTCGACGAAGTCACCTGGACCAGCGAGCCGGCGTGGCGCTGATTCAACGCGCCATGAGGTCGCGAACGGCCTCCAGAAGGTCGGGCTGTGCCTCAAAGTGCGAAGCAACCGCGGCCAGCCCATCTGCAAGCCCGTCGGCGACACCCCACTTTGCGTCAAGGGGATGCAAGGTACCGTCGGCCACCGCCGCGCGGAAGGCATCGAGGTCGTCCCACGTGGACGGTTCACCGAATTTCGGATTGGGCGTGACGGTGATCGAGCCTTGCTCGGGCAAGACGATGTGTTCGGCGAGTTCGTAGACTGGAGAAGCTGCGTCTTCTGGGTCGAGGTAGGCCTTTCGCATCTTCTTGCGCATCACGTTCACGTCGTCATGAAGCAGCAACGCACCCTTTGGATCGGATTTGCTCATCTTGTGGTCGAAACTTTCCATCCGTCCACCAGAAGCCGTCAGGCCGGAAATAATGGGCGTGTGCAAGCAGGTCGCTTTTCGCCATCCCCAGCGCTGCGAAACGTCGCGCATGTACATGTGCGCCTTGCGTTGGTCCATGCCACCAATGGCGAGATCGATGTCCAAGTGACCAATGTCCGCCGCTTGCATGGCAGGGTAGTAGAACTTCGACAGGTCGTTGTCCGAAGAGGATTCATCGCGACCCATGATGGAGAAGGTCTTGCGAACCTGAGCGAGCGTCATGCCCTTGCTGCAGCGCAGGACACGAGCCCAATAATCGCCGTCGGACATCACCGTGGAAGCCCAGAGAAAGCGCAATTGGCCGGGACCTTCGCCCTCGTCCGGATGACCCAACAAAGCCCTGAAGGTGTCTTCCATGTACCGTGCCGTGGTCTGAATGGCCTCCATGTCGCCGCCAAATTTGTCGTTGACCCAAGCGTGCCAGTCGGCCAAGAAGACCATCACGTTGGCTTGGGCATCGAGGAGCTTGCGCAGACGAAGGGCGAGCACTTTCCAGCCGATATGCGCGGTGCCTGAGGGTTCGAATCCAACATAACAGCGAATGACATCGTCACCGGCCATGCTTGGGCCGCCAGAAAGCACGGAAATGAGGTGGTCGAGCCCGACCACTTCCTGCGCTCCGTCCACCATCAACTTCAGCCGAGCGAGGGCGGCCTCGTCGAGGTCCGCCAAGCCGGGATGAGTCTCGACCATGGCGTCCAGGTCAACGAGGTCCACACCACCACCTCAAAGGAGATTCTTCAGTTTCTTGATCATGCCTTCCGTGGGGCTCTTGCCCTCGTCCAGCACGGCCTGAAGCGCGTCGATGCGCTCGAGAATGGCATTCCGCGCCTCCGCGTCCAAGGAGGTGCTCAATTCCAACGTCTTGTGGGCCATGTTGATCGTCGACTTGGCGCCGGAGATGTTCTTCGCTTCCTCCTTGGCCTTGTCACCTCGCTGCTTGGCGTTGTACCCGGTGGCATCGTCAAGGAAGGTGGACCAGCGACGACGGGATTCCATCGCGATCTCCATCCCTTGTTCGTCGAGGAAGGTTTGGAGGTCGTCGCCCTTGAGTTGAACCACGTCGACCACCAATCGGCCGTCGGCGTATTCTCCGCTGACGCTGGTCATCAGGCCGAAGGAGGCTTGGAATCGTCCATCCACATCGGCGCTTGCACCGTCGAAGGCTTCCGCGGCCAATTTCGCCAATCCTGCGTTGCCGCCGGTCTTCTTTTCGTGGCCGCGTCGGACGTGAAATCGCTCCATGCACCCGGCCACGGTCATGCTCGGCATAAGGTTCGCCCCGCGAGACAGCGCTCCTTCACGCACAGGAGAGGTTTTCATGCACGTCGCCGCCCCGGGCTCATGCGTCGCTTGCTGGCGGTGGCTTTGGTGGCACTTTTTGTGTTCGCTGTGCCGGCTGCAGCAGCACCTGCTGTGGTCCTTTCCGACGGAGGAGCCATCGAAGCGCCCGGCGCGTTGCTTGGCATTGATGTGCGCCCCGGAGGTGCGGCGGTCTTGCTGGTCGGCGAAGACGGATGGGCGCACCGCATCGACGGAGTCCAGCCGGATCGCCGTGACCTCGACATCGAGCTCGGCACAGGCCGCAACGTGGACATCAACGCCGTGGACTGGCATCCCGGTGGTGCCACGGCCCTGATGGTGGGCGACGCCGGGGTGCTCTTGCGCTACGTCGGAGACACCCACGCCATCACCAACGCCAACGGCTCCAACCTGCTGATGGGGCGTGACCTCATCGACGTGGCCTGGAGGCCTGGCGCTGACGTCGCCTACATCGCCTCACAGGACGGAGGCTTGTGGCGCTTCGCAGAAGGCACCGGCCCTGTGATGCTTGAGGATGGGCTCGAGACGGAGGACATCGTGGACCTCGAATGCCATCGGTCGGCCAACGTGTGTGTGGTCGCGACCAGCCAAGACGGCTTGGCGGTCATCGGTCGCTCCCATGAGGTGACGTGGTTGACCGGAACCTCCACCACGACGTGGTCTGGCATCACCTGCGCAGATCCAACGCTCAACGAATGCACCGCCTTCGGGCTTGGGCTCTCGACGATGACCATCATGCTGGACACGGAAACCGCAGCAAGGAGCGCCACCGGCCCGCTTCGCAACCTCAAGAGCATCGGCTCAGAGATGGGAGGTGCATCCGTGGCAGCAGGTGGGACCACGTTGGTGCACATTTCTCCGCTTGGTCTGATCCGCCACGACCCGGTCGCGGACGAGGCATACGAACACCTTGGGCCTGACCAAGCCGTCGCTTTTGACGCTCAAATCGCAGGCCGCTCGATCCTCGGCGTGTGGGAAAGCGACGTCGGGACGGGGTGGTTCCTCACGACCGACGGCGACCTTGTCGGCATGGTGCCTGACACCAGCGACCAACAATCCACGGTCTTGGAGACCGTGGCTGGCATTGCCGTGGCCGTCGCGCTCATCGGGAGCATCATCGGATTGATATTCATGAACAGTCCAAAATTACAGGCCGCCTACATCCGTCGACGCAACGCTCGTCGCTCCCGTCAGCGCTGAGACCTATGGGGCCTGCAACAGGTCCTTAGAGCGGTCTCCCCCGCATCTGCCTGAGGGAAGCCAATGGAAGCCTTCGAAGCCCCTGATTTTTACGACATTGAATCGCTCCTCACAGAAGAGGAAATCATGATCCGCGACATGGTGCGCGACTGGGTCGACGAGGAAGTGCTGCCCCACATCGAACACGCCTGCCGTGACGGTGTCTTCCTTGACAAGTGGCGCACGGACCTCGGCGCCATGGGCGTGCTTGGTGCACCCCTGAAGGGCTACGAATGCCCTGGACTTTCCTACGTGGCCTACGGCCTCATCTGCCAAGAACTTGAACGCGGCGATTCGGGCCTCCGCTCCTTTGCCAGCGTGCAAGGCTCGCTGGCGATGTACCCCATCTGGGACTTCGGAACGGAGGAACAGAAGCAGAAGTACCTGCCCGGCATGACCTCAGGCGAACTCATCGGCTGCTTCGGACTGACCGAGCCGGATTACGGTTCCAACCCCGGCGACATGGTCACGAAGGCCGAGGACATGGGCGACCATTACCTCCTGAACGGCAGCAAGATGTGGATCACCAATTCACCCATCGCCGATGTGTTTGTGGTCTGGGCCAAGACCGAAGATGGCGTGATCCGCGGATTCCTGCTGGAAAGGGAGATGGAAGGTCTGAGCACTCCCAAAATTAGCGGAAAAATGTCACTACGTGCTTCCATCACCGGTGAAATCGTGATG
>DALQ01000039.1 GCA_002496845.1 Euryarchaeota archaeon UBA495
CATGGCGTGGTTGAACAGGTGGAAGAGCGCCGCACCGAAGGCAACGATGACGATCGTCTTGTTCTTGTCGTACCCTGCATAACTCGGGTCATGCCAGTTGAGGGCGTTGGCGAGGAACAAGGCAGCACCGAGACCGGTGAAGATGTAGGCCAACTGGCTCATCGTTGAGTAGGCCAGGACCTTCTTCAGGTCCATTTGCACGAAGGCAATCAGGGCCGCCATGCACGCGGTGATGCCACCCACGAGGGCGATGATGAAGGCGAGGTCCGTGAAGGCCCCATGCATCGCTTCAGCGGCGAAGATGGGGAACATGCGGGCCACGAGGTAGAGGCCAGCGTTGACCATCGTTGCAGCGTGGATGAGGGCCGAGACGGGCGTCGGGCCCTCCATGGCGTCGGGGAGCCAAACGTGGAGAGGGAATTGGGCAGACTTGCCGACCGCACCGATGAACATGAAGCCCAAAGCGAGCTGCAGAGCGCCGCTCTTGCCCGCGTCCGCGATGGCCTGCAGGTGGCCACCGTCGAACACGACCGCGTACGAAAGGGCGTCTTGGCCGGCGGCGTAGGGCTGGAAAAGGTTCCAAAGCATGGCCAGCCCGATGACGAGGAACACGTCACCAACACGGGTCGTGAGGAAGGCCTTCTTGGCGGCGTAGGCCGCGGAGGGGCGCTCGTAGTAGAAGCCGATGAGCAGGTAGGAACACAGCCCCATCAATTCCCAGAAGATGAACAGCCAGAGGAAGGAGTCCGAGAGGACCATGCCGAGCATACCAGAACAGAAGAGCACGAACTCCGCATAGAAGCGGTGGTTGCGGTTGTCGTTGATCGGATCCGTGTTCATGTAGCCGATGCTGAAGACGTTGATCAGCAGGCACAGGAAACTGGCCACAAAGAGCAGCATCACCGTGGTGTGGTCGACGTAGAACCCGAAGTCGAGGCTCATGGCCTGAATGCTGCCGGTCGCTGCGTCATGCCATCCGAAGTTGACCCAGTTCAGGACCGTGGAGGTTTCGGAAACGGTGGTTTGCCCGATGAATTTCGCGATGAGCATCAGGGAGCACACCAGGCTCGCCGCCATGACGGGAAGCGCAAGCAAGCCGCCTTCCTTCATCGTCCCCTTCCACCAGTCCTGTCCGTTGAACAGGCGACCGAGGAGGAGGATGACCGGGAAGGCCAACATCGGCAGCAGGATGATGAGCAAGGCATAGTCGGGCACGACAAGACCCGATGCGTAGGAATCTCCAGCCATGGTCTCACCTCAGTGTTTCAACAGCTCGACCTCATCGAGCGAGATCGTCTCGTGCTGATTGTACATCGACAACAAGATGGCGAGACCGATGGCGACTTCCGCGGCAGCGATGGCGATGGCGAAGACGGTGTAGATCCATCCCGTCACGTCACCGTGGTGCACCGCAGCAGCGGCGAACTGGAGGTTGGCCGCATTGAGCATCAGTTCGAAGCACATCAGGACGATGATGGCGTTCTTTCGGGTGAAGGCACCCCACAGGCCCATCACGAACAACATCGCAGAAAGGCCACTGACGTACAGGGGATCGATCATTCCTCCTCACCTCCGCCGATGGCAGCCTCATGCTGCAAGAGCAGGTTGTGCAGTTCGGGCAGGTCGATCTGCCCGGTGCCGTTGGCGTCAAGCGTGCGCATCAAGGCGTCCACGTCACGGAAGGGCAGGTCGTCGATGCCCGCTTGGCGAAGCGCGGCTTCGAATTCCATCGCATCGAGGGTTCCCGAGCCGTCGCGGTCGAAGCCCGCGAACAACTGAGCGACGCTGAGCCCGCGTGCCGCGAGATGTGTGGCGAAGCGGGCGAGTTCGTCCCCATCGAGGTTCGACGTGGTGAGCGCTTCGAGCGCGGCCTTGTCGAGGTCTGCTTCCTGCCAAAGCAGGTTCTCGAGGCGTTCGTCACGCACGAGGTACGCCGCACCGATCATCGCCACGGCCAGCAGCACGCCCAGCAGGGCAAGCGGCAGTGACCAGGCGCCAAACATGGCGTCGGAAAGCATCGGTGTGTCGAGGGTGGCGTCGCTTGGGTTGGCCCAAATCGCGTCGTCGGCGAGGACGCCGAGCAACACGAAGAGCAGGGCGAGGAGCCCCAGTCGGGTGGTGATGGAGGTCAGCCTCATTCGAAGTCCTCCTCGAGGATTTGACGGCGGGTGAGCATGATGCCGAAGAGGACCACCAACCCGACGCTCGCGATGTACACGAGGATCTGGATGGCCGCAAGGAACTCAGCTCCAAGCAGGATGAAAATACCCGCAATGGCGAGGAAGGCGAAGATGACAAAGAGCATGGAATGGGCGACTTTCTGGGCTTTGATGAGCCCGTAGGAGCCCGCGAGCGCAGCCGTCGCGAAGAAAAAGAACACCGCGGTTTCCGCGACTGCGCCCAGGTCCATCTCACGCACCCTCCTCTGCGGCCTTCTTGGCCGCACGGGCGGCCGCCTTGGCCCGCTTGTCGCGCTCCTTGTTGGCGCGCTTGGACAATTCAGCGTCCACCGCTTCTTGGTGGACGGAAGGCAAAACGCGCGTCCTGGAGGCGTCAAACCAGAGGTCTTGACGGGTGAATCCGGACATGCCGTCGTATTCGTTGGTCATGAAGAAGGACGTGAAACCGCACGCTTCCATGCACAGGCCGCAGAACATGCAGCGTCCCAAATCAATGCGACCTGAGACGATCTGATCGTCTGCGGTGTGGACGCCTTCGAGTCCAACGACCTCTTCCTCACCAGAGTCGTTCCATCGGACCGTGACGGTATCACCGCTCAGGTCGAGCACCTCACCGAAGCGCCATGCTTCGGGAGCGTCGTCGTGAGCGGTGGCGAGGTTGAACGTGGCTTGCTCTTCAGCGACACCCTCGATTTCAACGGCCATCCAGCCGCCCACTTCGAGGTCAGCCCCGAAGCCTTCGTGCTCACCCTCAGCGCCGTCAAGCACGTCAACGCGGAGTTCGGTGGTCATGTGGAGGCAGTCGTTTGGACACGCCGTCACGCACAACTTGCACGCGGTGCAGGTTTCCCAAATGACACCAATGCGGCCGTTGTAGTTGCCAGGAACGAAGAGCCAAGGTTCCATGTCCTCAAGACGCTCGTAAGGATACAGAATGGTCTGAGGGCGCCAAACGGAGGGCACAAGGTCGCTCGCTTCACGGTCGGCGGCGTACTGGTGGGCGTGCTTGGACACGTCGTTGAAGGCGACGTTGCTTTCGACACGGGCCTTGCTGCCTTCGTCGAGCACCTGAGGAGCCAGCGTGTTGTGGTAGCCCCATGCGAAACGCTTCCCGATGACGGGGAAGGTCCGCAGGGCGGTGATCATGGTCACCTTGAACGGGTACCAGAAGAGGTTCCGGAAGTTGGGTTGTGCGTGGGGGTGCATGGGCATGGTCTCACCTCACTCCGTTCCTGGGACCACGGTCCCTGCGGGTTCAAGCGTCCGAACGTGGAACATACGCTCCGGACTCGCGTCCTTGTCCTCGTCGTTGAGGAGGTAGAAGAAGATGGCAAGGGTGACCACGGTCACGATGACGGGCAAGGCCCACGCGAAGAGGCCGAGGCCCCATGCGTTCCCGAGGCCTTCCTCAACAACACCGGCAGGGTCGTAGAGGAAGAGGCGGAACAGGACGGCCACAAGGAGGTTGATCACCGAGAGCGGCAGCAGGATGCGCCAGCCGAATTCGAGGATCTGATCGGTGCGGATACGAAGCAGGGCCACACGGGCCCAGACGAAGACCACGGCGAAGACCAACCAAGCCTTGAGCAGGACCCAGACGATGCTGGTGCCGGCGAGACCGATGATGGGCACGTCGCCCCACACGCCCGAGAAGGGCGCGTGCCAGCCGCCAAGGAAGAAGTGGGCGAAGAGGATGCATGCGGCGTAGGTGCGCATGTACTCGGCCGCGAAGAGCAGACCGAAGCGCATGCCGCCGTATTCCGTCCACCATCCTTCGACAAGTTCAGCCTCGGCTTCGGGCATGTCGAAGGGGATGCGCTCGACTTCAGCGAGCATCGAGATGAGGAAGAGCGCCCCGCCGAGGGGCAGGAGGAAGAGGTTCCAGGTGCCCGACTGGCCTTGGAACGTCACGATTTCAACGAAGTTGAAGGAGCCGGAAACGACGCATACAGAGAGGACGGTGAGCAAGAGGGGAATCTCGTAGGAGGTCAACTGCACCGCAGAGCGAATGCCGCCGATGAGGGTGTACTTGTTGTTCGACGCCCAGCCGCCAAAGAACACGCCGATGGGCGCGATGCCGAACACGGCCATGGCGAAGAGCACGCTGAGTTCGGGGTTGGCGCCGTAGATGCCAGCACCCATGGGGATGAGCCCGAGGATGAGCACCGTGGATGAGATGACGAGGTAGGGCGCCACTTCGAACACGAGTTTGTCCGCACGCTCGGGAACCATGTGCTCCTTGATGAGGAACTTCATGCCGTCCGCGATGTTCTGGAAGAAGCCAGGGAAGATGGCGAACCCCATCCACGAGCGGTTGTTGACGCGGTCGACGGTGGGGCGGTCCGGATCGTGATTGCCAAAACTGGCGTTCAGCCAACGGTTCACGGCCCCGATCGGCTTGCCGATGAAGGGCACCATGTCCCACCATGCGCCGGCCGTGGTGCCGTTCTCGCCGATCCATAGCGAGCGAAGCGAGGTCATGGCCCCACGACGGTCCATCATGCGGCCGAGCTGCTTGCGCTCGATCCAGAGGATCATGAACATCGAGAGCATGATGGCCGCGAAGCCCACGAGCGAGGTGATGAGCGCGCCGGTGAAGGCGGCGATGGCTTCGGCTTGACCCTCAAGGGGCGTGCCGGCAAGCAGGTTGACGATGGCCCCTCCGAGGTCATCGTAGACGAGCGAACGAACGGTTGGCAGCTCCATGGCGAATCACCTCAGCGGTCGGTCTCCCCGATGCACGGATCGAAGCTGCCCATGATGGCAGGAATGTCAGCCACCTTGTAGCCGATCATGGTCTCCGCCACGAACGGGATGGTGATGAACATCGGAGAACGGATGGAAAGGCGGTATGGGTTCTTCCCACGCCCTTCGCCGCCACCGTGGATGTAGAATTGACTCGCGCCGCGGGTGCACTCGTAGTTGCTGAACCCGGTGGCTCCTGCGGGGGCTCGGGTCGGTGCCTTGGCGAGGATCATTTCGTCGCCGTTGGAGTACGTCGTGTTCTTGCCGCCGGGAATCTTCTCAATCGCGTCGAGGATCATCCGGCACGACATGCGCATTTCTTCCATTCGGACACGATAGCGGTCGTAGCAGTCGCTGCCTTTGACGCTCGTCGGCTTTTCCACGGCCGGCTCCCAGTCCAATTGGTCGTACACCGAGTACGGATGAGTCCAACGCACGTCGTAGTTGACACCAGAAGCGCGGACGTTGGGGCCAGAAACGCCGCATTCAACCATGCTTTCGGCGGTCGCGTAGCCCACGCCCTGCAGGCGAACGAGGAAAATCGTTGACTCGTCGAGCAACATCTCGTATTCATCGATGCGCTTCTCGAACAGCTTCACCTTGGCGATGAGGCGGTCGGACCATCCGGGCGGGATGTCGCGCTTGACGCCGCCGATGCGGGGGTAGTTGTAGTGCATGCGGGAGCCTCCGAGTTCCTGAAGCAGGTCCAGGAACATCTCGCGCTCACGAAGCGCCCACGTCATGATGGTCAGGTTGCCAACGTCAGGACCGTATGCGCCGAGCCACATCAGGTGGCTGGCGATGCGCTGGCACTCCGCAGCGATGCAGCGGATGTATTCGGCACGCTCGGGCACTTCGACCTCGAGCAAGTCCTCGGCCGCGTAGATGTACGAGTTCGCCCAGGTCATGGCCGACACGTAGCACAAGCGGTCGCAATAGGGCGTGACTTGCGTGAAGTTACGCGCTTCGGCGATCTTCTCGACGCCGCGGTGAATGTACCCGAGTTCCGCCTCGGCGTCGACGACGGTTTCACCGTCGACCTGGACGCGAAGCGTCCAGAGGCCGTGCGTCATGGGGTGCTGGGGGCCCATCGTGATCCACATCTTTGCCATGATGACACCTCCTCACTTGACCCGGTCCTCATCGACCGGCTTGCGGACGAAGCCTTGGGCGTCGTCGTACATCTCGTTGTAATCGTGATAGCGAATTTTGTGCTGCTTCTGCAGCGGGTGGAAGCCATCGGGGCTGTCGTGAGGGTTCAGCACGCGGAACATGTTGTCGTGGCCATCGAACTTGATGCCCACGAGATCCCACGTCTCCTTCTCGTTCCAGTCCGCGCCACGCCAAACGGATTGAACGCTGGGCACACGGGGATCATCGGTCTGGGGAAGGGGCACCAGCATCTCGATTTCGAGGGGCATGTCCATGCCCGACAGGTCGCCGGCCACGAGCACGTGGGACGTGTTTGGCTCAGGGTTGCTGACGGGCATGCGCTGGAGGTGGTAGGCGACTTCCCAGCCTCGCTGGTCATCGCCCTCGGGAAAGTGGGTGCCGGTCACCATGGAACAGTAGTTCACGCCCATGTCGTGCTTGAGGCCCTTGGCCACGGTCAAGACGTGGGGGGCTGGAACGGTCAGCCGAAGGAAGGCGTAGCCGTGACCGGCGGTGTGGTTGACCGACTCGGCGACCACGCCGAGGGCGGACCATGCGTCTTCGGCGGCGGTGACGCTCGCGGCCACGGCCGCTGCGTTCTGTTCGGCGCTGATGCTCATGCCCATGCTCAGTCCTCTCCCACGATGAGCGGCTTCTCGCCGGCGCGGCCGGCGTCTGGTGCGCCGCCGATGCGGATGATCTTCTCACGCAACAGGCCGAAGCCATCGATGAGCGCCTCAGGGCGAGGCGGGCATCCGGGAATGTAGACGTCGACGGGGATGACCGTGTCCACGCCTTCGAGAATGTTGTAGGATTGGAAGTAGGGGCCGCCCGAGATGGCGCATTCGCCCATCGCAATGCAGTACTTCGGCTCAGGCATTTGCTCCCACAATCGAACGATGGGGTCGGCGAACTTCTTGGACACCGGGCCGTTGACGAGCAGCACGTCGCTCTGACGAGGAGAGGAACGGAAGATGACCCCGAAGCGCTCAGCGTCAAAGCGGGGGATGGCGGAGGCAGCCATCTCGATGGCACAGCACTTGATGCCAAGGTGGAGGGTGAACAAGGACTTGCGCCCTGCCCAGTTGAAGAAGCGGCCGGCCAGCACCGACAGGAATTGCTTGATTCGGGTGGCCTTCAGGGACTCGTCGGTGACGTCCCCGACAAAATCGAGCAAAGCCGAGCTGTTGAAAGCGGCGTAATTCTGACCTGGATCGCTCATGTTTTCACCTCAGATGTAGATGCGCCCACGCTTGCGGAAGACGTGCCAGACGCCCAGCGTCATGATGGAAAAGAAGCCAGCCAACACCAAGAGGCGGCTGATGGCGGTCTCAAGGTCACCGTCCGTGGTGGCCGTGGCGTCGTTGATCACAAAGCCGCCAAGCGCCATGAACATGAACGCGACGTCGAACACGAGGAAAATCAGCGCATACCAGTAGTATTGGAAGTGAAATTGGATCATGGCGTCGCCGACGGGTTCCGAGCCGCACTCGTAGGTCGAAAGGCGGCGAGGGTAGAGGCTGTGGTCGGCCTCGTACCCTTCGAGCAGGTACGAAGTGGTCTTGTGCGGCTGAGAGCGGTCGGTCCGCGGTCGCACAAAGTAGGACGTCAGAAAGGCCCCAAAGGGCATGAGAAACCCGACGAGCGTCATCAGTCCGACAGCGAGGTAGGCATCGGTCACCGTGGTCACGTCGGTCATTTTGAGACCCCACAGGAAGGCATACGCTCCCTTGCTTCATCCACCTGTGGTCCCTCCATAAGCGTTCCCGATTCGGCATATTTTTAGGGCGCCCTAAAAGGGACACGTCGCCCCTGCGCAGGGGCACTCTTCTGGCACCAAATCGAGTCCTTGGCTGTCAGCCTTGCGCATGGAAGAAACGCGCCCACGAAGCCTGCAAGGAATCGTGTTGCCGTGCGGTCACTTTGAACATGGTGTAAACCATGGAAATGGGTCCAATGAGGGAGCCGGGGATGACGAACAACAGCGCAAGGGCTCCTTCTCCACCCGTGATCAAGCCACCAAGAATGGCGAGGCCGAATCCTGCGCCCGGCACCACAAGGAAACCAAGGAACAGCCAAAGCAGGGTGCTGGCAATACTACGGTACGCTGTTTGATGGCCCGTCATGTCCTCGAGTTCGATGACCTCTTTTCGGAACATCAGCGAACGGTAGAGGTTGATGCCAGGAATGAGCATCATCACGAGGTGTTTCGACCCGCCCGGGCCAAGACCGGCGTGCTGCTTGAGCTCCTCTGCGCGGCGGTGCATGTAGAAGAGCATGTAGATGCCAAGCGTGAACGGCGCGTAGAGGAAGAAAATCAGGCCCCACGAGGAGTGCGGTACGGGGCTGTGCGCAGGCATGGGAAGCACCTCGTCCAGTTCAAGCTCGAGGCTGATGCCCGTAGCTGCCTTGGCTTCGAAGGCGGCTGCACGCTGCTTCTTGCGAACGGCGGCGGCTTCTTTTCGAGCGTCCATCATCGGCCCTGCTGCACGAGCCATCACGCCAAGGGCGACCACGGCGATGAAGATCACACCGATGTTGGTGACGCTTTGTGCCGTGAGGCCGAGGCCGAGGAAGCCCTCGTCTGGGATTCCAGTTACGGACAATTCCACGTTTTCACGGGTGAACACGCCACCGTCTTTGGGCTCCACGGAGAGCGTGAAGCGGAATTCATCTTCGATGGTGGCTCCGTAGGGCGGACGAACGTCAACCATGATCATCAGCACTTCGCTGGGCTGCAGCAAACACATCAGTTCGCCTTCTTCGATTCGGCAATCGCCGGTTCCATCGTCTTCGATGTCCACCGTCCATCCACGCTCACCTGGCGATGCGAAAATTCGTGCATCGGTGGGCACGTTGCCTTCGTTGACCACGCCGACTTCGAAGGTCGCCTTGTCTGGGAAGGTCACGTTGAGTTCGGTCGGCGTGGTGGCCAAATCGAACCCAAGGTCTTCGATGATCCTCACGTCGAGCACCACCGAGATGCGCCCGTCACGGTTCGCGGTGTTGTTCTCGCTCAACACGGTGACATCAAGCGCGCCGCCGTCCCCGGTTTCTGCACCTTGGTTCACGGTGATGACCAATTCAACACGCACCTCGTAGGGACGAATTTCGTAGTTTTCGAGGTTCTCTGTGAGGCCGGCATTGACCTGAGCCATCTGAGCCGCTTCTTCGCTGCGTTCAACGATGGGTTCGTTGTTCCCATCGAACATGAACCGCCCTTCCGCAACGTTCCAGATGCCGTAGCCCTCTGGAATGAAGACCGGCCCGCTCACGGGCAGCCCGTAGACCAAGACTTCGCGCGTTGCCAATCCTTCAAGGCCGGTGAAGTCGAACACGGCCATGTCCATGGTCGCGTTTCCAGTGTTGCGCACCCAGAGGTTGATGCTCGTGCTGCCACCTGGCGGGAGTTCAACGCGTTGGGTGTCGCCCGAAAAGCCGTCGGCCAAACGGAGGTCCATGCTGTAGACCTTGTCGAAACGCTCAGCGACAAAGGTGACCTCCTTCTGGTTGTCTGGAAGACCGTCGCCATCGTCGTCCTGTGCGCCGTTGTGATCGAGGTTGATCACCCTGACCTTGATGTTCGTCGAATCACGCTCTTCGACCCCCTCGACCTTCACCATCAAGGCGACGTCGAGGCTTCCGCGAGCAGGGACCTGAACCTCAATGATGGTCTGGTCTTGTTCATCAACGAACCGTGTGGTCCATTCGCTTGGGGTTTGGGACATGACCACACAACGGAAGGTTGCGTCCACGTTGCCCTGATTCTCGATGGTGATGGGGAAACGCAACCATGCGTTGACCTGCCCACGTTGATTGGAGACAGGGGCGTCAAGGTCCATGCCATGAGACTCGGCCACGGTGGCTTGGACGGTGGCTTCGTCATAGGCCGCCCCGCCCGAGGTGGGCAGGACGCTCACCAGGATCTCAACCTGCTCGGTGGCCAAGGCGTTTTGCGGAACGGTCACCGTCATCGTCACGTCTGCGCTGCGGTCCGAAGCATGCTTGGAGCCGAGGGAGATGGTGCTCACGTCGAAGGCCACGGTCCAGCCGCCTGGGGGGGCGCTGGCGCTGATGCGGAAGCTGTCGCCTCCGTTCCCGTTGTTGGTGACCGTCACCGTCGTGGTTCGGGTCGTGCCAGGTTCGATGTTGGAAATCATGCTCTGCGGAATGGACACTGAGGCGCCCTTGGTTTGCCCGAGGGTGATGCGCAATTCCGCCTCACACGCCACTGTTCCGCCGTCGCGGCCTTGGATCAGCACGGTGGAGACCGAGTCCGCATTCAGGGAGTCGTCCGGTTCGATGTTGAGCGTAAAGGTCCGTTCATCGGAGGAGGTGTCGTAGGGAAGCAGTCCGGAGGAGGCTCCCTCAACGCTCACCCAGTTGGCCTTGGCACCGGTCCGTGCAACGTTGATGTCCCATTCGGCGTTGCCGGTGTTCTCGAAGGTGACTTGCACCTGCCCCTGCTTGCCAGGATCGACACGGATGTTGGTCTTCGAGAGGCTGGCATCGCAGGTGTGCAATTCAGGAACTTCAAGGGAGATTTCTTCCGTATCGCTGGCGTTTTGCGACGGGTCGTTCTGCACGGTCGCGGTGATGTCCCAGCAGAACTTGTCGGCATCCTGACCGTTTGGCACCGTGGTGGACACCACGACCGATTCGGTTTCTTCGCTCGCAACGCTCACAGATGACGGGTCAAAGGATAGGGAAAAGTCGTCCACTCCAGCGCAACCAGGGTCATCGCGTTCGCTGGCGGCAAAGACGACCGTTGCTTCGGCACGCCCGGTGTTTTCGACTTCCATGTCCCATTCAACAGGGTCCTCCCCTGCCCAGGTCAAGTCAGCTGGACCGTCCATGCGGAGATCAACACCGTAGACCACGCTGCCCGACCCGTCGCCGGCTTCGGTGGTGACCGTTCGCTCCTCGTTGGCGGGTTGGCCGGGAGGCTCGGGCGGCTCAGGTTGCTCCGTGGCTGCGGCGACAATCGTGGTGTCGCAGTCTCCTTCCGCGGTCTGCGTCAAGGTGACGTTCATCGTCGTCTCCTCGTAGCTCCCTGCGTCGATGGCCCCAGGAATTTGTTGGATGACCGAAGAGTACTGACCGCACTCCTGGGTTTGTGCTTCGTTGGTCGAGAGTTGGACGGTGACAGGGTTTGATCCCGTGTTGTAGACCCGAACGGTGTATTCACCCGACTCACCGGGATTGACGGTGAGGGTGGAGGGCGTCACGGTCAGGACGATGCTGGCGTCACGTCCGTCGGCCGCGGCCGGGGCAAGCATCGGCGTGAGGCTCACCAACATCAGGGAAATCAGCAGCAAGGCGCGCGCCTTCGTGCCGGTCGGCGCCCCGTGCATGGCCTTGGGTGGGGACCTTCCCATGAAAGACCTCCGCCTTGGCGTGCCCCTCAGGCGTTCAAGAATTCAGCCCTTGCCGTGCCGCATTTCGGGCATGCGTCAGGCAAGGTGCACCCGGGTGTTCCGGGAGGGTGGAAACGTGCACCGCAACTCGGACAACCAAGCATTGGACCGGTGATTGTTCCTCGGCACGCCCAGCATGGCGCTGTGGCCACAGGAGTTGGAGGGGCTGCCGGAGGGGTCACAACGGCAGCGACCGGGGCTGCGGCAACCGGGGGTGGAGTCAATGTGGGCAGGGCCTGCAGCGGCACCTTCGGAACTGGAGGCATGGCCTCCGCGGATGAGCCAACACGACGCAACACAAGCACGCCGGCCACGATCAGCACAATCACAAGCCCACCAACTACGGCGCTCAGTGCGCCTGAACCCTGCCCTTCGTCAGACACCGACCGTGGCGCGGCCAGCGTAAGGGACGTATCCCCGTCCAATCGGACGTTGTTCACTTGGAGGGTCAGCGGAGCTTCCCCGCCGATGGTGCTGGTGTAGGTCACACGAAGCACGCGGGACGCCCCCGGGTCCAAACTGACGGTCGATGGTCCGTCGATGGTCACCTCCCATCCTTTGGCCACGTCAAATTCCACGCGCTCATCGAAGGCCGTGTTGCCGCTGTTGATCAGCGTCCAAGTGACGGCCCCGTCGCCCTCTGCCGTGGCAGGCGTGCTGCTGTCGAGGTTGACCTCAAGCCGTCGGTCCTCAGCAACCAGCATCGTCACGTCATCGCGACGTTCGAACCCGTCTCCAGTCAGCACCACGGTGAACGAAGGTTCGGTGTTGGCGGGGAGGGAAGGTGGCAGCACAATGTCGCATCCGACCACCTCGAAATCACCCACCGCCACCGCGGCTGGAGCTTCGCATGAACCGAACAAACCGGCGTCGAGATCAAGTTGCACGGAAGGCGACCATGGAGCCTCGCCGCTGTTCCCCACCAGCCATTCGAAGCGAAGGGTTTCGCCGGTCGGATGGCTGCCGGAACCAAACGATGTGGTGTACGATGTGCCGTCCTCAAGCACTAGGCGGCTGAAATCAAGCGAAGGAGCTGGCAATTGGCGTACGTCCAAAGGAGCCGTCCACGTGAAGCGTCCTTCAGCATCGCTGAGCCGCACTTCGAGGGTTCCTGAACGCCCAGCGCCGTCCCCGACCAAGGTGTAAACCACGTCCTTCGTGTCCGTCCATCCCAAGGAGATCGGCTCAAGCGTGGACGAGATGCTCCAACCTGAAGGCAGTTGGAAACTCGGGGTGAGTTCCAGGTCAACGTTGCCCCTGTTTTCCAAACTGAGGTACAGCCCCACCGATGCGTCGGGGCGCAATGCAGGGAGGCTTGATTCGAGCGAGATGCCAACGTCCCGCACCGCCAGAACCTGCATCGGAATTTCCAGCGACGTGGACACGGAAGGATCGGTCTGGGAAATGGCGATGACGGTCACGGTCCGTTCAGCGCCTGCGACGGTCTTGACGGAGGGCGGCACGACGGTGATGTTGACCGCGCGTGCTGCGCCTTGATTCATCAAACCGGTCGACCCAGACGAAGCGCCTGGTTCGGAACCAAGGTTGTCGAATCCAGCGGCCCATCCGGTCGGGGATTCCAGAAACAAATCGTAACCGATTGGACCGTTTCCGTCGTTGGTCAATGAGAACTGGAAGGTGGTTGGATCCAACGGATGGACGGGTACGACGCTGTAATCCAAAGCGAAGCGCGCTTCAGGAAGCGGAGGGACCTCAAGGGTGAGGTTGTAGGGGTAAGCCACCCCGTTGTCAACGTCCAACCCCGTCAACGGAATCCGGTACGTACCAGGAGCTGGCCGGGCCTGATGAACCACGGTCACCGTCACGAAATCTTCCCCGCTTCCTTCGAGGGTGAAATTGGCCAACGTGAGCCCCACGTACCAGCCCGGAGCGGACCCGTCGCTGATGCGCTCAGCCTCGCCCGCAGACAGGGACGCGTTGGTTCCAATGAGTGCGGTGTTGGTGAGCGTGATGTTCCATGACGACGTGGTTTGCGTCGAATCCTCCACCCGGAGTTCTTGTTCAGCGGCGGAGACCTTGACGCCCGGAGCGCTGACGTTAACCACAGTGACCAAGTCGTTGTTGTCCTCAAGCACCTCGTCCATGACGTCGTCGGGGTCCACCCGAACGATGACTTCAGAGGAGCCGGCCGCCGAGGGCGTCCAACTCCATGGTAAGGAGCGGATGGAGCCCGGGAACAGGTCCAGCGTCGTCCGGCTCAACTCGATGCCGTCCACCAAAAAGGCCACATCAACGGCATCGGCCTTGACGTTCCCCATGTTCATCACCTCGGTGGTGATGGCGACCGGGTCGCCAACTTGTGGAATGCTAACGTCCATCACGAAGCTGCTGGGGACCATGAGCGGGTCTGGCCGAAGGTCGTTGACACCTTGTCCAGAGACGGCAATGGAATAGGGTTGAGAGCGGCTCCCCGCGTGATTTGCATCCTTCACTTTGACTTCCCAAATGCCTTGTTGAGCCGAGTCGATGAGCACGACTTCGACGTTGTTGAGGGTGTCACGTGAACCGGCCTGAATGCTTCGGCCGTTGCTGAACACGTTGCCGAGGTACGTGATGCCGTCGGGCGAGGTCACCTCAAGGTCGAGGTCGTTGACCAGTTGGGTGCTTGAGAAACGAGAACCGCGTTCATCCGACCATGCGACGACGACCTTGAACGGACTGCTGGAGGCGCTGACGTTGAACACGTAGGACTTGCTTTGTCCCGTGGATGAAAGGAGGGAACGGTCGTCGACCCAAATGCCGCGCCCTGCGGACGGCGCCAGCGTGTCGCGCAAATTCACGCGACCCCAGCCCTCGTCGTCGTTGGGGATGTTTCTCGTGCCCATGTCTTCCGCGCCGAGGATCAGCAGCGCCTTGATCAGCGCACCTTGGGGTTCGGGACGAAGGGCGATTTCCACCAGATATTCCCTGATGAGGGCCGCTGCACCAGCTGCATTGGGCGTGGCCATCGAGGTTCCTGTGTACTCGAGGTAGTACTGGTTGGACCACGTCGCACTTCCGGTGTCGCCTGCTTCCTGAGCCCTGCATGAACGAACATAACCACCGGGGGCCACGACGTCCGGCTTGATGCGCCCGTCGTCGGTCGGCCCACGAGAGGAGCCCGACATCATGGTGTCCGGCGCCCCGCTGTACCTGTTCTGATGGTTGCCGACCGTCAGGGTGTTCTTGGCGGTGGACGGCGCTCCCACCGTGCCTGTGCCTGGTCCGTCGTTGCCGGCCGCAAACAGGACCAGCAGGCCTTCTTGATTCGCATGGGTGCGGTCGTAAGCGGCCGTCCGATCGTCGATGTCTTCGGCGGATGAGGTGTACTTTCCTTGGTCGCTTGCCTGCGAAGAGCCCCACGAATTGGTGTGGATGCGCGCCCCTTGGGAGTAGGCCTGGTTGAGGATGTAATTCAGGCTCGGCGAGAGGAATTGCCCGTTGTTGTCGTTCTCCATGGCTTGGAAGATCAGTTCGGCCTGCGGAGCAACCCCCGCATAGCCTCCACGGCTCCCGTCGCCGAGGACCGTGCACGCGACGTGGGTCCCGTGGCCGGAGTGCATGTCTGCGGTCGAGCCGTCACCCACCACGTCGGCGTTGGACAACACGCGTGTTCCGAAATCGCCGTGATCCGCGTCAAGGCCCGAATCGGCCACGGCGACGATCACACCTGAACCGTTCAACGAGGTCGTGAACCCGTTGGCAACGGCGCTCACTTCCATGTGTTGACGGGCGTTGTCGTTGGCGATGGCGAAGGTCGGTTCAGGCCCGACCCACATCACGGAGGGTTGCAACAGCAGACCGAGCACGTCCTCGGTCGCGAGGTCGCCCCTCCACCGGCCCTCGTCGACGGCGTGAGGGCCGTCGAGGACCGTGGAAGCCACGTCATGGAGGTCTTGATGGACGACGTGCTGACCGTGTTGCAGGTCCACCGTCGCCACGGGCCCATCGAGGTCACGCCATCCTTCCAGCCGAACCTCCGTGCCTTGAAGCGCCCCTTCTCCACCGGTCAGCAAGAGGACGTCCAGCAACGCATCGTCGAGGAACATGCCTGCTGGAACGTGGTGGACGCTGCGAACGGCCGCCATGCCTGCGAGGCCTTCGAAAGCCGCGGGCGGTGCTTGCAGGATGAGACCGGATGGCGCGACAAACTCCCGAACGGACACCCCCTGGACGTCACCGAGGTCCTTCCGTGCCATGGTGAGCGGCATCTCAAGGTCCACGATGACCAACCGAAGGTCTGGCCGGGGCGTCAGCATTGATTCAGACAGCGGACGGTCAAGCAGCAAGCCTTGGTCGCTGAACCGTCCAAGGCGGCTGTCGGCGAAAGCCAACCGATCGTCAAGCGCAGTTTCGTGTGCGTACGTGCCTGCCAAGGTGTGGTAAGTGTCCGGTTGAAGTTCGAAAAACGTCGGCGCCCAACGCTCGGCGTCGGTGACCGAGGCCTCGTCGCCTGGCGCAAGCCACCCTGACCACGTGGAAAGGAGAAGCAGAAGCACCAACACCAGCGGCCTGAGGGCACGGCCGTTGGTCATGGTGCAAAGGCCTCGCGAGACCGCTATATCGCTTGGGGTATCCTGCACGTTCCCGCATCAGAAGGGCCACGTGCGCCGGTCCGTGCGGTCAGCGAATTCCTCTGATGCCCACGTGCCCACATCATGGCGCCACGTTTCTTGATGGGTTTGTCCGGCATAATCGGTCCACGAAACGGATGTTTGTACCGTGTAATTCGCCCAAACGGTGTGCCCAACAATCTTCATTTCAAGATCATCTCCGGCCACCGAACTGTGGGCAGAAAGGACGTCGAGGAACACCGACATGCGCCCAAGTTCCTCGCCAGCCTCGTCCTCAAAGGAAACCACCACTTCGAGGTCGGTCACGGCCCTGCTTCCGGTGTTGTGAATCTCTGACATCATGATGTGGCCACCGTTTTGCATGTAGACCGTGTCCAAGGTCAGCCCGTCTCTTGGCAGCATCCAGTACCACCCGCTCATCAACAACCCGAGAAGCACGATGAGGGACAGGCCGGCCAAGGCCACCTTGCCGGGCTCGACCTCCCGGCGCAATTTCTTGAGACGGTCTGCTGCGTCCTGAGCGGCGCGGAGCACGTCCTCCTCGTCCGTGGATCCATCGCCGTCCACACGGTCCCGAAGGCGTTGCAGAATGCCCTCCTTGGAGGATTCTGGGGTGAAGGGGGCGTCATCGAGCATCGTCACACCACCCACGCCAAACCGCTGGCTACGGCCGAACTGATCGGTTCCACCACCAAGATGTGCCGCGTTTCCACGGCACCACCGGTCAGAGATCCAATCAGGGACAAGTCGCTCGCCATCCCGTTCACTCCGACGGTGGACGCGGTCGGCAGGATGCCGGTAAACTGGGTGTCCAACAGCACACCACGGCCGTCGATGGCCAAGTCGGACATGAACGGAACGCTCTCCAAGCGTGGCTCTCGGTCCGCTGGGGTCAACTCGGCGTTGGCCGTGGCGATGACCCTCCCGGTGGTGATCCCATCGAGGATGATGATGGGATACACGCCGCCAAGGCGGTGCATGTGAATCGTGGCTCCTTTGAGGTTCTCACCAACGACTTCCATCGATGAAAGCGTGAGACCAGGACTGGATGGAACGTCTGAGGCTCGCAGGTACAGTTGACGCACACCCGAACCGCTGGAGGCGATTTCAACGCCAAAACGGTCCGTGGTTTTGAGCTGGAACCGGGACGGGAGGTCTTCGGCGATCATCGTCACATCGCCTTTGCTGTCGATCGCCCTTCCGTAAGCCTGCACAAAGAGATCCATGTCCTCTCCAGTGGACGAGTAATCCATCGTGAAGAGGCCTTGGAAGGACGTTTCCTCACGAATGTCGTACACCTCTGAAGGTTCCGCGGCAAGGTGCAGTTCGCCTGGCAACTCTCGCATGAACACCGTCGCAGGCCACCAACGTCCGTCGACGAAGCGGTGTTGTTGGATCATCAGCGCCTCCGCGGAGCGCCCGTCCACTTGGAACTCCTCGGGCACGGTCACGTCAAGACGCAGGACGTCGCCGATGGTGGCCGAAACGTCGGTGCTTCGCGGCACGTCAAGGATGAGCGCTTCTGAGCGGGTCAACGTCGTATGATCAATGAAGACCGCATGGGCCGAAGCGAGACGCACACCCACGTCGTACCGCATGTCGAGGGTCAGCCGGGGGACCGTCAGGTTCCGCTCCTGGAAGAACACCGCATCCATCACGACGTCGTGCGGGTTTTGCGTGTCGAATCCAGTCAAACGAAGGTCCACGTCTTGACCTGAAATCCCATTCACGAGGATGGTCATGTCCTCGTAGTCTGGCTGCCATTGGGTAAAGGCAAGGTCGAATTGGTACGTGGGTACTCCGTCAATCAAGCGGAAATCGTAGTCCAAATCGATGGACCCTGCGGGCAGCGAAGGCAACCATGTCCGAATGTGCCAGGCGCGCCGTTCGGTCAAATCGATGCCTTGTTCGCTCCAATTTTCGAGGTCGTAGGATTCCTTTTCATCCTCGCTCAACCGACCGTCGGCGAGCACCTGCATCAGGTCACGAGCACCGGCCATTCCTGCCGATTCAAGGACCAGGGCGCCTTGTTCCTGTTCGTCTTCGTTGAGCCGAGCGTCTTCCCAAATGGTCTCTAGGGTGATTCGACCAGAAAGGGTGAGGCGCTCAAGCGTGCTGAGGTTGAAGTCCACGTCCACGCGCTCATCGGCCTCCATCGACAAGCCATGCACCCATTCAGGTTCCGGAGGGGTCGTTCCTTTTCGCAAATCAACGGTGAGGTTGAACGCTTCACCCGTTTCCAAATCCATGCCGACGGCCAGATCACTTTCCTCGCTGATGGACCCTCCGAGGTCTTTGGTCAACGCATGGACGAAATCGTTCGCCACACGACCAAAGGCGACAAGGTCGCCAAGGAAGAACGACAGCCCTTCCACGCCCTCTTGGTCACCGAAATCAGGGAGCTCAAGTCCTTCAGAATCGGCCCCTCCGGGGACAGCGATGACAATCTCCGCTGGCAGAGGTTCGATGACGGCACGTCCGTTCAATCCAAGCAGGGGGTCGTCGTAGTCCGTTTCGTCCTCGAAAAGAAGACGCAGCGGTTCAGAAGACGTGCGCTGCAGTTCAACGCGGCTGTTGCCCTCGGGACCAAGAGCGCCTTCCTCCAAAGGCGAGAGACGGCGCATGCGGAGCACGTCCGAGATGCGCACGGAGAGGCTGGTTTCGTCCCCATTCACGGAGAAGCGAACGTGGTCCCCGTCCATGGTCAGGGGCACCGTTCCGTTGCTGGATTGGATTTCGACCGCCTGAAGTGGCGTGCTGGCCACGTAACCGACTTCTGAACCCAAGACCAATTCGAACTCTGCAGGGAGGCCAACGAGGCGCAGAGCGTTGCGCTGGTCGCCGTCTTGGCCTCCGTAGGTGATGGTGCCGATCGGTGAACTTGCTTCGTAGATCAGCCGCTCAGGTTGTTGAACCAAGCGCAGTTCATCGGGCCGGTTGGAGATCATCGCCGCCTGCTTTTGCGCCGCGCTCATGTTCGGCCCGTCGTGTGAAACGTGCCCCACGATCAACGGTTCCGTGCTCGATCCTTGCAACGCAAGCACGCGTTCGCTGGTCAAGGGGTCGAAGGACTGAGTCACGCCTGAAATGCCGCTGACGCGGGCGCTCATCGCCACAGGAACAAGGGGTTGGACCGGCCCGGAACGCCCTTGCACCACGGCGATGGAAGCATCGCTTGACAACAACAGGTGGTCTTCGTCCGGGATCCACGGTTGATCGCTTGACGACAACGCGAAACCAAGGGTCCCTACTTCTGCGGGAGTGCGCGTCTCGCCGGTCGCCCATGCGGCTTTGACTTGGGTGTAGCAGGACACCTCAACGGTACCTCCAGCGCTGCCTGCGGTGCCGACCACCGCACTGGGGATGCTGTTGACGATGGTGCCCAAATCAAGGATGATTTCGACCAAGCCAAGCAAAGCGTTGTCCAGCACCTGTGAGAGAGCGTTAAGGTCGCTGTTGTCTGGCCGTATACGATCCACTCCGCTGGTTCCGAGTTCGAAACTCCCGGCCACCACGATGACGGGGGGTAAGTCCTCGACCACCAGCGTCATCGACGAGCGGTCCGGTGCAAAGCCACCCCGCTGGAAACTGGACCCGAATTCCAAGAGTGGAATGGATTCCACGGCCGCCACCACGATGAGCGTGTTTGGCGGTGTTGCGGGATTGATGGGCAAGGTCGGGTCGTTGACGTTGGTCGTCGCGTCGCCTGAGAAGTTCTTGATGCCGATGAACAGCGACATCCGGTTCGGCATGTCACCGGGAAGGTTGATGCTCCCCGGTGCTTCACCAATCATGGTGAACAACGCGCTGATTTCTTCTTGTGGGAGGGTCCCAGAAGGCAGGCCGCGAATCCAAATCCGTGCATCGGAAATGTTCCCAAAATCGGCCTCGCCTTCAGGCATCTTTGAGCGGTCCTCGAAGTAGTGAACATACACATCGGAATCGCGGTCGCTGAACACCTCGACGGTGTCGAAACTGTTGTCTCCGAAGTTGTCGTTGCGGAGGGTGAGGTCAATTTCTGAAGGCAACCTTCGTCCTGTGTCCGCGGGATGGAATCCTGTGTCGATGTACGCCAACTCCAACACGTCAGGGACGGACCCGTCGTTGGCCGGGACGTCAAAGTGAACGAAGCCAATGCCCACGCCGAAGGCGCACCGGTCAGCATGGCTGTCCACGCGCGGTTGGTTTTCTGGATCAAACCAAGCTTCGTCGGCACATTCCGTCTGTAAACTGCCCCCTGGTGCGTCCGGATTTTGAATCGTGATTGCGTATGGTGCGGAGATGGACGTCAACGAGAGGGTGTCTGCACCAACGCCTCCTCCAAGCAGATCCAGCAACAATTGCGCCACATCGGTCACGGTGTCCGCGACTTCGAACGTGATGCGGTCCAAACCAACACCCACCCTGAATTCGTGAGGAGGTTGCGTGAACCGTGTGTCGATGACGATGGAATACGACTCTGATTCCTGAACTGCGAAATCGAAGGCGAAGCCCTTCAGAAGGCTGACCTCAAGGAAGGCCATGTCGTCCCAAAGAGGATCGCTTGCATCGATTTGATGCACGCGCCATTGGAAAATGGGCCGAATCCAAATGGTCTCTGGAATCAAGCCGGGCAGCGGACCTGTTCCACCGCTGGTGGTGATGTCCCACCCTTGGCCGCGTTGAAGCAAACCTTGGACGGTGAGCTCGACAATGATGTCTTCACCGCCGTCACCGTCGATGTCGATGTAGTTGTCAAACAGGTTGAGGTCGGCGCCGACCTGAATGTCACCGGTGAACGTCCCTGAAGTCCAACTTTCGTAGGATGGGCCGTTGTTCTTGCTGCTGAAATTCAGGTAAATGGCGTAGGTGTTGATGCCGATGGCGAGCGGATCGGTCACTTCCCAATTTTCGACGGAAAACAAGGTCTGGAACAAGTTGTCTGGCAAACCGGCTCCGCTGTGGTTTTCAGCATCGAGAAGGAACTCATATGCACGCGGGTGGTCGGGCTCGAAGGGTGACGTGTCCCGAACTTCCAAACCGTCCAGGAAGCGCTCGGCTTCGATGATGGCGTCGCCTTGGCGAACGTCCCGTGCTGCAGCATCCACCGACGCAAGGGTGGTCGATGCGATGCTTTCAGCAATCAGGTCTGAACTGCTGAGTGAGCGGTCTTCGAGGAGTTCGTCCAATGCGTCCAGAATGCCGAAGTCGTCCGAAGCGATTTCCGCGGTCGTAACCGGTTGTGCAATCGGGACAAGAAACAGCAGCAGAAGCACCACGGCGGGAGCCCGCCGTTGCACTTGGCTCGGCCTGACTCCGGGATGGAGCAGCCTCGCGGCGTCCTGCTGCATGACTTGAGGCCGGCTTCGCCCGTTGTGAACCCTTCCCTGTCGTGCGTCGGCAAGCCCGATTACTGCGGGCCATCGGAACCCTGCTCAAGCATGTCAGAAAGTGCTGCAGGCAATTCCAGACGTCCGCCCGCCGAAGTGGTGGGGCTCGCAGGCGCGTCCGCCGATTCTGTGGCGGGTTCCTGTTCATTCGCAGGCGCAAGGTCTTGCGTTTTGGGAGCAGGTGCAGGTTCAGCGAAATCATCCCCCACCAAGGCCTCCAATCCGGCCAGACCGTCGCTTGCCGTGGGGGTGGCATCCTCGCCGAGCAGGGATTGAGCCATGGGGTCCAGCGGGGCAGCAGGCGCCATGGGTGCATACGCTGCATTCGTCGCCGGCTGGGTGGCTGCCATGCCGGTCTGCGCGTCCCCGTAGATCGACGCCATTTCTGCAGCCTTGGCGCGCTCTGCCTGCTCTTGTTCCGACATGGGCTCAGCCTCAGCCGTCCGTGGTTGAGAAGAGGCCATGCTGCCGCGCCTGCGCACCAGCACGATGGCTCCAATCGCCACAACGACGGCCAGGGCACCGAACAGAAGCGGTCCTCCAGACGAGGAAGAAGAAGGCGCGGCTTCGACGTCGAAGGTCCACACCGCACGGTCGCTGTTTCCGGCCACATCGAACACTGTGATGACCACCACGCGCTCCCCAGCGGTGTCAAAGGAAACCTGCACTTCTTCGCCAAGGAGGTCCGCATCGTCGTCCGGCACACCGTTCCCGTCCGAATCCGAAAGCGGATACAGGTCCCAGTGGATACGAAGCGTTGCTGCTGCATCAACAGGGTCGGCCGCCTCGACGCGCACCACGTTGGAAGCCCCAGCATCCACGGACGTGGGCAAGGCGGCCACCGTGGTCGAGGACAGGCTGGGCAAGGTGCGGTCGACGACCACCACGCGGCGCTCAAGAACGTCGGCGTTGCCGCTTGGATCGGTGACGGTCAGGCGCACCATGTGCTCGCCAGAATCGGCCCATGACGCCACAACGGTGGTGTTCTGCCCTGCAGGGGCCCCGTCGATTGACCAAGCACAGGTGTCCACCTGATGGTCGTCGGTGGAGGCTGCGCACGACAGCTGTAGGACGGCTTCTGGGTCGAGGCGGTATCCGTCCTCAACCGGTTGCTCATCGCCGAGGGACGACACCGCAGCATTGGGTGAGGTCACGTCCGTCACAGTGACGTCGTGCTGGACCATGGCCGTTCGTCCGTCCACATCCCGCACGTGCAAGGTGACGGTGAAGGTCCCCGGACTGGTCCAACTCGCTTGGATGGTTTTCGCGGAACCCCATGTGCCGTCGTTGGTGGCGTCACCGTCGTTGTCATCGTCGGTATCGGCGTCCAGATCCCACAACCAATCCACCAACCGATTCAATCGGTCTGGGGTCGAAGAAGCGTTGAGGAAGATGGGTTGCGCAAGGGTCGTCGAGGCGTTGTTGTCGTCTTCGATGACCGGAGCCAACGGCGGGTCCAAGGTCAAACGCACCGTCATTCGAAGGTGATCAGGAGCCGCTCCTCCGATGATCGCATCGCCTGCGTCCAGCATCAGATGCATGGGCACACCGGCCAAGGAAGAAGGCACGGTCCATGTCAGAGAAGACGTGCTCGCAACGTCGAGCAGGGCCGTGCCCGCAGCAGGAGCATGTTGAGCACCTCCTTCCCAAGCCGAGCGTTGGGCGTCGGTGAGGAAAGCAAGGTCGCCTGCCCCGTCAAGCCCCCACGCCTCAATCTGAACGGACGTCCCTGCGTCGAGGGCCAAGCCCTCGTCCTGCGTAAGCCACATGGTCGTGTTCTCTAAAGCAGCAAAGAGGTCGTGAACCACCGTCAGCGCTCCATCGTTCAACACCGAGACCTGCACGCTAATTTGTGCGCGAGCGCCTCCTTGATCACCCTCTCCTTGGTCGCCGTCATGAGCGAGGTTGTCCACGACGAGCGACCACGTCTTTGCGTTGATGGACGCGGGTACTTTCCAATGAAACACCTGCTCGCCGATGGCCGATTCTGTGGACAAAGGCGTGGTCACGGCGTTGCGGTAACTCTGTCCAAGTTCGTACGGAGCCTTTCCTGCATCGTCAAACACGAGCAAATCCACGGCGTCGTCAACCACAAGCACATCGAAGGCGAGGACGGTGCCCGGGGCATGAACGCCGAGGTTGATGTCGAGGCATGACCCGCCATCGACCGCCACGGCGCCCGTGACGGCGGACAGTTCTGCTGAGGCACAGGCGGGAACGGCGCGGCCTTCGGCCGCCATGGCATGGGGCATGGAAGCGCAGAGCATCAGCACCATGAGGGCCCCGAGAACGCGACGCATGTGCCTGACGTCGCTCCTGCGGCTTTCAACGTCTGCCTTCCACGAGCAGACGAGGTTGCCATCCAACGTCCTCACGTGTGAGGTGGTGCACCGTGCCGTCGGGATGCACGGTGAGGCGGTCCCCGTCTCCCAGCGCCACGCAAGGCAACGCGCCATCCAACACCGTTCGCGCTTCCGCCAACGACGGCCCAGCCTCGTTCAACCTGGCGCTGAAATGGGTCAGTGCAAGACTGCGTGCACCGAGGTGCTGAGCCGTGCGCGCGGCGCCTGCTGCCGTGCTGTGAAGGTGAGCGTCGGCGCGATCCGCGTGCTCCTCGAGGTAGGTGGCCTCGTGAACCAAGACGTCGGGGCCAGGCGTGGTCCCGAGCAGACCGGGAGACGCCGTGTCTCCCGACACGACCATGCTGGTGGTGGGGCCATCGATTCGCCATCCGCACGATGGAACAGAGTGGTGGGACACCAAGGGCGTGAGGACGTGGTTGGACCATCCTTCAGGCGTCCAAGCCGCCGAAGATTCGGTCATGCCCTCGGCCGTAACGGTGAGCCATCGGCCCGTGGCCACATCGCCAAGGCGCCAAATGATGGGGTATCCAAGCAGGTCCTTTGTGGCCCCAAGTTCACGCCAAACACGCATTTGGCGCCACAGGTCTGATGCGGGCAGATCTCCGGGCGGAGTCCCTTCGAAACCATGCTCTCGCACGTGGTCGAAGGTCGTGGTACCGACCGGCCCTGCGACGGTCAACGGTTCCTCACGGCCGTCCAACCCCGACGTTTGCAACCACGGAAGCAGCCCCCACGTGTGGTCGAGGTGCCCATGGGTCAACAGAACCGCCGCCACGCGACGGCTGCGAAGCCTTGGCGTTCCAGGTTCGGTCTTGAGATGACGGCGGGCCGACGTGAAGCGATCCTGGAAGCCTTCGCCGGGATCAAGGATGACCAAGCCTTCGGGGCAAGCGAGCACCGAACCGCTGACGGCACGCTTGGTGGTCGGGCGAGCCGAAGCCGTACCAAGCACGTGGAGGTCCAACATCGAAGCACCTCAAGGAAGGGGAATTGGCGTTTCAGGGAACCACCGCAAGACCACGACGTCTCCAACGCCGCGGATCCAACGCCACGGGACCGCGACGTCGATGCTCTGCTCAACCAGATCGGCCGGCGTTTCCGTCACGAAGAGATGGGAGCACGCCATCCCTTCCAAATCGATGACGGCGTCATGCACGCGCCCCAAGCGACGTCCGTCGGGGAGGTAGACTTCCTTCCCACGCACGGCGGTGACGTCCATGACCCTCCCTCGTCGATGAACAGGGGGGTCCAACCTTGAACCCAACGTCGACAAGACGGCGTTCACTTGCCGCGGTTGAGGTTCGCCTTGAGCGAGGGTCGGAGCTTCTCAGCGCCCTTGCCCTTGCTGCGGACCAGACCGCGTCCGCGCTTGCCGGCGGAGGTGAGACCACGGGCCGCACGGCCGCGGTGGCTGTTGTGACCGTTCGCCTGAGAGAACACACCGAGTTGCTTGTCGGCGATGATCGCGGGATGGTGCGTATCGATGAGGATGACCTCGTAGTACTTGTGCTTGCCATCCTGGCCGACCCAGTAGGAGTTGAGCACTTCCAAATTGGGGTAGTGGCGAGCGCAGCGCTCTTCGGCGATGCGCTGGATGTTCTTGCCCATGGTGATCTTTCGCACACCAGCCTTGGAGGGCTTGCGCTTCATGTGCACCTTGCCCTTGCGCAGGCCACCGCGGCGGACGCGGGTGCGGACGACGACAACGCCTTGCTTGGCCTTGTAGCCAAGGCGGCGGGCGGCGTCGATGCGCGTGGGCTTCTCGACACGGTCAAAGACGGGGGCACGGCGCCATTGCGCCATGCGCGTCTGCCGGTACATGTGGGGCAGAGCGTCCTTCGGCTGCTGCCAGGTCGCGCGGACGTGGTGGTAGAGTCCCTTGGTCATATGGACACCTCAGCGAGTTGCCGACCTTCCACCCCTTTATCAGCCCTCCCCCGGGGGTTTGAGCCTCAACGTGGGCGTTCGTTCGGGTGTTGGACGGCCCCGTTGATGGATGCATCGACGGAGAAAGGTGCCTTGTCGAGTCCGCAGGATGACGGTCTGCAAGCGGGCAAATTGATGAGGACAACCGCACACCGGACGGGCCATGGAGGTCGTCTTGGTGGACATGGCGTGGCTGAAGCCCCACGAAGAAGTGGAGCCTCACCGTGTCGACGAGCTTCGGACTCAATTCGAAAAACAAGGTCATGTGGACTTGCCCCTGTTGGTGGATCGCACCACGGGCACCATCCTTGACGGGCATCATCGGTTCACCGTCGGCCAAGTGCTGGGTTTGGACCGCATGCCCGCCCTGCTGTTCGATTACCTTGACGAAACCCGCATTGCGGTGGACACGTGGCCTGGGTGTGGACGTGAACTCATCACAAAGCAGGAGATCATCGATTTGGCGTTGCGCGGTGAACGGACGCCGCCGAAGACGAGCCGTCATCACATCGACGTGCCCATTCCGACCATCGAAGTGGCGCTTGCAGATCTTCGCAATCCCTGAGGCTACTCGACCAAGCCAGCCGCTTTGATCGCTCGCCAGCCGCCCCACACCGACCACACGTCGGTGTATCCCATGTCCACCAGAGAGGCGGCGGCGATCGCACTGCGAAACCCGCCCCCGCAATACAACACAAGGCGAGCGTCAACGTTGTCCACCAAGGCCTCAATGTCCCGTTCCAGGACGCCCTTGGAGACGTGCACGGCCCCGGCGAGGTGCCCGGCCTCGAACTCATGCCGCTCACGCACGTCGATGATGAGGAGGTCTGCCTCGCCCGTGAGCATCGCAGACAGGTCTTCGCCGTCGCATTCCTGTACCCGGCTTCGGCAGGATTCGACGCGTGCCAAAAACCGAGGAGGGTGGGCTTTCGCATGCGCCAAACGATCCGCGTCCATGGTGGCTCAACCCAGCATCAGGCTCATGACCGCTTCGTCGGCTGCCCCACCATGCAGCGTCAGGGTGTTCCGGCCGCAGAAGAGGCGCTTGCTTCAGGCCAAGCAAAAGCCATCCTTGTTCTGAAGGGCCACGACGAGGGCATCGCACGCCTGTGCGTGCAAGCACGTGCTGCAGGCGTCCCTGTGCACGAAATCACCGACCGCGACATGTGGAGGATGGCACAACCCGGGGACCAAGCATCTCCAAGCGTGCTGACCTTGGTGGGCCGGGACCCGGAGGCAGCGAACATCAACGAACTCATGGCGCGCGGCGGCATGCTGCTTTGCCTCGATGGTGTCGCCTATGCCGGCAACATGGGCTTCTCGGTGCGCACCGCGGAAGTCGCAGGTGCGGCGGGCGTGGTGCTCGCCACCGAGCAACCGATTCCAGGCCGTGCATGGAAGGACCTCCGTCACAGCAGCATGCAGGCAACGAGGTTCATTCCCGTCGTGGAATGCAGCATCGAGGAAGCCATCGCTTCTGCGAAGTCGGAAGGATACCGTGTTGTGGTGGTTGAGGACGTCGGAGACACGGATCTGCCTGACGTTGATTTGACCGGCGACGTGATGTTGGTCGTTGGGGCCGAAGCGGAAGGCGTCAGCACAACGGCCCTTGACGCGGCCGATGCAGTGGTGCGCTTGCCAATGCACGGCTTCGTGCCGTCCTACAACCTGCAAGTGGCCGTGGCCTGCGCGTGTGTGGAAGCCGCCCGTCAACGACGGTGACAACGGATGGCCCTTTTTGCCCACGAGGAAGGGGTTTTAGGGTAAGCGAAAAACCGTCCGAGCGTGGACGCCGAGGCGATGCTGTCCACCCGCGGGTTGTCCGTGGGATACGACAATGCGTTGGTTTCCGGCATCGATTTGGACATCTTTCCAGGTGACATCATCGGAATCATCGGGCCTTCTGGAATTGGCAAAACCACGCTTTTGAGGACCTTGGCTGGCTTGGTACCTCCTTTCCAAGGCACCCTCGAACATACCCTCGTTGAACGTGGGGAATTGGGCTACATCCCTCAGCGTCTCGGCCTGGTTCGCCACGCTTCGGTGGAACACAACGTCGCTTTGGGTGCACGTTCCAGCGCACGAAAACCACCGGAGGGTGTCTCGGTTCGACGCTGGAGAAGCACGGTTACCGCCGAAGCGATCAAGGCGATGGGGTTGACCGAAAAAACCCGCGAGCCGGTCCGCCGACTTTCTGGCGGCCAACAACGCCGCACCGCCACCGCACGCACCCTCGCTCAGAGACCCCGCATCGTCCTCGCCGATGAATTCCTCAGTGAACTCGATGCAGAAAACGTCGAGATGGTGTTTGGTGCCATTCACCGACTGGTCAAGGAAAACGACGCCGCGCTGGTGGTGGTCGAGCACAACGTCGAGCGAGCCTTCCAGTATTGCACGAGGGTGCTTCAGGTTGAGGACGGCCGACTGAATCCCGTCAAAGGAGGGGAAAACGAGTGAATCGGGGCATGCTCAACATTGGGCTGCTGACGCTCGCCATGTTGCTGCTGACGGCGGTGATGTTGAACGATTTGGCCGCGGGTCAATGGTCGCGTTTCGAGGGGGGATGGGACAACCTTCGTCGCTTGGTCACCGAAAGCCTCTGGCCGCCCGATTGGTCCGTGCTGAAGGCTCGAAATTATCCACCGTGTGAAGCGGCGTTTGGTTTCCTTTGTTCCAAAGCCTACCTTGGGATGGTTGAGACGTTGAAAATGGCCTTCGTGGGAACCGTGATCGGTTTCCTTGGCGCCATCGTCTTGGCCCCCATGGCAGCAAGCAACCTTTCGCCCGCGTGGATGGGAGGCCCTGCCCGCCTCTTATTGGCCGGCACGCGCAGCCTTCCCAGCATCATCTGGGCCATCCTCTTCGTGGCCATTGTTGGTCTCGGGCCGCTCGCAGGCGTCCTCGCCATGGCCTTCTACACGGTCGGGTACCTCGGGAAGCTTCAATTCGAGTCCTTTGAGGGACTGGCCAACGGGCCACTTGAAGCCGCCCGAGCCATGGGAATGAACCGAACGCAGACCTTCCTTTTCGTGGTCGTCCCCGAATCCGCGAACGGGCTCATCAGCCAGGTGTTGTTCATGTTCGAGTACAACGTCCGGCACGGCAGCGTGCTCGGTTTGGTGGGAGCAGGCGGCATCGGGTACTACCTGCAGTACTATCTTGGATTTCTCCTGTACGACGCGGTGATGTCACTCATCATCGTCATCTTCATCGTCGTGGTGTGCATCGAAGCCGTCTCACGGCGCCTCCGTTCCTTCCTCTCAGAATCCGATGACGTGCCAAAGGCCAGTTGGATGTCCATCCTCCTGAGCCCAGACCAAGCGATAGCGGCCCACGCCACTTCTTCGGACCACGAGGACTGAGGTGAGAGGGTGAACGAACGTGGCCTTGTGGCCCTCCTCGTCGCACTGCTGATGGTACCTCTGCTGACCCATACGGCTCCTTACGTCTACGGCAATCCCGAGGAACCAAGCACGGTCTTCCCTCCACCTGAGGCCCATGAGCCACTCAGCCAAGGCGTGGTGTTGATCCTCCTCGATGGGGTCGGAGAAACCGTCATGCTCGACGAAGACAAGATGCCCAAGTTGCACGAGCGCTTGACCAGCAGCGCTGTGCTATCCCTCACCACCGGGCCGATCACCCTCTCGGCCACAGCAACCAGCGAGATGATGACCGGCGTTCCAAATGCGCCTGTCGATGGTTTCAGAAATTTTAGATTGAGCCACCCTGGGGGCACCGACCCGTGGCTGAGTGCAGCGCAGGACCCGCGTTATTCCGTCGGCATGGTCGGCTCCTACGTCATGGGAAACCTCTACGATCCGTTCCCTGACATCGAATTCGTCAACACCTTTGGTGGCAACGGGGACTACTTCGAAGGGGACGCTGAGACCACAGCTCTTGGACTTGAATGGCTTGAGGAGGGACGCCACAACGTCGTGGCCTTGCATTATTCTGGGACCGACAAGGTTGGGCACCATTGGGGCATTGAAACCGAGAAGTACCACGAAAAGTTGCTCCACGTCGACGGCCAAGTCGATGAGGTGCTCAACGCCCTTCCAGCGGGGTGGACGGCCATCGTCACGGCCGATCACGGAATGACTTCTACCGGCAGCCATGGTTCTTCTGAGGCCGTGACGCGAGAAGTGGCAGCGGTGCTCATCGGCGCAGGAGTGCGTCAGGGCGTGACCCTCGATGGCCACCAGCGCGACCTTGCTGCCCTGCTGCCCGCGTTGCTTGACCTGCCGTTCCCTGCCCAACTTCACGGGCAAATTCCGCTCGATGCGTTGACGCTCCTGCCGGGAGAATCCGAACGTTTGGAGGCGTGGAATTGGCAGGCGGCCGTCGAACGGGCCAACTTCCACCAAGTACAGGACGGTGGCCCGCCGCTCAATGCATCGACCATCGAATGGTCGCGCGTTCAAGCCGATGAAGGCCTCAACCGAACGTCGGACGTGGCGCTTTCGGCCCTGACATGGGCCGTTTTGCTCGGGCTTGCGGCCCGTTGGGCGCACCGGCGATACGGTGGTGGCTGGTGGGGGGTGCTTGCGGGAGGCGCAGGCTTGCTCATCCTCCTTTCCGCACAAGCCTCCCTTGGTTGGTCCGCCATGGTTCCACGTGGTCTCGGCGCCGTGGCGGCTGCAGGATTGACGCGGCTGGCGTTGGCGCCTGACGGAGCATGGACGGAACATCATGCGCGGGCTGATCGCCGGGAAGCGGGTGGTCTCCTTGGCCTCATGACCGTCGTGCTGATCTTTGGTGATGCAAGCCAAGCCATCGTGGTGGGATGCATGGGGAGCGTGGCCATGCTGGCCTTCAGAGCGGGACAAAACCGCCCCTTGCCTTCGTGGAATGCTGCGGCGCCTGCCGTGGGGGCCGTGCTTGTGCTTCTTGCCGCATCCTATGGGAGCTTGCGGGTCTGGTTCGTGCTTCCCGTCCTTTTCGGATGGGGGCTTGGCAGGGTGGTGGAACGTCTCCGTGCATCTCCTTCGGTTGCAAGCCTCGATTGGACGGCTGGCTTGACCGCCTTGGCTGCCCTCGGCGTGTTGCTTCCTCACCGACGGATTCTGGACGGCAACCTGTTGCTCGAACTGGTGCGAATGGATCCGACCGGGGACGTGGCACGTGGGGTGTTCTCGCTCCTCCTCATGGCCCTCACCGCTGGCGTTTGGACCTTGCACGTGCACGGACGGATGAAGGTGCGTCCAGCCGGACTCATGCTTGGGATGTTGATCGCCGTCATGGCGATCCGTGTTGCGCGGAGCAACCTCGTCGACTGGATGGCCTTGGCCGCGTTGTTGGTGGTGTACATCACGGCGGCCAGGGACGTGCTGGACGCGTCGTCCTCGGGGACGTTACCAAAGGGCATGTTTGAGGCCGCCTTAACGGGGCATATGCTGCTGATTTGGGGGCCTTGGTCGGCCTTGAGCAGCCTGTGCGTGCTGGTGGTGGCCCCAAGACTGGTCAAGGCGATTGAGCCACAACAGGTCACACGCTACCTTTGGGTCACGCACGCCGTGCTCCCTTGGGTGCTCGTGGCAACATGGTGGACCATGCTTGGTCAAGTGGACGGCGTGCAAACCTGCCACGAGGGTTTGTGCCCTTACCCGAGAGAACTCGATCCTGGCACGGTGGTGCTCAACGGAGGATACGTGGGGGCTCGAGGGAACCCCTCAGACCAGTGGATTGGAATGATGGTGGTGACGCCGCTGTTGGCCGTCATTGGATCCCTTTGCTGGGCGTTCAGCCAAGCAGGAGTTGATCTGCGACCTTACCTCACCTTGCAAGGACTCCTGATGGTCGGTTGTTTGGCCACGCTGGCCTTTGCACCGTCCTACCCACGGCTGGTGTTCGCGCTGTCCTACAACGCCCTCTTTGCTGCGTTGCAGGTGACGGTCGGCGCGGCGGTGCTGATGCTGGCGATGCGAGACAAGCGAGCGAATCAGACGGCGCTCACCGCGTAGACGCCGCCCATCCAACTCGAAACCAAAATGGCACCGTCGTCCGCCACTGCCAAGCCCACGATGAACAAGTTCGTTGTGGCGATGAGGGTGGATTCGATGCCAGCATCGCCGACATGGGCTACCCAAACTTCACCAGAGCAAAAGTCACCGTAGAGGAACCCGCCGGTCGGCGCCAGCACGGACGGCTCAATCCATGGGCCGCCAAGAATGGAACAGCGGCCGTCCTCATGGCCGTAGGTCAAGACCGGGTCGACCAGACCCTCGCTTGGTTCAGTGAGTGGTGTGTCGCAAGGCGCGTCCGCAGAAAACGGCATGTGGCCTTCGCGTTCGTTCCATCCAAAATTGGTCGAGACGTTCCAATGCGGGATGTAATTCACTTCCTCCCAACAACGTTGCCCGACGTCGGCAATCCACAAACCGCCGGCCGGATCTTGAGCCATCCTGAACGGATTCCGGAGGCCGTGATGAAGAAGGAAATCATCCCGATCATCCGAGACGTTGCTTGCAGGTACGGCCGAGCCATTGTCGATGGTAAAGTGGATGATTCCTCCGAGCAAGGAAGTGGTGTTTTGGCCATGCCCGTATGGGTCATTGGAACCGCCGCCATCTCCAAGAGACAAGAGGAAGCTCCCGTCTTCTAGGCCAACCAAGTCTGCACCGTTGTGGTTGCGTTTGACCTGTGGGAGCCTGAGCACAACCTCTGGAACAGCGTCCAAGCCTTGCTCAAGATCGAGGACACCCACCACCACATCCGAGACGTGCGCAGGGTCACAGGGACCCGCCTCAACGTAGGCGAGCAGGGCTTGATTTGTGCTTC
>DALQ01000041.1 GCA_002496845.1 Euryarchaeota archaeon UBA495
CGGTCCATCTCGCGCGTGGCCGCCATGCCTTGGTCGCTGAACTCAGCATGTTGGCCATGGGCGCAGAACGTCTGGCCAACGCCCGTCGGACCTGATATCAACGTGGGGCCAGTCCCACGGACATGAGCCGCGGATGGGTCTTCGCGCTCACCATCGCCATCGGCCTTCCTGTGGCCGCCACCGACCTTGGCGGGCTGCTTGACCGGTGGGTGGCCGAAGCCCTCGTGGTGGTCTGGTGCTGGGGCCTCTTCCTGCACGACCACGTGACGGCCGACCGCCGCCGTCGCATTGAGATGTGGACCGTGTTGGCCTTTGCGACGCCCATGGAACTGTTCTTCTCGGAAGTGTGGTTGATCTACGAATACCAGCATGGGCTCATGCCGCTGTTCGTTCCGGTCGGCCACTGGTTCCTGTTCGACCTCGGACGTCGTGTCGCCCACGCCTTGGTCGACCGCCCGATCCAATGGAGCCCGCTGTTGCTCTTGCCCCTCGTGGTCTACGGGGCCATCACGGGCACGGGGACGGTCGAAGTCGTGTTGTTCATCGGCATGCTGCTCTTCATTCGCTTCGGTCCAGATCCCGCGCTCTACGCCGTCATGACGTGGTTGGCCCTCGCCATGGAATTGTGGGGGACGTGGCTCGGAAATTGGGCGTGGCATCCCGACGTGCCTTGGCTTGGCCTGACCTCATGGAATCCTCCTTTGTTGGTGGGCTCCTTCTACGGACTTGGTGACCTCTTGGTTGGGCTGGCTGTACGGTGGCGGCTCGGCCAAGGTTCAAGCGAAGCCCACCTTACCTCGGACCATGACGGGGCTTGAGGACCTCGCCCGGCGCCGCAAAGCCGAGGCCAAGCGCATCCGCGCGCTCCTCGACGGCGGCCATGAAAATCGCATGGCCGATCTGAAGGTCGGCGAGACCGCCGTCGCCTTCGTGAGGGAGGAGTTGTGCATTGGTTGCGACCAGTGCCCGATGGTCTGCGACGACGACGCCATCGACATGGTGCAGCGTGCCATGCGAAGCCCCTTGCTCGACCTCGAATCCAACCGCAAGGCCGTCATTCGACGGGACGATTGCACCGGATGCGGCTTGTGCGTGCTCGCCTGCCCGACCGACGCGATCAGCATGATCGACCGATGAAGGAGACGTTGCGATGTCCAAGCAAGGCAAGGAACCCACGGCCCAGCGCTTTGGTGGCGAGTTCGGACCCTACCGCAAGCCAGGGACGCAAGGTGTCTCCCTGTCGACGTTCAAGACGCTCGTCTGGACCAGCAACATCGGTGGTTTGGTGCTCTTGGTCATCTCTCTTGAGTTGCTTTTCGTCGCGCAACAATTCGGATGGGGCTTGCTCCTCTTGGTGCTCGGTGTTGGTGTGGCGCTCTTCCCTTCCAACTACGAAATCCGCGGCATGGAAGACGACGAAGAAGCGCCGCCTTCTGAGGGCGCTTCCTCCGTTGACGAAGCTCCCGCGGACGCGTGAAGCCTCAGCGCGCTGCCCGTGACGTAGAATCATAGGGTGCCGTTTGGACCCGGGACACAGAAGGTGACCTGATGATCACGATCGCGGACATCGAGCAAGCACAGCACGCATGGGGCGAGGGCATCGTGGCCATCGCTGCGGCCCACCGTGACGGTGGAGACTACGCTGAACGTGCCCGCGTGCACGTCGAGACGCTCTATGCCTACGGCCTTTCAGAGGTGCTGTTCAAGCCGACCTTGGCCGCCGTCGAGCAGTTCCGACCCACCTTCGACGAGGCGTGGTCGTACTTTACCGCTTCAAACGGGGCCTGCCCCGAGGACAAGGGCTTCGCGATCAAGGGGTGGACCGCGGTTCGCTTCGAGAACGCTGGTGTGCTCCTCCACGGAAGCACAGCCCAAGCCATGGGGAATTACTTCTTCACCGACCCAGAAGGAAACGAGGTCAAGGTGGAGTACACCTTCGGCTACGTTCAGGACGAGTCAGGAGCGCTTCGCATCAACCTGCACCACTCCTCGATGCCAGCCGAGTCGAACTGAAGCCTGGTGCTTCAGCGCATGACGACCATGCCGCCGCGTACCTTCGAGCAGGAACTTGGGATGAGGAAGAGGTCGATGAGCCACCAAAGGCCAAGCCCTTGGAAGGTGATCAGGGCCAGCAGCCAGACGCCCACGCCTCGTCCCATGTAGAGGTGGTGCACGCCGAGGAAGCCAAGGAAGAACCAGAGCACGTAGGCCAAAATGGCGCTTGGTGGGTGCCGAGCAGGATGAGCCATCACCATGGGCTGGTGCACGGCTTGAACATACTGCGGTTGCTGGTGAGGCTGCATGATGACCGGCCGGACGTCGGCCCTTGCCAACATAACGGTGTTGGAGCCATGCCACCGCAGGGGACAGGCGTTCATTCCGTCTCGTTCGAGAACTCTTCGCGACCGAACCATGTGTTCAGCCACAGCACGCCCACGGCCAAGGCTGAAGCGAGGATGAACAAGGCGGCGCCGGCATACCCTGGTGTGCCGATTCCCACGCGGATCACCACCGTGGACAACACGAAGCCTGTGTTTCGTGCGAGGTGATTGAAATCCGTGGTGTGCTTGTAGGAAATCAACAGGATGAGGATGTCCGACATCACCAACCACGTGAAGAAGTCCGAGAAAAACACGGTTCGGCTGAGGTTGCCTTCGCCCCCAACCACGCCGTTAGTCCACGTCGTGAAGGACCAGATGGCCACGAGAACATACACCATCAACAACACCGTGGCCAACGTTTGTTTCTGCCGCACAAAGGCGGCCAGGGCACGGTCTGGGTGAATTTTTGGTGTGGCGTTTGAGGTCGCGTTGCGGAAGTAGAGGGCGGTGGCAAAGAGGACGAAGAAGGCCAACGCCTCGACCGTGATGAAGGCCACAGAGTCGTAAAGGGCCGTGGATTCGCTTTCGTTCAAGTCCGCGAGATTCTTGAAAATGTCACGGACCACGAGCAGGGTGACGACCTCGAATTGCTTCCCGATGGCGTTGGAGAAGGACTCAGGGATGGCTCGGATGAGTTCGTAGACCTCGTACGCCAAGATGATGGAAAACGGCGTGTACAGGGCGTCGAGGTAGGAGTCGATCAGCGGCTCCATCCCCGGTGAATCGATGCGACCCAGGCCGTGCAGCACGCACAACACAAGGTGGACAAGGAAGCCCACGACGGCGAAGTTGATCGACTGCTGGCGCAGAAATTCATCGGTTCGTTCACCAAGGACGATGCGATGCAGCCTCGGCTCGTCCATGCGTGAACGAGCGTCCTTGAGGGGAAATAGGCCTGTTCAGGCGCACAACCCTTGGCTGCCGGGACCGCTGCTCGGTTCAGGCTTCGACGCCAACGCGGACGTCGGCTTCGACTTGCGCCTTCTTTGCCTCAACCTGCTGGGCGAGGAAGGTCACGACGTCGAGGATCTCGATGCCCTCGTAGCGCTCGTCACCCTCGAACTTCAGGCACTCAAGGTGCGTGACGCACTTGGGGCAGGAGGTGAGCATCGTGTCCGCACCGGTTGCGCGGACTTCTTCCATGCGGTTGACCCGGAGGGCGCGCGCGTTCTCGTTGCACGACATCATGCTGGAGACGCCGCAGCACATGGCGTCCTCGCCATGGTGCTCCATCTCGACGAGTTCGACGTTCTCGACCTGACCGAGGAGCTCACGTGGCTCTTCGGTGATGCCCATCTGGCGCCCGAGGCGGCAGGGGTCGTGGTAGGTGACCGTCGTGGCCTCGTCGGCCTTCAAGTCCATGTCAAAGCCCTGCTCAAGGAGGTACTCCGTGGTGTGCATGACCTTCACGCCGTCGAGTTCGTAGTCGCGGGCGAAGGTGCGGAAACACTCGGCGCAGGAGGAGACGAGGGTGTCGATGCCCGACTCCTCGATCTTCTTCTGGTTGTAGGCCTTGAGCTTGTCAAAGACCTCGGTCATGCCTTGCCACTTCTGGTCGTGACCGCAGCACTTCAGGAAGTCGCGGCCAAGGTAGGTCACGTCCTCGCCCATCTCTTCGAAGAGGGTGAAGGCCGCGGTGGTGCTGGCGCCGAGGTCCATGGTGCCCTCGTTGAGGTGGCTGAAGACCATCTCCTGGTCGAGGTAGTCCACGCAGCCGGGGTAGAAGCCCACGTTGCTGGTGATGGGGTAGTCCTCGGTGGCGATGAAGTCCGCGTCAGCGCTCTCTTCGGCCTCGGCGTTGAGGACCGCTTGGAGCACGGTGTGGGGGATCTCGGCCTGTGGGCCGCCGACGATGAGGCTGCGGCGGATGTCCACGTAGGAGTCGTAGTCCACGAGTTGTGGGCAGGCGTTGGTGCAGGCTGAACAGGTCAAGCAGGAATACAGCGGCACGCCGTCGTCTTCGTTGTTCCACGTGTTGTAGATGATGTTGAGCTTGTCACCGCCGTTGAACAAACGGACGGGGCAGGCGTCGTCGCACAGGTCGCAGCCGTAGCACTTGTTCATCTCGAATTCGTACCCCGTCGCCATCGAGCGGAGGAGCACGAAGACCAGCGCACCGAGCGTCAAACATGGGATGAACATCGCGTAGGTGAGCTTGGCGTCGAGGGCCTTGGGGTTGGAGTGGTAGGAGGGGTTGACCACTTGGTCGTAGTCTCCTGCCATCGTCATGTGATCTGGGTTGCTGAGGTTCACGGCGTGTCCGGCAAGGTGCGCATCGGAGAGACCTGCGTCAAAGAGCAGGAGTGGCTGGTAGGCGGCGATGGTCATCGTGACTTCCGTCGTCAGGTTGCTGGTGGCCAGAGGACCCGATGCGCTGACTTCGAAGACGTACGTGTAGATGCCAACGGGGAGTTCGACCATTTCTGCTCCGGCACAGTCGTCGAAGCTGGCGGCGCTGACGGTGGAGCCGTCGGCGTCCTTGATCGTCAACGTGGAACTCAGCATGTCCGCCGTCTTGGCTTCGCCAATCTTGCGCTCTTCAGCGCGGTAGGAACACGCGGCGTCGAGCGGGATGGTTTCCACGCTGACGTGGTGTCCGTCTGGGAACGCGGTGCTGTCTTCGGTGATGCTGAAGTTCCCTTCAACCACGAAGCCTTCTTCGCCGGAGAAGTTTCCAACCGCAGCAGCGGAGTTGATGCCTTGATCCGGCTGTTGGTGATTGTTGACGTCGGTGAAGTCGTAGATGACTTCGCGTGACGGCTGGAAAATCTGCCAATCCAACCACGCGACTGCGGGAACCGTCATCGTTTCCGAGTACCCCAGCCGGTCGGTGAATTCGTTCGCCTCATGGACGTGGACGTCCGTGGGCTGAGAGCGCATGGCATCAAGTTCCTCGTAGGATTCGATGGTGAGCAGGCCCTTGGCGTCCCAGAACCCCTTGTCGTAGGTGTCCCAGGTGGCGACGGTGGCCGCGGTGGACAGCACGAGCGCACCCATCAGGATGCGCTTGGCGTTGGCCTGCGTCAGCCGTGCGCCGATGGTTTTGACAAGGAACATCCGAGCACCAAAGTGCAAGACGATCCACAACAAGACGCCCGTCATCAGCCAAGGAATGGCGTTGAACACTTCCGCCAACCAAGCGGGTCGTGTCCCGCACAACAGGTCGCCGTGGCTGTCCAATTTACAGAAATCCGTCCGGTTTTTGCCGTACAGTTCGAGGAAGATGTTGATCGAGAACACCGAAATGAACCAGATGTGAGCGAGGTAGACCGCGCCTGCGCTGGCGTACCACGGGTCTTCCACCGGGCGCTTCTCACGGCCGCCGAGGAAGGGCGGCAGGGCGAGGATGCCGACGGGGATGCCGGTGAGGGCGGCGCCCCACCATGCGGCGTTCCAGGCGAAGACGGGCTGGTCGACGATGGCGCCGATCGGACCCGTTGGCACGGTGAATTGGGGCAAGTACTCGCCCCAACGGAGGTAACCGTAGGAGAACAGCACGTACCAGTCGGGGAACACGAAGCCGGCTTGTGCGTAGGGGTCGGCTGCGCCGTGAAGGGGCGGTGGGATGAGCCACGCATAGAACAGCAGCACCGCCATCATGGCGGAGAAGATGATGGCGTCACGCAGGACTTCGTGAGGCCAGAAACCGTGGCCCATGCGGGTGCGCTTGCGCTTGTCACCGACGGTCTGGAGCTTTTCCTTCTCGTCCATGTAGACGCTTGCGACGCGTCCAAGATTCTCGATGAGTCCCATGTCATGCCCTCCTGATCAATGCGGCTCCGCGATGCCTTGCACCCAGACAATGAAGAGGTGGATGATGATCAGCGTCGTGACGATCACAGGCAGGATGAACACGTGGATGAAGTACATCCTCGTGACCGTTCGGTCGGTCAAACTGCTTCCACCAAAGAGTAAGGTTGCGATGTATTTCCCCACCAAGGGTGAGGCGTTGCTGAGGTTGATGCCGATGACGGCCGCGCCGTAGGCGAGGCTGTCCCAGGGCAGGAGGTACCCGGAGTAGCCGAACACGATGGTCAGGGCCATCAGGGCGACGCCGATGAGCCAGTTGAGCTCACGGGGGTTGCGGTAGGCGCCGGTGAAGTACACACGGCACATGTGGAGGAAGACGCTGGCCACCATGAAGTGGGTCGTCCAGTGGTGGACGGCTCGGATGATGTAGCCAAAGGGCAGTTCGGTCATGATGAACTGCATGCTCTTGTAGGCCGGTGAGGGGTCACCTTCGCCACCTGGCACGTAGTAGATGCCGAGCACCGTGCCGGTGATCACGAGGATGATGAACGACAGGAAGGAGATGCCGCCCAAGCAGTAGAGCGGGTACCAATACCAGATGATGCGAAGTTTGTACTTCTCCGCGTGGGTCAACGGCATCTGGCGGTGCATGTTGTAGTACGCGGACTTCGACATGTTCCAGTAGTCTTGGATGCGGAACCGCGTGTCCAGCCAACTGAACACCCACAGGAAGGAGCGTTCGGCCAAGCCCATCGAGCCGCTGGATTCAACGGCGCGAAGGATTTCACGGCGAGGCATTTCTTCGTCCTCCTTGCGGAGGGTGAAGGCGACAAGCACCGCCACGAAGGCGATGAAGAACCACAGGACGATGGAAATCGTGTTCATTCAATCACCTCAATCACAGTAGGTCAACCAATCGGTGTAGTCGGTGATGCCTTCAATCGTGTCACCGTTGAGTTGGATGGGGATGAGCGGAAGGCCCACCGGTGCAGGTCCACCCGATCGTCGGATGCCAGCATACGTGAAGGTTGCACCGTTGGCACGGTTCCTGTTGGTGTTCAGTTCGAGGGCGGTGGGGTCAAACCGGGACGAGTGGCAAATGCAGAACAGTTTGGTGCCGCCGTCGTCGCCACCGCCAGGCGTCCACGAGTCCTCGGTGAAGCTGTTGCTCACGAGTTGCCACCCGGGGATGCAGCACAAGTGGGTGCAGCGGCCGAAGACCATCACGAGGCCACCCGTCGGGAAGATGCGTGGGTCGGCATCGACCATGTCGTCGAAGTGACCAACGTACTTTCCTGTCTCGTCGTAGCCTTCCATGGACTGGTAGCGAGCCTTGCCGCTGGACATGGGGGTGCCGTTGTTGGCGTCATGGTCGACGTAGTTCACGACCACAGGAACGCCGTTCCAAACACCCGCTGCTCCGGCGGTGCCGGTGCTGGACTTGGCGGCCTCGGCCACGAAGTCTTCACGGGTCATCGATTGAAGGTGCTTGGCACCGTACCATGCTTCGTCCTCACGGCCCTTGGCCCAGTACTTCACGGCGAGGTCGCCGCCGCTGCCTGCGCCGGGCGGGAGCAGGATGGAAGCGAAGCCAAGCACGCCCACGGAGGCGGCCAGCACACCGGTGGTGGCGTTGAAGCCGTAGCGCAGGAACTGACGTCGGTTGACGATGGACGCGCCGCTTCCAGCATGCGCCTTCGCATCGTTGAGTGGAGCAGGCTTGAGATCGTAGGACTTCGCCATGGAAATCACCACTTGTACTCGCGCCAGTCCTTGGCGTGTTCTGGGATGTATTTGTTCGCAGCATGCTTGACGATGATGGTGTCAGGCAAGACGAACTTGAGGTAGATGACGCCCATCATGATGAGCGTGACGAGGGTGATGGCCAGGTGGTACGCCAGTTGTTGCTGGTCCCAGCCCTTGATCAGGCCGTACATCATCGAGAAGGACCAGTACATGACCCAGAACAGGCCCCAGCCCAGGAAGGACATGGTCAGGTACGATGCACCCGAGGGGGCGAGCGACGCGGAAACGATCGAGCCCACTTCGGCCTCGGTAAACACGCCACGGTCGATGGCTTCGTCCAGTTGTTGCTCGCTAAGTTCCACCTCAAGAAGCGCCTTCCGAGCGTCTTCGATGGGGACGATACCGTCCGCAACCATGCGCAGGAGCTTGGTGATTTCGTCGTCCATCACTGATCACCTCGGCGGTTCAGGTGGTAACGCAGACGCAGTTGGTTGGAGCGTCCTTGGTAGGAGGTGGAGAAGCCGTAACGCAGGAGGAATCCGGCGAAGACGACGACGACAATCACGGCGCCGAATCCGAGCAATCCGAGCCAGTGGGCGCGGAGTTTGGCGCCCATGTGGTGGAGGTCAACACCGTGGTGGTCGGGTTCTGGTGCCTGGACGTTACCATCGCCTGCAAAGAGGGTGCGCAAGCCAGCGGGAGAGGCGCCTTCGTCCTCGGGGAGGGTGAAGAAGAGCTGGTTCCAGCGGTCGTCGGCGCCGGGAACGGCGTCGCCGTTGACGCTGTTTCCGGTGATCCAGAACGTCACCGCGTCGCTGCCGGCAGCAGGCGCGGTCCACTCGATGACCCACATGCGGTCCGCCACGTTGGCGCTGGCTTCGATTTGGGTCAGGGTGGTCACGTCGCCTTCCCAGTTCTGCACGTCTTCGCCACCGAGGGTGCCGTCACTGACGCGCATGGAGAAGCCACCCGACCATGCGCCACCGGCTTCAGGGCCGCCGATGAGTTGGAGGTGCATCGTGTATGATTCGCCGCCGGTCCATCCGTAGGGGACCTCGTCGAGGATGACCTGGACCGTGTTGTCTGCGTCGGGGTTGTGGCAGAGGCAGCCCTCCTTGGCGACGTCTTCGATGACTTCGCCGGCGTTGTTTTGTTCGCCGCCAATGCCGGTGTGGTACGAAGTTGCAGCACCGGGAAGGAGCAATGCAAAGACCAACAGGGCGGCGAGGGAAAGCCGGAGCGTGGAGGTGCGCTTGAGCATGGCCTCACCCTATGCCCTAAGCGACTTGGATGGGACCCTTAAACATTGTCTGCTGAAACGCGTAATGTAGCGGCGCAGTACCCCGTTTCTAACGTTACAGACGGGGGGTCAGAAACTTCATGCCAAGCCGGGGGTTCGGCGACGTATGACCGAGCACGCTTTCGACAACGTGTACGGTCTTTCCGACGACCAACTGCGTCGCCTTGATGAGGCGGAGGAGTTCATGCTCAGGGGCGAGATCGGGAAAGCCGAAGCCATCCTTCTTGCCATGCTCGAAGAGGACGATGAGTGCATTCCTGTGCTCTCCAACCTTGGCCACATGCACGGCCGGCACCTCTCCGAGTTTGAGCAAGCCGTGGCCTACTACAACCGGGTCTTGGACCTCGAGCCGGACAACGCATGGGCACGAGACGCCCGCCGCCGTTACCTGCGTTACATCGATTGAACCTGTGGCTCAGGTTGATGGACCGTTGGACCCTCCTGCCTCTTCATGGACGGTGGGCAAATCGTCATCGCTGGGGTGGGAGGCCTCGGTTGTGCGTGGGCCGCTTCGGCCCATCGTCGGTGCCCAAGCACGCGTCTTTTGGCGGTCGATGCCGACGACCGAAGCCTCCGCATCGGAGCAGAAGGCCACGTGCTTCGTCTTGGTCATGCCATGGAGGCGGAGGGCTGTGCGGCGCTGCCGGCCCTTGCAGAACAACGCATGCGCCGGCTTGACGCCATGGCCCGTCCCGTCCTCGAGGGTGCCGAATTGGTGGTGCTTCTCGCCGGCCTTGGTGGCGGTGCGGGCAGCGGAGCCGCGGCAGAACTGGCCCGTCAAGCCCGTCGGGCAAACGCCATCGTCATCGCCGTTGCTTCGCTTCCGTTTGCGGACGAGCAGCCTCATCGCACCGCCATCGCCACACAGGCGCTGGCTGGATTGGAAGCCAATGCGGACGTCACGGTTCGTGTGTCCCTCGAGCGGCTGGCGCACCGTGCTCGCTCCCGCGGCGAAGACTGGGCAATGGGTTCCGAGTGGATCGAGGATTTGGTCGATGGATTGGTCCACTCCCTCCTCAAGATGAGCCTGATGAACCTCGATCTGATGGATTTGCGGGCCATCCTTGCCAACGGTGGGGCCGCCACCTTGCTGGTCGGCACCGGCATGTCAGACGACGTGCAGGGCCTCATCCGTCAGGCGGCCGCAGCACCGCTTTCCGACGTGGACGTGAGCGGAGCCACAGGCTGCTACATCCACCTTGAGGGAGGTCCCGACCTTTCCATCGCTCAGATGGGCGACATCTCCGAAGCCTTCACCCGTACGCTGAGCCAAGACGCGAAGGTCATCCTCGGCGCCCGGGTGTCCGAAGAGATGTACGGCAGGGTGAGGGTGATCCTCCTCCTGTCGGGGCTCACCTCTGAGGCCTAGTCCAGCAGTTCGATGACGTCCTCGTCCTCGTCCTCGCTTGCGTCGTCCGGCGCTTCGCTTGCAGCCACAGGTGCCTCTTCGTGGGGTTCAGGTTCAGCGGGCGAGGACTGTGCATGCTCGTCCGGTGTGTCCACTTCTGTTTCTGCCTGTTCAGCAATCCGCGCTTCGACGCGCTGGCCGATGGCGGCGTGGTCCAAGGCGGTGGCATGCCGAGCGGCCAAGGCTGGGCCAGTGGTTCTGAGCATGGCAAGCAGCGTGATGGCGACCACCACGTGGCCGATGGACAAGACCAGGCTCACGCCTTGGACGACGGTGCTCAGCATCGCCACAGAACCGGCGTAGGCATACCCAAACGCGAGCCCCCAGAAGAGGGCGTTTGAACGGCGCACCAGCCCAAGGTCGGATCCTCGTGTTCTGCTGGTCATGGACCAGACGGCCATCACCACCGTGACCGTCATCAGAAAGATCTCTTCGATGGCGGTGGCCACTTGCGGCTGCTCCGAGGTCATGTGGCGCCACGCGGTTCCCAAATGCCATGCGGAGAAGGCCAAGGCGACCACGTGCCAACGGGAAAACATGCGGGACGTCCAGCGGTCCTGTCCGCATGCTCGTCGGCCCTCAGCGGTCAGGAACTCGCCGACCACAAGCAGGGCTGCGAGACCTGCGGCCAAGGCCAGTTGGTCCAGCAGGACGTCGAACAAACTCACCGAGGCTGATAGGATGGAGGTGCCGGCGAGGGCACCTTGCGTCACAAGCACGACCAGAAGGAGGAGGCCGGTCAAGGAAAGCCGAAGCGCGGCCGCAACAGCGCCGGGCGGTTGGCGAGCATCCGCCTCCAACGCAGGAGTTGGCCATCGGACCACGGCGCTCCGAAAAGAACGGCCTTGGCCAATGGACCACGCCACGAACAAGGCGGCGAGGATCATGGGGAAGAGGCTCCTCAGTCCTGCGGCTTCGACGACCATGAGGACGGCGCCAGAGAGCATGGCCCCTGCGGCGAGGGGTGCGATCAGCACGCCGAACAGTTTCCATGTGACCCGTCCACCTTCGGACACCACCCACGTGCGGACGGTGGCGTGCTCAGCAAGCATGGCGATGCCCGCGTAGGTCAAGCCCATGCCCACGAACACAGCAGCAACTTCTGGCACGAGCCCCTCGGTGCTCCCCACGGCCACAAACAAGGCAATCACGACGGCCAAGAAACCCGCCAAGTGAGGGAGGGTCGAAGGGGCGGTCAGGGTCCGAATCAAACCGATGAGGCTCAGTGGAGGCTCATGCACCTCAGCCTCGTCCATCGCCTCATGAACCGACGCTCACCCTTTGAACGTGCGGGGAGAACGGTCATCAAGGGACCCCCGAACTCGCGTTTCATGGCCCGACCGTCCAAGGCGCATCGTCCAAAGCGACGATGGATTGGTGTTGAGTTGGGCTCCCACTACACCGAACGTGGGCAGGTCGAAGCCAAGATGGCCGAGATGTTTGACGTGAAGGTTCGGCTCATGGACGTCCTTCCTGCCGAAAAACGGGGCACTGAGGTTGGCGTGGCCATCCTCGGCGTCACGCTTGCGGTGGCCCCAGCCGTGCGTGACGTGCTCGCTCAGGACGAGGTCTGGGCCGAACATGGGATGCGGAGCGTGACCACGTCGGGCAAAATCCGTCTGGTGCGTGAACGGCTCGACTTGCCCCGCCCGCCACGACGTTGATGAATCATCACTCCGAGGCCCCCACATGGGAGCCGGAGGGGACGCACCACCGCTCCGCCTCCAAGACGTGCTCATGCTCGTTGGTTTGAGCCTCTTTGTGGGGAGCATCGTGATGCTGGCGTGGGACGATCCGGTTCCACTGAATTCAGAAGAAGCGGTGACGGGACAGGCGACCCTTGGACAAGGGGCTTCCGTGGACGTGGAATATTCCGTTGATCAGACCTCAATCGTCACCGTTCGCTTCCAATTCGAGGATCAGGACGAAGTCTTGACCACCGAAGCCGTGGCTGCCGGAGCCACCGAAACGATTCGTTTTGACATGCCGGAACGAGGCGCTGTGTCGTGGTCAATCTCGGTTTCCGAAGGCACGGGTGAAGTCGATGTTGATCTCAAGCGCGGTGCGATGGCCTTTGTCTGGCCACCGCTTCTTGGAGCCCTCTTGGTTGGCTACTCTGTCCTTCTCGGCCGACAAAACGACGATGCGCCAGAAGCGGAAGCGGAGAGCCTTGATGCTGAACTCCTCGGATGAGGGCTAAGGCCAGAAGCGCCATCCTACGGCATCGAGGTCGTGCAGCGGCTGTTCGCGCCCCTCCACGCACAAGCCTCCTTGGTCGTCCAAAGCCGTGGGTGACAACGGATGCCCCTCCTCGTCGATCATCCCCAATCGCGTCGCTGATGATTGGAATGCTGCGAGAGCCTCGGCCGCAAGCCGTTCACGCCCTCGCTTTGAGTGCAGTTCGTTGAGACGAGCGCAAAGCCTGACGCTCAGGGCTGCATGAAGCACCTGGGCCTCAGGTCCGATGAGGGTTGAACGGGGTGTACCGTCGATGGCATCGGGCCCTTCGGTCAGGTTGAGGCCCAGGCCTGCGACCACGCGCGTATGCTTGCCTTGTTGGCGGCTTTCGATGAGCCATCCGCCAAGTTTTCCAACACGTGTTCCATCAACGAGCACGTCGTTTGGCCACTTCAGCACGATCCTTTCTTCCTCCAAAAGGCCAAGATCGACCAAGGCGTCTTTCGTGGCCAATCCACAAGCAGCTTGAATCAACCCATGCGGCGGCATGGGCATCGGCCCGTTGTGGAGGACCCAGGAGGTGGTGAGATCGCCACCGTTTGAGGCCCATGACGCCGTTCGCCGTCCACGGCCCTCGGTCTGATGTTCTGCCCGGAGGGAGTCTCCGATGCGACGCTCATCCCCAAAGAGGTCAGCGTTGGTGCTGCCGGTGCTGTGCACAAGGTGGTGCGTGGCGTGGGGCCAAGCCTTCGTCAAGGCCACAGCCACAAGGCGCTCGCCGTCATCAAATTCCAAGCGCCCTTCGACGACGCAACACCATCCCTCCTTCGTCGCGTCTGCACGCAAACGGAGAGCGGCGTCTTCCCTGAGCACCAGCATGGCGGTGCGGTCTCTGCGCTCCGGAAGCATCGCAAGACGTGCCAAGAGGGCGTGCCCAGCTCCTTCAGGAACCGGATCTGAAAGGGAAGCCTCCTCAAGGGGGCCAAGGTGGGCTTCGTCGACGGACACCGGCGGAAGATAGGGCGTGTTCCAAAGGATGAGGTCAGCACGGCCGAGGGCCTCGTCGTCAAGATCGCGCAGATCGCCCTCTCTCACGTGGCTGTCGTGACCTTGGTCTGCAAGCATGCTGCGGGTTGCAGCCACGGCGTAGGGGTGAACGTCACACCCGCTGACGGCCCACCCGTCTGCGGCCATTTGAAGCAACAACGCGCCGCTGCCAACCCCAACCTCAAACGCCGTTCTCCCGGCACCTGGTCCAAGGTTGAGCAGGGTTCGCGCCAGCAGATCGGTGTCCTCTCGAGGAGGGTACACGGTGGGCGGGACGGTGAGGTTCCATGGACGCCCTTTTGCGTCGTTCCAGACCACCTCTGATGCAGGCCGTTCCAAGCGCAAACGCTCGGCTTCTGCGTCGTCAGCAGCAAAGGGAGCGTCCATGCCGACCAAACCCTCCACCACAGGCGCTATACATCAGGATGCTGCGTTGAGAATCATCGTCGCGAAGGGTCCCGCTCCAAGGCACGGAATCTTCATAAAGGGAGGGTCGGTCGGACGGTCGCCCAAGATGCGCATTGGGCCTGTAGCTTAGCCAGGTAGAGCGTCGGGCTTTTAACCCGATGGTCGCGGGTTCGAACCCCGTCGGGCCCGCCT
>DALQ01000104.1 GCA_002496845.1 Euryarchaeota archaeon UBA495
CGGTCCCCCCGGTCCGAAGAAAGGTGGTCCCCCTGGTGCAAGCAAAGGTGGCCCTCCCGGTCCAAAGAAAGGGGGTCCACCAGGCCCCAGCAAGGGTGGCCCTCCGAAGGGTGGCCCGAGCGGTGGCCCACCCAAGGGCGGCCCGAAAGGCCCTCGCCGTGGCCCACCTGGTCGCTGAGCAGAGGCTGGTCCGGTGCTGATCGACCCAACGTGTGACGCGTTGCTCGAAGCAAATTCGCGGTCGTTCTTCCTGACCCTGAAGGTGCTTCCAAAGAAGATGCGCCGATCGGTTGGCTTGCTCTACTTGTTGGCCAGGGTCGCCGACACCATCGCCGATTCGAAGACCGGAGAAGTCCAAGTTCTGCTTGACGCGCTCGCTGAATGGGATGCTGCGACGGGTGGACAAGGAGGTGATGTGCCTGACTTGACGCACCTCGCTGAGCTCCAAGCGCTCGACGCTGAACGTGTGTTGCTCGAACAAGCCTCGCTGTCCGTGAATGCGTTGAGCGACACGCCTCCCGTTGACACGGAGATGGTTCGGACGTGCCTGAAGATCATCATCGGCGGTCAAACCTTGGATTTGCGCCGTTTTGGTCCCTCCAACGACAAAGACGAACTTTCCGTGTTGGAGGACGATGCGGCGTTGGACGATTACGCCTACCGGGTCGCGGGAAGCGTCGGTGAATTTTGGACCAACATGAGCCTGCATCACATGTTCCCCCAGAACACTGACCTGCACGGCGATGCATGGATGGCGGATGGGGTGAGGTTTGGGAAAGCCTTGCAGATGACGAACATCTTGCGCGACATTCCCGAGGACCTCCGGTTTGGCCGATGCTACGTACCAAGGCCGCGTCTTGAGGCGGTCGGGTTGACGCCGGAGGACCTTCGAAGTCCTGCTTCCATGGAGGCCTTCCGTCCGGTCTACAACGAATTGCTTGACCTGACCGACGGCCACTTGGAGGCCGCCGTCCGCTACACGCTGCGGTTGCCTGGTCACGCTCGCCGTCTTCGTCTCGCCTGCATGCTTCCCATCATCATCGGTCAGCGCACCGTCGATCTTCTTCGAACAAGCAACGTGCTCAATGCATCGGAACGTGTGAAGGTCCAGCGTTCTGAGATCAAGCGCATCATGCGGCGCTCTGTGATGGCGACCTTGGTACCAGGTGGCACAAAGCGAGCATTGACTGCACTGCGACCCAACCTGAAGTGACCTTTCTCGGGCCTTGGCCGTGCCAAGGTGGTGCTCCTGAAAACAGGGGATTCATAAGGACACGAAGACACGCTTTGTCGACGGAGATGCTGGAACGCCGCAAGCCCCTCGACCTCGTGCTGCCTTTGAAGGGCAACGCATCGACGAAGAGCGGACGCTTTGAGCGCGAACACCTCACGCCGTTGGAACGCCTGCGCACGGGTGTGCAGTTGGCCACAGAGGCGGTGAAGGCGGTCAGCCAAACGGCGATGGAAGCCCTTCGGGAATCCGCTCAATTCGTTGGACTCATCGGTGACAACTTCGAGCTCATGGACCCCTTCTCTCACTTGGAGGCTCCCATTTGGTCGGAAAAGCCCCCGGCCGAACTCCTTCGTCTTGCGTACACGTACTGCGAAGAGTTGACCCGTCGCGAGGCCGGGAACTTCTATCATTCGTTCAAGTACCTGCCAGAGGAAAAGCGCCAGGCCATGTGCGCCGTCTACGCCTTTTGCCGACGTGCGGACGACATCGCTGACGGCGATTGGTCCGACCGTTTCCCCGGTTCACTTGGCGAGATGGATCCGGAAGCCAAAGCCTACCGTGAAGCGCTTGAACAGCATCAGACCGCCGAAACCGTGCTGGATGAGGAAGCTTACCTGAACAAAATCACGCAGTTGTTCTTCTTCAGGAAGAAACTCTCCTCCTGCTACAACGAGGCGTGGTCCACGGACCCCGTGTTCCTTGCACTGAAAGACACCGTGCAGCGCTTCACCATCCCTCGTTTGGTCTTTGACGACCTCATCTCTGGCATGGAAGACGACCTCTACCAAAACCGCTACCGTACCTTCGACGACCTGTACGTCTACTGCTACCGTGTGGCCAGCGTCGTCGGTCTGATGTGCATTGAAATCTACGGATACGAAGACCCCATGGCCCGGAAGTATGCCGAGTCCTGGGGGATTTTCATGCAGTTGACCAACGTGTTGCGGGACGTTGGCGAGGACATTCACAGGGACCGCGTCTACCTTCCAAGCGAGGAATTGGAGGCCAACGGCCTTGACCCATCAGAATTTGTTGACGGTCGAGTTATCCTCAACACCAGTTGGGAACCTTACTGCCACCACTATGCCAAGCGGGCCCGAACCTACCTCGAAGAGGCCCGGCAATTGTTGCCTCTTTTGCCGCGTGAGACGCGGTATTCGCCTGCGGCGATGATCGCCTTTTACGACAAGATCCTCAAGCAGATTGAGCGCAGCCAGGGTGACGTCTTCACCCAACGCATCAGCCTGAGCAAGCCTCAGAAGATCAGCCTCGCTGCCGCCGTCTACCTGCGTCACCGCTTCTTGCCACGTTTCCTCGACCCGGTTTGGGGCGCGTTGGCTCGTTTGGGCGTCCTGCCCAGCGTGTGATCAGGCTTCAGGCCACGGCTTCGCGTCGTCCCATGCGTTCCACTCGGCCACCCAGGGCTCCATGAACGGGTCCACATCGAGACCGATTTCGGACATCACGTCAACGGGTGGCACAACGCCGTTCTTCCGAACGCCTGTTCTGATGAGGGCCATGGAGCATGTGCGCTCTTGTTGGACCGTCCTTTGTTGGAAATAGAAAAACCGCTCATCCATCCCCACCAGCCGCGTCTTGACCTCTGTTCGTCGCCACGGGCGAAGGCGGTGGCGGTACCTGATGGTGGATCCTCCCACGACGAAGGCAGATTTTGTGCGCCGAACCCAGCGAAACAATCCAATGCGCATCGCCAATTCGTAGCGGGCCAAATCGAACAGCACGAAATGCCGGCCGTTGTTGACTTCCGGGTACATGTCCACGTCGCCGAGGCCTGGTCGAACCTTCCACGCATGCTCAGCAAGCGGCTCTATAGGGTCTGAACGCCTCAAGACGTGGCGCACCACCAACCGGAGAAGGCGATGGTACGGGTACACCCTTCCTCACGCCTGACGGGTGAAGGCTTGGATGCCGGTGATGTAGCGGCCGATGATCAGGTTGTGGATGTCGTGGGTTCCTTCGTAGGTCTTCACGGACTCGAGGTTGGCCATGTGGCGCATCACAGGGTACTCGTCGAGGACGCCGTTGGCCCCGTGGATGTCCCTGGCCACGCGAGCAATCTCCAACGCAATGTCCACGTTGTTCATCTTCGCGAGGCTGATTTGTTCGTTGAACCATGTGCCGTCGTCCTTCTTCCGGCCGAGGTGATAGGCCAGAAGTTGACCCTTGGTGATCTCGCGGAGCATCCATGCCAGCTTGTTTTGCACGAGTTGGTAGGCGGCGATGGGCTGGCCAAACTGGATGCGAGAAAGGGCGTAGGTCTTCGCTGAGTGGAAGCAGGCCATCGCTGCACCGAGAGCGCCCCAGGAGATGCCGTAGCGTGCGTTGTTGAGGCACGAGAACGGTCCGCGCAGGCCCTTCACGCCGGGAAGCATGCGGTCCTTGGGAATCTTGCAGTCTTGGAAGACCAATTCCGAGGTCACGCTTGCCTTCAGGGAGTGCTTGCCCTTCATCTCGGGAGCCGAGAACCCTGGGTCGTCCTTTTCGACGATGAATCCGCGGATGACGCCATCGAGTTTGGCCCACACCACGGCGAGATCAGCGATGGTGCCGTTGGTGATCCACATCTTGGCACCGTTGAGCAAGTAATGGTCGCCTTTGTCTTCGGCCTTGGTCACCATGTCGCCTGGGTTGGAACCGTAATCCGGCTCG
>DALQ01000013.1:0-20932 GCA_002496845.1 Euryarchaeota archaeon UBA495
GGCTCCGAAAACCAATAATCTGGCATGGAGGATGTACACTCATGGCTGATGTTGGCGGCCCGCTCCAGTACTACTGGAGGACCGTTTCAAATGCCGATTATTCCACTTCGTTCATCGGCTACTGGCACGTTTTGGCCATGCTGAGTCTTCTTTCAGCGATGTTCCTCGTGTTCCTTTCGGTGTTGGTGTATCGTGCTGACCCGTCGAATGGGAAAAACCGGTTTATTGGACTCATGCTGATCACGGAGTCTGTCCGTTGCGCCACCGCCATGTTGTACTGGGCATACTCATGGCCCGAATCTTCTCTCGCCTTTCTCTCGACCGTTCGCGTGGTGTACTATGTCATGTCGTTGCAGTTGTTTTTCCTTTACATTCTCACGCCGACGTTTTATGCAAAGCGGGCGTGGTCCGGCCGTCTTTCCAGCTTCTTTAGCGTTCACGGGCTCTACCTATTGCCCGTGTTTTGCATCGTCGCAATCCTCGGGTTGATCGCAGCTATGGGCGGTTTACATGCTGCAATCGGGGACATCGGATGGACGCATTGCAGCGCTGTTGGTGCAGGTATCGGATCCACCGCATCGGGTGATCCGATGCCTTTCGAGGTGACGTGCCCTGAGTCGTGGGCATCCGTCTATCCGATGACGTTGTCTTCGCCAACGCTTGGACCTTTGACGCAGATGTTGCTGTTCCTGCCCACACTTGGCGCGATTTTCGCCGCGGTCGTGGTGACGAAGATCACCAGCATGACGCAAAAAGTGGACCATGCGCAGAGTGTTGAACTTCGAGCGGTGCGCCTAGGCTTTATTGGCAAAGCCGTGCTTCAAATAACGAGCATTCTGATGCTCTTGACCCTCGTGAGTGTGCTCGGTGAGTCTCCAACCTTGGACACCCATCCTTTCAATCCAGACGAACAGGTCCCTAAGTTGCTGATTGCCGTTGGCCCGCTGCTCCCGATCACGGTGGTTCTGGCCGCTTTGTTCGAGGGCGTAGTCTTCACATATGCAATGGCCAAGAACGAGGTCTTCGGCATCGATGAGAAACTTAGGAGAGGTTTCACCACAGCTGTGTTCACAGGGAGCTTCGCCCTGCTGTTTCTTTTTGCAACGGAAGGCATGGAGGCGGCCTTCGACAAGGGATGGGTTGGAGGAATCCTGATCGGCCTGCCGGTGATCGTGCTTAGAAAGCCAATCCTTGCGTCGCTGGAACGCGTTTCAAACACTATCATGCCACAGTCGTTTACCAAAGACGAATTCAGCTACATCGCGTTGTACAAAGCGGCCATCAGCGATGCTGTAATCAGCGAGAAAGAACGTACCATGCTCGATATCCAAGCCACTGCATATGGGTTTAGTCCGTCAAGGGTGGCCTCGTTGGAAGCCCATGTGGACGCAGATGGTTCCGAGGACGAATGAGACTCGCTCTCACTCGGAAGCGTTGCTGCGTACTCAAGACAGGATGTCCATCAGGCGGTCCGCTTCGGCGGCAAGTCGAATCGAGCGCGCAATGCGGCGGCCGGTCGACATGAAGGGCTCGTTGATGTCCGAGTAGGGTGAGCCGCCGACGAAGGGGTTGGAACCCGCGACGATGCGCGCTGAGATCTCGAAGACCTTGAACTCAAGCTGGTCGGTGACGATGGTCTCCAAACAGAATGGGCCGATCATGCCGCGTGCGCCTTCCTCGAGTTCGAAGGAGGAGGCCACGGTGCCTTCGGCCATCAGGAAGGCCTTGGGGAGCAGGGATTCGCGGATGACCACGGGCTGGTTTCCGGTCACGACAAAGGACGGCTCGAGCGACATTTCACGGAGGTCGCGCAAGGAGCCGAGTTTGTAGAACTCGTCGACGTTGGATTCGTCCCGTCGGTCCATGGAGAGCAATTCCAAACGGCCAAGGTTCTTGCCTTCGTTGCTGCCGGTGCCTCGCACTTGGAAGCCGTCGGTGGCGGTGGGGTCGAAGAAGAAATGGAGATAGTAGCGGCAGCCGAGCACGTATTCCTGGATGGTGAACTCCTCTTCGATGTCCACGTTGCGGCGGAAATCACGGTAGTCTCGGGCGATGAAATAACCACGCCCGCCCTTTGCGCCAGCGTACTTGACGATGACAGGGCCGTCGATGTCCTTGGGATCGTGCACCACGCGAGGCATGTTGCACCCGCCTTGCTCAAGCCATAGGCGCTGGCGCTCGCGGCTGGATTCCCAGTGGAGGATGCCGCGGTTTCCGAAGGTCGGGGTTTGCAGTTCGCGGAAGTTGTCTGAGCCGAGGTACTCGACCAAGGAGCCGTGAGGGATGATGATGACGTTGCGTTCGCGCATCCACTCGGCGTGGTCCATCAACTCGTGGTAATGGTCGAGCATCAGCCACTCATCGGGGTCGGCGCCAGGGAAGGCGGAGTAGAAGCGACGACGTTCTTCGCCTACGGCGATGCCCAAGGTCCGGAAGCCTTCCATGCGTGCGCCGTGAAGGATTTGCAAGGAGGAGTGAGAGGCCACCACGCCAATCGTGATGGAGGCTGGGTCGTAGTCCGCCAGCCAGCCTGCGAGTGTAGTCCCATCCACGCCCATATCGACCGGTTCCGTATGCGCCCTATATCCATTGCCGTTGCGTTCGCGAGACAGCGCAGCACCTTCGACGCCGGTGGCTTTTCAGGCCGTCGCGCTCGTCCGTCGCGTATGGACCCCAACGGCCCAAGGATCACCTATGCGGGATACTTGCGTCTGAACGAATTGCTGGGCCTGCAAGCGGGGCCTGACGGGCACCTTCCTGTGCCGTGCGCCGACGAGCAGCACTTCATCGTCGTGCACCAAACCTACGAACTGTGGTTCAAGCAGGTCTTGACCGAACTCGATGCCAGCGTTCGCCTGCTTGGCCAGCCTTCGGTTCCAGAAGGCGACATCCCGCGTGTGGTGCGTCATCTGGAACGGGTGTCGGAAATCTTCCGCCTCCTTTCCGCGCAATGGAAGGTCATGGAGACCCTCGCTCCACAAGAATTCCTGGCCTTCCGTGACCGTTTGGGCACGTCCTCGGGCTTCGAGTCCTGGCAAATGCGCGCCCTTGAGTTGACGCTTGGCCTCAGCGATGAACAACGTGTGGAGGGTGCGGATCCCATCGGCCACCTTCGCCGCCTTCATTCGGTTGGCGACATGTCCGACGCGGCCTTGGCCGACCTTGAGGCGCGTGTGGACGGCACGTCGTTGCACGACGTCTTGCTCGCCTGGCTTGGCCGAACGCCCATCGACGGCTCGCTGGCCGACGCCGAGGACGACGGGGCGGTGGTCACGGCCTTCGTCGACGGCCATCTCGCTGCGATGCGGTCGCATGCGGACGAGGTCATCGCCCGCATGGTCGCCGTAGGTCAAGGTGAACCGGAGGCCTTGGAACGACGGATGTCGGCGGGCGTCGATGGCGCAGCCACGTTCCTGCGTCCCGAAGGAAGCATCGACCGTGCACGGGCAGGTTTGCTCTACATTGAGTCGCATCGCCACTTGCCGCTGTTGGCTTGGCCCCGCCGCCTCATCGACACCGTGGTGGAAGTGGAACAGTCGATGCTCGCCTTCCGACATGCGCATGCCCGCATGGTGGAACGGATGATCGGCCGACGGATGGGCACCGGCGGTTCAGCAGGCGTGGATTACCTCGACGCCACGACGCGCTACCGCATCTTCACCGAGTTGTGGGCGGTGCGCACCATGCTCGTGAAGGAAGCGATGTTGCCGCAGCCGCGTGACGCGGCCTTCTACGGCTTTGCAGGCTCGGACTGACTCACGCGTCGTGCGGGTCGATGTCGATGGGGATGAGCTCGTGCTCATACTCGTAGAGCGCAATCTTGAGCGGGTCGAGAACGAAGCGGACGTCGGCTTCTTCGTTGCCGTGGAGCGAAATGAGTTCTTCACGGAAGGCTTGACGCAGGTCGTCTTCCTTGGCGAAAAGCGGAGCGCCCATGCCGATCTGGAGAGCACGTGCACCAATGATGCGGGCGCGCTCAAAGCGGGTGTGGAGTCGGGCGGGCTTGACCATGGGGATGCACCTGCGAGCGAACTCGCAAGCCGGCGACCAACAGGGCCCTCTTGAAGACTTCGTCCGGCTTCGTCACGCTTCGACTCATGCTTCTTCGTCCAAATGCAGGGGCTGGCTGCCCCTCATGGAGCGCCACAGCATCACGGTGGCAGGTGCAGAAAGCACGACGAGTGCGGCGGTCAGAAGCGTGATTTCGATCCCAGACAACGGTTCGGTGATTGCCGGCTCGGGCGTGTCGGGTGCAGAAAGTGCGGCTTGGAGCGGGCGCAACGGCAGCGGGTCGTGCAACACGACCGTCCAGGTGCCGTTGGTGGAGCCGGGGAGGGTGGAGCTGACGTTGGCGTCGAGGGCATCCGGGCGGGAGGGGGCGTGGACTGGGCTGGACCACGTGGTGCTGTTTTCGCTGAGGTTTGTGCGTCCGTCAGCGGTGGCGTTCAGCGCCTCTTCAAGCCTCAGCGTCATCGTTTCACCCGTCAGGACGGCATAGCCGTCAATCACGATCGCGGGAAGGCTGACAAGCCCGTAGTGCCCGTCGAAGCGCTGGTAAGACCGGTTGGAGAAGTCACCGTCTTGCGGCGAGGGGGTGTGGCGCACCACCAGCACGTCGGAGCGGTCAAGCCCGTCGAGCATCGCTTCCACCGGTCGGCACGGTTCGCACCAGTCCGCACCGAAGTATTCGATGACGCGCAGCGTGTTGTCGACTTCGCAACTCGTCCCTTCACACAGGCCGCCTACGGTGGATTCAGCGGCCACCGTCGGGCCAGAACAAAGCATCAGCGCCAACAGCGCCACGAAGGGCAAGGCTCGATGCACGTCGTGGCCAAGTGGACTGTGTTAATAGAGGGCGTCCACCGAACTTTGGACAATGGCTGCGGGGTGGCGACGTCCCTCCCTTCTCCCCCTCGCTTTGGTGGCTGTCGCTGCCATCATCATCGTGGCCGGCGGGACGATTCGCATCCTCGACGCAGGCGAATCATGCCCAGACTGGCCGAAATGCTTCGGCACCTGGACCTTCGCCGTCGACGCCGACGAGCAAGCGCAGTGGTGGGAGGACAATCCAGACGCGACCGAGGACACGCGCGGCGAAGGCCATCGGTACAGCACCCTGGAAATCTTCAGTGAATGGGTCCATCGGTTGTTGGTCGGCCTTGTTGCGGTTCCGATCCTCATCAACGCCCTGTGGATGCAGCGTTTACAGAAGACGTACGGGCCGAGGGTTCGAAACACGGCGGTGTTGGCAGGCGTGCTGCTCGTCGTTCAGGCTGGCGTTGGGGCATTGACCGTGGTGTACGATAACCGTGACTGGACCGTGGCTTTGCACCTCTGCATGGCCACGATTTGGACCTCCACGCTCCTTCATCAGTACATTGCCATGCGCAAAGTCGAGGGGGCGACCTGGGAGTTTTTCTCCACTTCTGGGGCCTTCCTCGCCCGTCAACGTGCCCGCACCGATGCGTTTGCGGCCTCCGTGTTGCTTCTGCTTGCGCTCGGCGCATGGGTGTCGTCGACGGCCCCGGGCGCTCAGTACAACCAAGCCTGTTCCATTGGTTTCCCTGACGGATGGCCCGCGTGCCGAGGGCAACTGCTTCCTACCATGGATCACGCAGGCGTCCTCGTTCAGATGGTGCACCGTGTGGGTGCCTTGGTGGTCGGAGCCTTGCTCATCATCGGCGGCGCTCGCATCAAAACCGCGGCTCGTGCTGCGGGTGAGCCGATGGCCTTGCACCGCGCCGTGGACTTCACCGCAGGTCTCTGGATGCTCAACCTTCTTGTCGGAGCCGGTTACATCGTCTTCGCTGACGCCGGCGGTTTTCCCGAAGGACTCTCACTGGTTCACTTGGTGGTTGGGGTGGTGGCCGCGGTGGTCGCCATCTCCGTGACCATGATGAGTCGGCTCGTCTCCCCCGTGGACAGCGGGGGCGAGTCTGAATGACGGAAAAGCGTGCCCTGCCCAGCGTTCTCATCGACCTGATGAAGCTCAGGGTCGTGGTTTTGCTGCAGATCACGGCGATTTGCGCGATCCTTGTTCACGACCTTTTGGTTCGCTACGACTCCATTGCAGGAGATCGAACGTGGATGGACACCGCGACCGCGATCGCCATCACCCTTGTTGGTGGAACGTTGTCAGCAGGTGGTTCGAACGCGATCAACATGTGGTTCGACGCCGACATTGACCCACTCATGGCCCGTACGGCTAAGCGTCCTATTCCCCAAGGTGAGATTTCTGCTCGTTCAGCCTTGCTGTTCGGGCTTTTCATCAGCATCACGGGGAGCGCGGTGTTCCTTCTCGCCCACTGGAAGGCGGCCTTTTGGGCGGCTTTTTCGGTGGCCTTCTACGTGCTCATTTACACGATCTGGTTGAAGCGACGTTCGCCGCAAAACATCGTGATTGGGGGCATTGCAGGGGCAACCCCGCCCCTCATCGGTTGGGCGGTAGCAGCGTCGGAAACCGGCGCGCTTGAGGGCATGAACCCCTTCGCACTTGGATCGCCGGTGCCTTGGATGCTCTTCATGCTCATTTTCCTGTGGACGCCACCTCACTTCTGGGCTTTGGCGCTCTACCGTTCGGGTGAATACGCCAAGGCACAGGTCCCAATGATGAACGAGGTCCGTGGGGCAAACAGCACGCTGAATCAATCCAAGGCGTACTGCGGCCTTCTCTTTCTCCTTGGTTCAGTGCCCTGCTTCTGGCCTGCCTCCGGAATCCCATTGCTGTGGGCGTTTACCTCGGGGGGCCTCACGGTTTGGTATGCCAAGTCCGTGTGGGACATCGATCCCGAGGAGCCCTTCGATGAAAACGGTCGAATGCCGAAAGCGGCCAAGTCGTTTTTCCGTAGCCTGTTCTACCTTGGTTGGATGTTCCTTGCTTTGGTAGCGATTTCGGCCGCCCCCCCTGGTCTGCTTGGTTTCTTCGGACCGCTCAACTGATGCCCTGTTCTTCCGGGGCTCTGCGGTACGATTCAAGCGATGAGTCTTTGAGATAGGAGCCGCAGGTTTTGCACATGGATGCAGAAAGGCTGCCTCGAAGGCGACCGCTGCTTCTCGTGGGGCTCTTGCTCGCATCGCTGATGGTGACGCTGCCAACGGCCGTTGCAGCCTCGGGCGATCTTGCGATCACCAACGGGCAAAGTCCGTTCCAAAACGAATACATCAACGCGTTCAACCAAGTCTCGCTTGAGGTCCAAGTGACCAACGAATATCCAGGGACCAGCGCTCCTCGTGACATCGAATGGGAAGCCTGTCCGGAGGGCGCGCCAAGCGGGCACACCCATTGTGACGGTGGCTCGGGCACCATCCCGAGCCTCCCGACGCTGCAAAGCATGGTCTACACCTTCCCCGCGAAGTGGTCGCCCTCAACCTCTCACTGGTCCGCTGGGACCGTGGAAGCCAACTACACCGTGACCTTCTCGTTCACGGAAGGGGACGTGGACGTTTCGGACGACACTCTCGTGGTCAACGTCGTGCTGACGGAGTCGTTCAAGGACATCATCGTCGCACAAGATCAGGACCCGCGGAGCGGTCTGCTCGACGTGGCATCCGACGACGACGGGGCCGTGTTGAACACCAACGTCACGTACCCGCGCCAGGGCGAAACATGGGAGGTCGATTTCGGCGTCTACTTGTGCGGGGGCTGCACCCTCAACATGTCATGGGGATGGCGCCTGACCCACGATTTCGGTGGTGCGCCTGTGGCTGAGGCCACGACCGACGTCGACCTGACCGGCTACAACTGGGGCGGTTTGACGGAATTGACCAGGAGCCTGCCGGACTTCTCCTACGATGAACCTGGGCGGTATTTGCTCGAGTTTGGCGTCTTCAACTCGACCGGGGACCTTGTCCCGACGAACAACATCGGCAGCGTCCACCTGCGCTTGGACGACACCTCGGACTTGGTGGTCATGGGGTTCATGCCGACGCACAACACGCAAGATCCGAATGCTCCGTATTACTACGGTGACGATGCCGTGATGGCCACCGTCGAAAACCACGGCAACACCACCATCATCGGTTCTTCGATGACCATGACCATTTCTGACGTGCTCGGAAACGTGGACACGCAGCAAACCTGCGCCCTTCCAGACATGGCTCCTGAAGACAGCCATCAGTGTCTTTTCGACCTCGATTTCACCGGACTGAACCGGCGCATTTCAGTGACCATTCCTGTGGACCTCGGCCTTTGGAATGACGTGAATCCGCAGGACAACGAAGTCACGGAAAGCGGCGTTGACATCGAGGTCGGCCCCATCGGCGCCTCCATCTCTCAATCCAATTCCAACGGCGTGTACACCACCGCCGACCTGATGACGCTCGTCGCTCGTACCTCTGACACGGCGGCAGGGCCGCTCAACTACACCTGGCGCATCAACGGCATCTTCGACCTCGTCCCAGGAGCCAGCCATGGGCAAGTCATTGACGTCCCTGTGTCCTCCTTGGACCTCGGCGAGCACACCATCTCCCTGATCGTCCGTGACGTGCTCGGATACACTCAATCCGAATTCCTCAACATCAACGTCCTCCACCACACCGCCATTGAGGGCGGGGCTGCGTACACTGGGGAGGGCGTCAGTCTAAACGACGCCGTGCTGGTCCATGAGGAACGTTTGCCCTTGCTCGGCCTCAATTACGGGATCGGGAACGGAAAGGCTCCGCTGATGATTCACGCCTTCGGTTTGGAAGCGCCGTCCAACGGCGGCGAGGACGTGGGTCTTCTGGCGATGAACATCCAGTTCAACCTGAGCGAACTCCTCCCCGACAACATTGACCCAGAAACCGTTGAACTGCGCATGCTTCCCGCCATGAATTCCACCACTTGGGGCTTCGTGACGCCGCCCAACGAGGCCACCATCAACGACGACGGGACCATCGATGTGGTGCTGCGTGAGAACGCGGTCCTCCTCTTCATCGGTGATCTCCCCGCTCCCGTGGTCCACCTTGAGGACGTCCGCTTGGAGCGCAGGCCGAACGGTCACTTGGAGGTCCTTTGGAACGCCAGCGGCGATCTCGAGAACCCCTACCTCTCCGGCTGGAACATCTACCGTTTGGCGATGCCAATCGGGTCATCCACCTACTTCCCTTCGCCCGAGGCGTCGTCCAATCCTTCCTTCTGGGAAGACTTCACCGAGACCACCTTTGTGGCGAGCACCGACATCGCTCACGACAGCTGGTACGATGGCCAACCGCTGGCCACAGGAACGTGCGCGTCCTACCTGGTCGCTCCGGCCAACCGTGCCGGCGAACCAGATTTGTTCCGCCTCAACGTCACAAACGGTGAGAGCGGCGTGCCCGGGCTCTTCTGCGGTGACGCCATTCCGCCTGAACTGACGGTGACCAACCTTGTTGCGGTCAGCACCTTCTCCAACGACACGGCGTGCCACGAGCGGACGGGCAATTGGGACCGCTGCTACGACGTGAGCGTGACGTGGACATGGCCTGAGCATGAGGCTGAAGGAGAGGGCACGTGGAACCTCTACCGCGTTGAAACCGATCCTGATGGCCTTGACCTGAGCGCTCTGACGCCTTTGGTCGAGAACATGGCGTCCGTTCCAGGAGAGCAAGGGCGATTCGACACCAACGGTTCCTTGGATGAGTCGATCCGCCCCTACCGCGTCTTCTACTACGTGCTCACGCCGACCGACGCCGTGGGCAACGACAACCCCGTTGTCATCTCTGAGAACAGCGCCCGCCTCTTCGTCGAGGACCAATGGTGGGCGTACAACCAACACCTGATCCCTGAGCCCGAGCCTGAGCCCGAGCCTCCTCTTGGGAGCCCTTGGGTCGGCAAGCTGGTTGATGGCATGGCCAGCGACGCCTTGTTCCAATCTGCCCTCGGCGTGCTCCTCATGGCCTTCGTGGTGGTCGCGATCGGGCTTCCAATGCTCAACGGAAGGCACCGCCGCCTCAAGCGCATCGTCGCGGCACGCATCCGGCAACAGCAGTCCAACGCTGTGGCGGATGAGTTTGACGACTTCTTCTGAAGGCGAAACTCGCACCGCAGCCTTCTTGACCGAACCTTGGGTGGCTCGGGACGCTGCGGTGATCGCATAGCCTGGCCATTGCGCTGGATTGCTAATCCAGTGGGTTTTACCCACGGGAGTTCAAATCTCCCTCACCGCGCCTTTTCCCGTCTTGAATGACGACAGGCTCATGATGCGCGCGCGCAAGGTCGGGCCATGCGGGACGTGTCCGGACTTCGGCGCGACCGCGAAGGTTTGACGGCCGTCATCGAGTTCCTCTCTGCCTTCACGCTCTTTCTGATGATCCTTACCGCCTTTTTGTCGTTGGCTCAGATGCAAATGGGTTCCAACGACCCTTACCTGGATCGGTTGGACCGCTCTGCCGTCCTCGGTTTGGACCGCTTGGTGGCGGACGAAGGCTGGTACGTGCCCGTCGTTGACGGCGAAGCCGACGTGGCGAACGGGACCTCAGCATGGCATGAACAAACGGCCGCTGCCCTCGAAGAGGGCCGCGTTCGAGCCGGGCTGGTCGTCGAAGGAGTCCTCGACGAAGACCGCTTGGCCGCCCTCAGCAAGGTCACTGAACAGGCCTTTGCAGCCGGTTTGGGATTGGACGCCGCATTTGATGTGCATCTTCGGATCGACGCGTTGGACGCGAACGGGTCCACGGAATCCACGGTCTTTGAGGGCGGCACCACTCGAATCGGTGCCGAAACATCGAGCCGTGCCACGCGCTTGGTGGTCGGCGACGGCGCCCTTTACCGCGTTTCCTTGGAAGTCCACGACGGCGGGCGTGCCTCGTCCGTCCTTCAGGTGACTGAGGTTCAACCGCATCCCGGCGACGGTGGACCTGAATGGTTCGAAATGCACAACCCAGAAGGCTTCGCCGTACGCTTGCTGGGTTGGTCCTTCCACGTCCTCGACGGCCGGGACACCACCAGCCACCTGATGCTTGATGGCCTCATTTCAGGGGGTGGTGTTGCGGTGTTCACCGGTGACGCCAACACGCAGGAGGCCGGGAACGCCACGCAGGTCTTCGATTTGGGCGTGGTTGGGCTGCTCGGCGTGGGGCAAATCGACGTGCTCCCTGATGACAAGGGTCAATTGCGAATCGATTACACCGACCCTACCACAAGCCTCCCCGCCACCCGACAAGCCGTCCTTTGGGGCGGCGATACCGGCCACATCCTTGCTTCTGGAGACGGCTTGACGTGGAACGGCACGGATCTTCGCGACATGGCCGATTGGACCGTCACGGGAACGGCTAGCCCCGGCGATTGGACCCCGGGCATTGGTGCGTGAGGGTTGACCTACGGCGGATGCTTCTTGAACCAAGGTCACGCGTCGGAGGATGAAGCCCATGATGCCAAGCAGCGTCTACACCCGCGACCGGTGCGTCACCGGCATCCACGGGTTGGATGAAATCCTTCGCGGGGGCATCCCTTACGGGTCTACGGTCTTGGCCGCCGGCACCTGCGGTTCTGGAAAAACAACCTTGGCGATGGAGTTCCTTGTGCGAGGGGCTCTCGCGGGGGAAGCCTGTGCCCACTTTACCGCCACTGAGCCAAGCGTGAAACTGTTGGAAAACATCCGCCAGTACTCCTTCTTCGACATGAACATGGTCGATACCGGTCTCATCAACGTCTTTGACGTGGACGTGTTGTACTCCTGGCTTGGTTTGGACAAAGCCACCTTCGATTTGGACGACGTCCACGCGTTGATCAAAGCCATCGTGGACATCGTCAACACGATTGGTGTGACGCGCTTGGTCATCGACTCGGTGACCACCCTGTGTTACAAGATCAAGAGCGAGCAACTCATCCGCGACTTCCTGTTCACCCTGGGTAAGAAACTGGCCACCTTGGGCTGCACCACCGTGCTGATTTCCGAGATCACATCGGCCACCGAAAACGCGCATTGGTCGTCCTTCGGTGTCGAAGAGGCCATCGCCGACGGCATCATCGTGATGGGCGACGTCGAGCGCATGGGCCACCTGCTGCGTTTCCTTCAGGTTGTCAAGATGCGCGGGACACCACACAGTCGAGCCAAGCACTCCATTGAACTGACACAACTCGGCGTGATGCTCACTCCAATGCTCAAGTGGGGCGCGGTTTCAGATCAAAAGACACGATGGGGGGCCTAGGTATGTTCGAACTCGACGCCCTCATCGCAGAACAACTGACCGAAGTGTCGCTGAACAGCGCCGTGCAGGTACGCTGCGGGAACTCCAACTCCTTCGTGGTCACGGCCAGCACGATGCTTCCGCTCATCCAGTCTTTCGGCATGGGCGGCGTTTACATCTCCGCCAGCCGAGGCGCCGTGGAAATCATCCAAGCCTTCGAATCCATTGGGATCGACGTCAGCAACATCCAGTTCCTTGATCTGGTCTCGTCGGGCATTTTGGGAGGCACCGACGTGCCTTATCCGAACGTCCACTTTGTGGACAGCCCGATCATGCTCGAATCCGTGCTGTTGAGGACTCTTTACATCCTGAGGACCTCCACCTTTGAGCGCAACTTCGTGTTCTTGGACAGCATCAACGCGCTGTCCATTTACAACGACGACAGGATGCTCGCAGAGTACCTTCACACCTTCATCAACACGTTCAGGCAGCGTGAAGTGCTCTCCGTGCTCATCAACGTGCCCGATCAAACTCCGCCACTTGTGTTGGCGAACCTTGACCTGTACTGCACAGCCCTGATTGACCGTGGGCAGGTCGTCATTCAGTGAGGTGAAATCATGGCGGACATCACCTTCAGTGCGGAAGACGAGGAATTCTTCGGAAAGGTCGGCAGCTTTGGCGTGCCGAAGTTCGACGGCGTGATGGGCGGGGGTGTCCCTCGCGGTTTCATGATCGTCGCCTTCACGCAAACCGGTTCCGGCTCAGAGTTGTTTGCGAAGCAGTTCACTTCCCCCGCAGAAGAGCCTGAGAACACCATCCTCATTTCCACCAACGAAGCACAGCAAGAAATCATCCGCGTGTACAACAAGTACGACTGGCCGTTGGACATCGGCGTTCGTACCGTAGGTGAAGAGTACAACGCTAGCGTCTTGGAACGTGACCTCCTCGCCAGCCGGTACCGTTTGGAAGGCTTCCAACTTCCGGACATTCAGCGATTGGCCCAAACCCGCTTCGTGGACACGGAGAACCGTGACTTCCTGACCGAAGTCACGAATGAAGTCATGGCCCTTGACCCGTATTTCCGTGCCGTGCTTGACAGCATGGACTTCTTCGTTCAGCGTGAGGATCCGGCTCGCGTCATCTCGATGATGCGGATGCTCCAAGCGCACACGCAAATGGTGCGTGGCTTGTTGTTGGTCACCATCTCTGCGGACGGTTTGCCGCCCGGCATGCGGCAGGAAGTGGCAGGCATCGCCGACATGGTCCTCGAATTCAAGGTCCGCACCATCGGTACGGATTTCGAGACGTCCATGACCGTCACCAAGTTCCGCAACGCGCCGGAAAACCTCCGCATCTTGGTGTTCCGCGTGACGCCAGAAGAATGCATCACGCCAGAAACCGTGGAACGCATCGCGTGACGGGTCCTCGGGCCCCGAGCGAAGCATCAAGAGGGGGCGCCCGTCGAGGTCAAGCCATGTCTTCGAGGCAAGCCACCGGCGGGTACGACCCCTCGGGCATCGATCTCGATGCGTGGACGGTCTTGGAGTCTGAACTCGAGGCCACCATTCCCCACTATGACCGCGTGAACACGTGGATGACCTTTGGTCAAGACCGCCGCTGGCGAGCCGGTGTTGCGGCTCACGCTGAACCGGGCATGAAGGTGCTCGAGGTCGGGTGTGGACCCGGTTCCTTCGCCGAAACCATCCGCGGTGTGGACTTGACGTGCCTCGATCCCTCGCCCGAAATGCTACGCGTGGCCAAGAAGCGGGTGGATGCCTCCCGGGCAGCATCAGGGGAGGAGCCCGCTCAGTACGTGGAAGCCATCGCCGAATCCATCCCGCTTCCTGACGCCACCTTCGACCGCGTCTTCTGCCTGTTTTCCTTCCGAGATTTCCAGGACAAGCGCAAGGGGCTTGAGGAAATCATGCGGGTACTCAAGCCCGGGGGTCAACTCGTCATTTGTGACGCAGGCAAAGGCAACGCCATCCACGGCTTGTTTGGACGGTTCTGGATGGCGACCGGTGTTCAGGTCATCGCGCGCCGAATCACCCGAGAAAAGGACCATCCTTGGAAGGGCCTGGCGCGATCTTACACTCACTACGGTACGAACGCATACTACCGGAGGATGCTCCGTGACGTTGGGTTCACGGAAGTAAAGGGGCGCTTGCTGTGGCCATTTTTGATGGCCTCCCGATTCACAGGCATTCGGCCTGCGAATCCGGAATGAAACCTTCCGTGCTGCAGGGCATCATGCTCATAAACCGGGCGCCTACCGCTTTGGCAAGGATGAGGTGTCGACCATGAGCATGGAATCTGTCCTTCGCAGCATCAAGTCCGCTCAAACCGAGGCAGACGAGCTTCTCGCCTCGGCCCAAGAGGACGCCAACAAGGCGATTGGCGACGCTCGCCGAGCCGCTTCTGAAGCCGTTTCTGAGGCCACTGAAGGCGCCACCGCGGAAGCCCGTTCCACCATCGATGCAGCCCGTGCTAAGGCCGAAGCTGAGGCCGACAAGGTGCGCGCCGAAGGCGCAAAGGCTGCCGAGGCCCTCGCTTCCGCAGCGTCCGGGCGCACCGACAAAGCGGTCGACCTGCTGCTCAATGCCATCCAAGACGCCTGAGGTGATCTCATGTTCCCGATGGTCGAGATGTCCCGCCTCACCGTGGCGGCTCCGCTCGAGGCCATGGACGACGTTCTCGCCGCTTGCGATCACCTCGGATGTGTGCACGTGCAACCGTACGAGCAGTTCGAGGAAGGAATTGGCGTGGGTCAAGCCGCAGCCCAAGAAGGCCGAGGCGAATTGTTGACCAGCGTCCGTGCCGTCCGTGCGGCCACCTCCGCAGTGAACGCATCCGGTGTCATGCCCCGGAAGCAAGTTGAATCGTTGATCGAGGGGTCGTTCCCCGGTCGCATCGAGACCGTGATGGAACTCCTCCGCGGCATCGATGAGACGCACGCATCCATCCAAACCCTCGCGGAAGAGCGCGACGTGATGGGGCGCCTTGCCCCACTCGATCTTCCCCTTGAACTTCTGAACGGCATTTCCGGATTGGAGGTCTTGGTGGCCGAGACCAGCAAAGCAAGCAAAGTCCGTGACGCGCTCGGCGATTTGGCCAAGGACTGCGAAGTTCTTGCCAAAGACCGCATCGTGGCGGTGGCATGCCGCCCCCTCCACGCTCCCGAAGTTCAGATCGTGCTCGGTCAACTCGGGGCGAAGGTCGTTCAAGTCCCTCCCGGTGAAGGCCGTGCAGGAAAGCGCGAAGCTGAGGCGAAGTCCAACATCCTGAGGCTCGAGGCCAAGATCACCTCCGACCAAGCGAGCGTCGATGCGTGGGTCGAAGCCAACGGGCGTGACCTCGTGTGCGTCCATGAATTGCTGGAGCGCCAGGAGAACCTTGCTTCTGCACCGACCCAAATGGCCGTCGCAGACCGGGCCTTTGCGATGGATGCATGGATTCCAACAACGCGTGCTGATGAGGTCAAGGCTGCGCTCAAGCCTCACGCATCGCTGGTGGAAGTGGAAGCATGGGACGGCGGCCACCACGGTCATGATGACCACGACGACCATGGGCATGGACACGGTCCCGAGCCTCCCGTCGAATTTGACAACCCCTCTGCGACCAAGCCGTTTGAGTTGATGGTCGACCTCGTTGGTCGTCCTTCTTACGGCACCTACGACCCGACGTCGCTGATGATGTTCACCTTCCCGATGATTTTCGGGGCCATCCTCGGCGACTGGGGCTTTGGGTTGGTCATTGTGGCCTTGGCCATGTTCCTCCGTTCTAAGCCCATGGCGGCCGACCCTGTGGTCAAGAACGGCATCACGATTTTGCTCTGGATGGGCATCTGGTGCATCCTTTGGGGATTCTACTTTGCCGAAGGATTCGGGTTTGTGTGGGACAATTACACGTGGGTGACCTACGAATTCACCAACGGCAATTCCCCGCTTGGCTTCCTTTACCCTGACAAGCCAGTTGAGCTGCTCTCCGAGGATTTGGGCGCCCTGATCGGGATGAACCACCTGACTTACCCGCTCCACCGTGCCTCTCCTGGGCATGGCCTTGAGGAATACGTGATGTTCTCCATCTACCTCGGCGTCATCCACCTGATGGTTGGTTTCACCATCGGCTTCCTGAACGTCTTGAAGGCGCACGGCGCCGCAGCTGCTTTCTTCGAAAAGGGCTCATGGATCCTCATCCTCATCGGCGGCTTCTTCCACGCCCGTCTCTTCATCGTCTACGAAGGTGACCTGTTCTCTCTCAACGCGTACTCCGCCACCGTACTCGTAGGCATCGTTTGCCTCATCATCGGTCTGGCCGTGTACGAGAAGTTTGGCTGGGCAGGCGGCATCATCATGGGGCCCATCGAGACCTTTGGCCTGCTGGCCAACACCCTGTCTTACCTCCGTGTGATGGGCGTCGGCGTGGCCGGCGTCAAGATTGCCGAGGTGTCGATCACCATGGGCTGGGAAGTGATGATGACGCAATTCGCTGCAGGCGGTATCGGTTTCCTTTGGGGTGCCATCGCGTTCCTCCTCTTCCTCGGCATTCAGGTCTTTGCCATCGCGCTTGGCCTGCTTTCGCCCAGCATTCACGCTGCCCGTCTCCACTTTGTGGAATGGATGGGCAAATTCCACAACGGCTCCGGGGCTCCCTTCTCCCCCGTGGGCGGCCGAAGCATCCATGTGGAAGGGGCATGACAGTCCAACAGGACACACACAGAGGTAGTGAACATGAACAAGACCCTGAAGAACACGCTGCGAACAATGATCGTCTTGGCCGCCGTCACCCTGATTGCTCAGGGTGTCGCTGCTGCTGAAGGCGATGCGACCACCACTGGGAACTCCATCACCGGCGACCTCGCCGTTGGTATTTCCCTCGGCCTTGCCGCCGTCGGCGCTGGGATTTCCCAAGCCGCCATTGGCAGCGCTGCCGTTGGCATGCTCGCCGAAGACGGCTCGAAGTTCGGCCCCGCGCTGATCTTCACCGCGCTTCCCGAGTCCATCGTGATTCTCGGCGCTTTGCCGCTCTTCCTGGCGTGAGCCAGGTCGTCCAGCGCCCGCGCTGAACGTTGGAGGAGACATCATGTCGCTTGAATCGCTTGCAAAGGACATCACGGCTGCCGCCCAGGCGGAAGCCGATGAGCTCGCAGCCTCGGCCCAATCCGAGGCGGACACCATGCGCTCCGAAGCGGAAGCCAAGGCGGAATCCATCCGCTCAGAGGCTGCCGCCCGGGCCGCGCGTGACGCGGAGCAAATCGGCCGAGAGATCGTGGCCAGTGCGCGCCAAGTCAACCAAAGGGACCTGCTCATCGCTCGCCGCGCGGCGCTTGACGCCACGCTTGAGCAAGCCAGGAGCACCTTGGCCGATCCCAAGTGGAAAGGCCGGGCTGCGTTGTTGAAATCCCTGATGGCCCGTGCCGATGATATCGGTGGTAAGGGCTACTCCGTTCGCCCCGTCGGCGTCGACCGCAAGGCCGTGTCCGACCTCGCGAGCGGAAAGAAGGTTGGCGACGACGCGACCGGACTTGGAGGCTTCATCCTCGATGCCGAGGATGGGTCGGTCTCCTACGATTTCCGCTTTGACGCGTTGTTGGACCGTGCATGGTCCAGCAGCCTGCCTGCGGTGACCGCCGCTTTGTTTGACTGAGGTGAACCCATGCGCTTCGGATCCACACCCTACATCGCCTCACGGGCGAAGTCACGCCGCAAGGCGCTGGCAGACAGGGCGCGGCTCCGACAACTGATCAACCACGCACCGGACCAACTGACCGTGGCCGTGGCTGATTTGGGTTACCGCGCGGAAATTGACCGTTACGCGGCCACCTACGACGGGGGGGACCTCATCGAGGCCGCGCTTACGGACAACCTTGAGCACGAGTTGGACAACATCATCAAACTCTGCTCAGGCAAAGTGGGCCGCATTGTTTCGGTCTATACCAACCGGTTCGAGTACCACAACGCCAAGGCCGTGCTTCGCGCGGTCGTGAACGAGGTGGACCTGGAACGTGTGTCGCACGATATCCTCCCGGACATCAACGACATCAACACGCCTTGGTTGCAGATCATCGAGCGCGCTGACGACCTTCGCGCGGCCGTGGTGCTCATGCGCAGGAAACCCTTCGGGTCTGCGCTGAACGCGATGCCTGAAGGCGCACCGTTGGCAGCCTACGAAGACGCCCTTGATCGGCACTACTTCGCCAATGCGATGTCGTCGTTGAGTGGGTCACAAGCGGACGTTCGCATGCTTCGTGGCCTGCTGGCAACTGAGATTGATCACCGCAACATCGTGAACCTGCTTGAGGCAGCCGCGATGGGCCTTGAAGGCAATGACGTGGTTGAAGCTCTGATTCCTGGTGGTCGCTTGATTCCGAAGCGAGCGTTTTCCGTCGTTTCCAACGGCGGTCGTGCCTCGCTGCTCGAGGTGCTCCGACCTGCCAACCGCTTCGACATGGCCGGCTTTGAAGCCGCGATTGAAGAAGCGGATGCGGCGATGTCGCTGGACCCAGTCATCACGTGGCTCGCCGCCCGCGAGAACGGGCACCTCAGCCGGATGAGCTACCTGCATCCGGTCTCTGCGTTGCCCGTGGTGCACTACATCGCGATGAAGGTCAAGGAGGTCAAGGACCTCCGGATCATCACGCGTGGACTGATGGCGGGATTGTCCGCTGACGTGGTGGAGGCCCACGTCATTTGAATGGAGGTGTGATGCATGGAAATTGCCGTTGTCGGTACGCCTGAATTCACCCTCGGCTTCCAACTTGCAGGTATTTCACACCTGCACAATCCTTCGGACGACGAGGCCATGGCCAACGTCCTCCGCACCCTACTCAACAGCAAGGAGGTGGGCATCGTGGTGGTCGACTCCGCGAGCCTCAGCCGCCTTCCAGAGCGTCTGCGCGAGCAACTCTCTGCTTCTGTGACCCCGACCGTGCTGGGCATCGGCACGGAAGAGGACAACACCTTGCGGGACACCATCCGCAAGGCCATCGGAGTCGACCTATGGGCATGAAGTTCCACACACACATTGGAGGAAGATGAATGAGCAACGAAGGACAAATCTACCGCATTTCCGGACCTGTGGTCACGGCCAAAGGCATGAATGCCGCCATGTACGACGTCGTACGTGTCGGTGACGAAGGCCTGATGGGCGAAGTGATCGAAATTCACGGCGACCAATCGGTCATTCAAGTGTACGAAGACACCTCCGGCATTCGCCCAGGTGAACCTGTGCTGAACACGCAGGAGACGCTTTCCGTTGCGCTTGGACCAGGCCTGCTCACCCAGATTTACGACGGTATCCAGCGCCCACTGCAGACCCTTGAGGAGCAGATGGGCTTCTTCATCACCCGTGGTGTCGACGCCGACGCCTTCGACATGGAGAAGACCTGGACCTTCGAACCCGTGGCCTCCGTGGGCGACGAAGTTTCCGGCGGCAACGTCATCGGTCACGTGCAAGAAACCGAGACCATCGTCCACAAGATCATGGTCCCTCCCAACGTTTCTGGGACCATCAAGAGCATCGAAAGCGGCGATTTCAACGTCACCCAAACGATCGCCACCCTCGAAGACGGCACTGAAATCCAGATGATGCAGAAGTGGCCCGTTCGGTCGCCTCGCCCCTTCCAGACGAAGTACGCGCCCGACACGCCGCTGATCACCGGAATGCGCATCCTCGACTTCCTGTTCCCGCTCGCCAAGGGCGGTGCAGCCGGCATCCCCGGTCCCTTCGGGTCCGGGAAAACGGTCACGCAGCAGTCCCTTGCGAAGTACTCCGACGCACAAATCGTGGTCTACATCGGCTGCGGTGAGCGTGGGAACGAGATGACCGAAGTGTTGGACGAGTTCCCTCACCTCATCGACCCAAACACCGGCAAGCCGCTGATGAACCGCACCGTCATGATCGCGAACACCTCGAACATGCCTGTGGCGGCCCGTGAAGCGTCCGTGTACACCGGCATCACCATCGCCGAGTACTTCCGTGACATGGGCTACGACGTGGCCCTCATGGCTGACTCGACGTCCCGCTGGGCTGAAGCCATGCGTGAGATTTCCTCCCGTCTCGAAGAGATGCCCGGTGAGGAAGGATACCCCGCGTACCTTTCCTCCCGCATCGCTGAGTTCTACGAGCGCGCCGGTCGTGTCAACACCCTCTCCGGTGAGGACGGCTCCGTGACCGCCATCGGTGCCGTGTCCCCGCCTGGTGGTGACATCTCCGAACCGGTCAGCCAAGGTACCCTCCGCATCGTCAAGGTGTTCTGGGGCCTCGATGCAGGACTGGCCCGACAACGCCACTTCCCTGCCATCAACTGGCTGAACTCCTACTCGCTGTACCCCCCGTCCCTCGACCAGTGGTACCGCGACAACATCGGACAGGACTTCCCCGAAATCCGTACGGCCATCTCCGGTCTGCTCCAGATTGAGGCCGAACTCCAAGAAATCGTGCAGCTCGTCGGTTCCGACGCCCTGCCGGTCGACCAGCAGTTGACGCTCGAAGTCGCTCGCATGATCCGTGAGTACTTCCTCCAGCAGAACGGGTTCGACCCCATCGACGCGTACTGTGACATCAACCTGCAGTACCGCATGGCCAAGGCCGTGCTGACCTTCCAAGATGCGGCCAAGTCGGCCATGGGTGCCGGCTCCGCGCTTTCTGATGTGGTCAACGTGCCCGCGCGGTCCGCGCTTCTGCGTGGCCGCTTCGAAGAAGGCTACATCGACCGCATTGACGACATGGTCAAGACCATGGTGGACGAAATTGAAGCCACCGTGGAGGAGAACTGAGGAGGGATCATCATGGCAGGAAAGGAATACCGAACCATCACCGACGTCAAGGGACCGCTTGTGTTCCT
>DALQ01000013.1:21309-22901 GCA_002496845.1 Euryarchaeota archaeon UBA495
AATGGGGACATCAAGAACGGCCAGGTGCTCGACACCTCCGACGACATGGTCGTCGTTCAGGTGTTCGAAGGCACAGCCAAGGTCGACCGCCAAGCCGGCGTGACCTTCCTTGGTGACGTGTTCAAGCTCCCCGTCAGCACCGATTTGGTCGGTCGCATTCTCGACGGTGCAGGGCGCCCTCGTGACGGTGGCCCCGAAATTGTCGCGGACGAGAAGGCCGACATCATCGGTGCGGCCATCAACCCGTACAGCCGGCAGAGCCCTCACGACTTCATTCAGACCGGAATCTCGGCCATTGATTGCTGCACCACGCTCGTGCGTGGACAGAAGCTGCCGATTTTCTCTGCGTCGGGTCTCCCGCACAACGACATCGCGTTGCAGATCGCCCGTCAGGCGAAGCTCAAGGACAGCGACGAGGAATTCATCGTCGTGTTCTGCGCCATGGGCATCACCGCTGAAGAATACAACTTCTTCCGTTCCGACTTGGAGCGCACTGGTGCGCTGGAAAACGCGGTGCTGTTCGTCAACCTCGCGGACGACCCCGCTGTTGAGCGAATCATCACCCCTCGTCTCGCCCTGACCGCTGCAGAGTACCTTGCGTTCGAGCAGGACTACCACGTGCTGGTCATCTACACGGACATGACGAACTACTGCGACGCCCTCCGTCAAATCGGTGCTGCGCGTGAAGAAGTGCCTGGCCGCCGTGGTTACCCCGGTTACATGTACACCGACCTGGCCATGCTCTACGAGCGTGCTGGCATCGTCAAGGGCAAGAAGGGTTCCATCACGCAGTTCCCCATTCTTACCATGCCCGGTGACGACATCACGCACCCGATTCCCGACCTTTCCGGATACATCACCGAGGGTCAGATCGTGATTTCCCGTGAGCTCCACCAACAGGGCATCTACCCGCCCATCAACGTCCTGCCGTCCCTGTCTCGCCTGATGGGTTCCTGCATCGGTGAGAAGACCACCCGCGACGACCACAAGAAGGTCAGCGACCAGATGTATGCGGCCTACGCACAAGGCCGTGAACTCCGTGGTCTTGTCGCCATCGTCGGTGAGGACGCGCTGAACGAGCGTGACAAGCAACTGCTTGACTTCTCAGCCATCTTCGAGGACCGTTTCCTGCGACAGAGCCGCGACGAAGACCGCTCCATTGCCGAGACGCTTGACCTCTGCTGGGAACTCATGTCGAGCATTGACACGAAGTACCTCGTCCGTCTTGATGAGGAACTCATCGCGAAGTACCACCCTGAGAACCGTTCCTGAACGAGGTGAAGAAGCATGGCGCTCGACATCAAGCCGACCCGAAGCGAGCTGATCAAGCTCAAGGGACGGATCAAGCAGACCCGAAACGGGTACAAACTGCTGAAGATGAAGCGCGACGGTTTGTTCCACGAGTTCCGTACCTTGCTGACCGAGATGATCGCTGCGAAGCGTGAATTGACCGAAGCCTACCGCCTTGCCAAGACCCGCATGGATCTGGCGAACGCGATTGAGGGTGGTTTGGCCGTTCGAGCCGCAGCCATCGCCAACTCTGCACACCCCGAGGTTGAGGTCGAGCGCCGCAACATCATGGGTGTCGTGGT
>DALQ01000005.1 GCA_002496845.1 Euryarchaeota archaeon UBA495
AAGCCACCGCCTTCGGTGTTGTCCACAGTCGACCCTTCTGAAACGGCCTCGATAGGAACGGGCAGCACATAGACCACATCGGGTTCAGAGTCCGGACGAGGCTCCTCAACGCGAAGCGTCATGTCGAGCAAGGACCCTACAGGCAAGGCCCACACCCCTGTGCACGTCACAGACCACAACGGAATTCCTCGATCGTCCAACAACGCAGGACCGCATGAACGCGTCCCTGACTCAACCATGGGCAAGCCGTCTCCGTCTTGCATCACGGAGGAGTACGTCACGTTGCTCAGATCATCACGGTCCTCCACCGTCCATCGCACTTCGATCTGATTTTCGCCAAGCGAACGGACCCAATCGAGTCGAATGCTTCCGACGTCCTCGACCGGCTCCACGATCACCGTGAGGGGCAAGTCGAGCACCTCGTCAGAGAATTGGAACCTGAGCATGGTGTCAAACCGGCCGTTGGCATGCTGCAGAGGGCGAACGGAGAGCGTGGTCCATTGATCGGTCACTTCGAGCACGAGCAGGGCCTCGGGCGCAGGAACGACGCTGACCACCGGAAGATCTCCGTCAGGGTCCCATGCGAGAAGCGACAAATCCACGTCGCTGACGGTGTCTTCAGCCAGCACGACCTCAAGGCTGGATTGGTTGAGTTGGGGTGCATCGTTGACGGGTTTCACGACCACGGTCACGTTCATGTCCACGGGCGAGGTGGTCCCGTCCCCGACGATCAGAGGGACCACCACTGAGCCAGAAGCATTGGCCAGGGGAAGCACGCTCAGGTTCGAACCGACCACGGCCACACGGACCGGACCGAGGTCCGTCCACAAACCTCCATCGACGGTGATCTGAAGCGGAACACCTTCAGGGTCCGTGGCGTACATGCTGACGTCCAGCGACTGCTCAGGACCGTCTTCGTCAAAGACCATGGTGGGTGGCGAAGCGAGCAGCTCAACGGGGTTGTCAACGTCTCCCATTCGGACCTGAACGGACACCTGCAGGGGAGACGTTTCACCGGCAGCAGATAGGCTGGCGTTGAGCAGGGCCCCACCAAGCCAATCCACGTCAGAAGCGTCCCGAATCTCGACCGCTGAGCCCTCCGGCAAGAGCGTCAGGTCGAATCGGCTGGCGTTGGCTCCTTCGAGCTGAACGCTGGTGAAGCGGACGTTCTGTCCGTCAGGATCCACCGCCAAGGCGTCGGCCTGAAGCGTAGCAGAACCGCCTTGCGGTACGATGACGGCGGGCACAGGGGCCAGCGATTCCAGCGGTCCATTCACGCGGGTCAGGCTCAGCGTTCGGGTGACAGGAGCGCCATCGATCATGGCACGCATGCTTGCTTCGAACAATCCTGGCTCAACATCCGTCACGTCCAGGCTGCAAGAGAACCAACCGGTCTCATTGACGATTCCTGTGGACTAGGATGAGCCGTCCTCAAACCAGCACATCACGTCTGCTGCACGTCCTTCTGCGAACCAATCGCTTCCGTCCCAAAGCCCGATTTGCCCTTCGAAAAGAAGGGTCCCACTCACGGCGGTACCTGACGCGTTTGTTGGCGATGTCACGTTCAATCTGAGCATCTCTGCAGCACGAAGATCCTCGTCGAGGTACGCGTCAGGATCGCTTAGCACGCTTGGGTCCAGCGGTCGGTTGAACGCCACTGAGAAGCCGTCATGGTCGCCGCGCGTGGTCAAGTCCAGCAACGCCACAACGTGGTCTGCTGCAATCGAATGTTGTTCTTCTTGAGACATCGTCGCAGTGCCGTCGTTGCCATCGAACAGCCCTGTGCTGTCTTTCCATTGATGGTGGTTGGCCCCTCGTACCGTCATGACGTGGAGACCAAGGTCCATGCCAGCATCAAGAAGGGGCAAAACATTGGATTCGACCGGAGCAACCGTGTCCACAGAACCCGTGAGCAAGAGGCCGATGGAGGGCTCAGCGAACACGAGATCAAGGGCGTCCTCGGTGACGTCTCCGTCCTCGATCAGGCCACCGTCATCGCTGAGGCCCAATCCAAAGATGCCGCTTGGCGGGTCGAAGTTGGGGTCTTCTGGCCAGCTTCCAGCGACCTCCAAAGCTGCGGCTGCACCCTCGCCATGTCCGCCAATGGCCCATCGACTGTCCATGCTTCCGATGGCACCGGGGACACTGTCGTCGCCCTCGTTGACCTCGTACACGCGCTCCAAGGAGCGGGCGACATCGACCGGTGCAGAAGTGAGCCCATCCACCACCGCCACGATGTAGCCCCGGGCGACCAACGTTTCACTGAACAACTCGTAGTCTCCGCTGCCTTCCCCGTCGGTCGGGATGAACAGCACCACAGGGAATTGGGCATTGCCAGCCATTTGGGTCTTGACGCCGTCTTCGATGGCAGGATAATGCAACTGCACATTGTCGCCAAAACGGACGTCAAGTTCGACGGTCCCCATGGGGTAATCCGCCCCGGTATGAGGGGAGGTTGCGAAGTCTTTGGCCGGAGGCAGGGCCTGAGCTGCCGGCCCCAAGAGGAGCAGAACAAGGACGCCGAGCGCCATCGATGCCCGCATTGGTGTTTGGTTGGCCCATGTGATGTTGAATCTTGGCCCACTGTGCATCGGGTTATGCCTCATCCATCATGGCCTCAACCGCCAACAAATCGGCCATGAGATCTGTGATGCTTGGAAGCACGTCACGCAACTCGGGCGCCCACAAGGACCGCCACGCTTCAAGATGCTGAGCAACGAGCATCCAACGTCCATCAAGCACGTTGCCACTCAGGGCCCCGTCGTGACGAACAACTTCGCCTTGGTACCGAGGGACAAGGTGCTTTTCGGCACCCAAATCGTCCGAACCACCGTCAAAATCAATCCCCAACACGGCAGGAACCTCTGCCCCGACAAGGATGGCCTGTTCTGGCCGAGGTGAGAGGGGCCTGCGGCCTTCGAGAAGGTGCAGACGGCCTCCTGCCTTGACCCAGGCATGAGCGGTGGAGCGTGCTGCACCTCCACCGCCACGCATTCGCAACACGGCACCTCCGTCAGGTGGGGATCCTGCCAAACGGGCCACGGCCACGACGCCAGCCCCGTCCGTGCCCGCGGAATGGATGCCATGTTCATCGATGCGGATGGCGTTCACCGAACGCAGGCCTTGGGCACCATCGGTGCAACGCCATGAACCGATCTGATGCTTGAGCGGCGAAGTCAAACTGAGCCAATGCCCCGAAGCCTTCGTGAAACGAGGTGGATCAGGGGCGTGAGCCTTCGGCGCCGTGCGAAGCCGCGCCTTGATCTGCAGGCGCATGCGTTCGGCCTCTGCCGCCTCAGGGAAAGCGCCGATGGCAGCGATGGCAGCGTCAACATCAACGGCATCGATGCGGAGGGCTTGCGTGGTCTCCAACGAGAGGCCGCTCACTCCCGCCTCCTCAAGGCGACCGACCGTGATCAGCATGAGCAACGGCGAACATGAAGACTCCACCGGATGGCCGGCGACCGCATGCACCAGAGGAGCCACGTTCCGTCCACTCCTGAGACCCGCTTGAGGCTGTGGGCGACGAGAATCGGCAAATCATTCAAATTGGACCAACGCCAGAGCGGGTCATGAACCCAGCCGCGGCTGCGACCATGAAAGCCCGCAACGAAGGTTCCGGCTTGTTTGGATTCTTGACCGCATTGGTGACGTTGTACTACACCTCGGTCATGATGGAAAATCTTGAGGTCGCTCTCGGCGCTTATGTTGGCCCCAGCATGGCGATCATCCTTGTGACGATTTTCGCCCTCTTCTACCAGCAACGGCGGAGCGTCAAGGAGTTCGAGCAAGGTGGCAACTACACCAAGATCGAACAGACCGTCACCGAACTGCTGCCAGATGGCAATCGGGTTGAAGTTCCCTCCTCCGAAGGAGAAGGCAGGTTCAACATTCGTTCAATGGCCTTCGTGTACCTCATCTACGTCTTTTTGATTGGGACCACGGAAATCGTCGGCGTCGGACTCCTCGGCAACTGAGGACCGGCCATGCCTGCAGACAGCCCGGCGTGGCAAGCGCTGGCCCGACAACAACAGATGGCCGAGCTGGCTCCTCTTTACGCCGTGCTGCGCCGCGGCATCTTACCGATGGCGTTGGTTGTCATCGGCATGGCCACATGGGCGCTGGGCGCACCCGACTGGGTGATTGGCGTGGCCGTTGGTGGATCGCTTGGACCACTCTTCGCCTTGGAGCGCTACCTCTTCGTTCGTTGGGTTCTCAAACAACGCGAGCGGGAATCTTGAAGACACGTGGCGGTGAACGCCGTCCATGGAGATTAGCATCCCGGGCTTTCTTGACTTCCTCGGACTTGGCTCCATCAGCGGCATCGACATCCTGTTTGCGAGCATGGCGCTCATCGGAACCGGGCTGTTCGTGCTCTACTTCATCCTCCTGATCATTGGAGGATTTGCCGACGGCGTGCTTGAAGGAGCCTTCAACATTGATTTGGACATGGATGCGGGATTCGCCTTCGAACTCTTGACCCTCCAAGGCATTCTTTCCTTCGTCATGATGTTCGGCATCTTTGGACTGGCCGTCAACCAAGCCAACGACAACACCCTCATGGCCATCGGGGCAGGTACCGTGGCAGGTCTGATTTCGATGTACATCATGGGCAAGGTCTACCACCTCTTCCGCGGGCTTGAATCCGAAGGAAACGTGGACCACGCGAACGCCATCGGAGCCCGTGGTGAAGTCTACATGAACATCCCCGCCAACGGTTCTGGCCAGGTCCAAGTGACGTACCAAAACGCACTCCGCACCATGGCTGCACGGAGCAAGAACGACGCAATGGAAATTCCATCTGGCACCCTCATTCGTGTCGTGGATCATCTCGGAGCCATGCTCATCGTCGAACCGCTCGACTTCACAAGCGAGGAATGAGCACCTCCTTCGTCAGGAGTCAAGGTGATATAACCCGCCTTGGATGGACACGCGAGTAGCATGGCCGATGAAGCAGAAACTGGGTCTAACGTTGCGGCCGCCCTTGGCACCTTGGGCGTCTTTCTCTTGATCGCCGCAGTGGCGGGCGTCGTCATCCTGTACGCGTTCCGCTACAAGATTGCACCCTCCGACAAGATCCTGGTCATCTACGGTTCCGGACCCGGCCTCAAGGGCAAGACGGCGGACACCGTGCACGGTGGTGGCCGCTTGGTCATCCCGCTCATTCAGCACTACGCGTACCTGGACCTGAAGCCGTTGACCATCATCATCGACCTTCGCCACGCCCTCTCGATGCAGAACATCCGCATCAACGTCCCCTCGACGTTCACCATTGGTGTGTCCACCGAGCCGCGGATCATGACCAACGCTGCTGAGCGTTTGCTTGGCCTGACCCCGCAAGCCATCGAAGACATGGCCAAGGAGATCATCTTTGGTCAACTTCGTCTCACCGTGGCTTCGTTGACCATTGAGCAAATCAACCAGGACCGCGAGGCTTTCCTCTCTCTCGTGTCCAAGAACGTCGATGCTGAGCTGCACAAGATCGGTCTCTACCTGATCAACGTGAACATCACCGACATCACCGACGAATCGAACTACATCGAGAACATCGGCCGCAAGGCGGCTGCTGAAGCCAACAACAAGGCGCTCATCGACGTGGCGAACTCAGACCGTGAGGGTGCCATCGGTGTGGCTGCTGCCAACCGAGACCGCCAGATCGAGGTGGCCCGAAACGAGGCAGCGTCCGCCAAGGGTCAGAAGCAAGCAGAAGCGGACAAGCGTGTGTTCATTCAGCAACAGGAAGCCACGGCCGTGGAGGGTGAGAACGTCGCCCGAGCAGACATCGCCAGGACCAACGCCGACCTCGCCGAGCGCGAGGCCGAAGCCCTCCAGCGTTCCGAGGTTGCTCGCAGGCAAGCTCAGGCAGAAATCGAGCGTGCCCAATACACCCTCGAGTCCGAGCGCCTCCGTGCCGAGGAAATCGCACGTGAGGAAGTTGCCAAGTCTCAGATCGAGATTGCCGCAGAAGCCGAGGCAGAGCGCCAACGCCGCATCGCTCGTGGTGCAGCAGACGCCACGCTCGCTCGCTTCCAAGCAGAGGCAGAGGGTGTCCAAGCCGTTCTCGAAGCCAAGGCTGCGGGTTACCGTAACCTCGTGGAGAGCGCTGGCGGTGACGCCCGTGCCGCCGCAACGCTGCTCATGGTCGAGAAGATGGAAGCCATTGTCGAGAAGCAAGTGGAGGCCATCTCCAACCTCACCATCGACAAGATCACCGTCTGGGATTCCGGTGGCAACGGTGGCGAAGGATCGAGCACCTCGAACTTCGTCTCGAGCCTCATCAAGAGCCTCCCGCCGGTCCACGACGTGGCTGCGATGGCAGGTGTGGAACTCCCCGACTACCTCGGCTCCATCGGAACCGAGGACTGACGGCGGTCTCACGGCCCCCTCCAGAACGCGAGGCTGGGCCGCTGCAAGGCGGCGCATTGATAGCCCATCATCGAGGGCTAAGCCCTCATGCCCTCCGATTTGGAAATTGCCCGCGAAGCGACGCTCGAAGACATCGCTGCAGTTGCGTGGAAGCTGGCCCTCCCTGCAGATGGGCTGCATTCCCACGGAAAGCACATCGCCAAAGTCACCTGGCCGTGCATTCAGGAACACCTTGATCGTCCACAAGGAAGCCTCATCCTCGTCACATCGGTGAATCCGACGCCCTTCGGCGAAGGGAAAACCGTGACGACAATCGGCCTTACTCAGGCGCTGAACCGCATCGGTCGTTCTGCGACATGCGTGGTTCGTGAACCCTCAATGGGGCCCGTGTTTGGCATCAAAGGAGGAGCAGCAGGTGGCGGGCGGTCCCAAGTGCTCCCCATGGAGCAGATCAATCTCCACTTCACAGGGGACCTTCATGCCGTCACATCAGCGCACAACCTGCTTTCATCGCTGATTGACAACCACATCAAGCACGGCAATGACAAGCGGTTGGACGCCACCAGAATCGGATGGCCTCGCGTGGTCGACCTCAACGACCGAGCATTGCGCGAAGTGGTGCTTGGCCTCGGAGGGCCTGCCAACGGTCACGTTCGACAAGACCGGTTCGACATCACCGCAGCAAGCGAAGTGATGGCCATCTTGGTGCTCGCCCGCGATTACAAAGATCTGCGTTCCCGCTTGGGCGAGATCATCGTGGGCCCAGACATCGATGGAAACCCTGTCAGAGCAGACGACCTTGACGCTGCAGGCGCCATGGCCCTGCTCCTGAGGGACGCTTTCCTGCCCAATTTGGTTCAAACCCTTGAGGGCGATCCTGCCTTCATTCATGGTGGGCCTTTCGCCAACATCGCGCATGGAAACTCATCGGTCATTGGCGACCGCATTGCCCTTTCATGTGCGGATTATGTGGTCACTGAAGCAGGATTTGGTTCCGACATGGGCGCTGAGAAATTCATGCACATCAAGGCACCCGTGGGACAGAAAGCACCCGATTGCGTGGTCATGAACGTCACCGTCCGTTCCATGAAACTCCATGGAGGAGCCTTCGGAGATCGGGCCGGTCGTCGCCCAAGCCGAGAGGAATTGGAAGCCGAGAACGTTGAGGCCATGCTCGCTGGGGCAAGGACCAACCTTGACCGCCACATTTCGAACATGGCCGGTTTCGGCATGCCCGTCATCGTCTCCATCAATCGCTTTGCGAGCGACACCGACGCGGAATTGGCCGCGTTGGCTGATGCTGCCCGTGCAAGCGGAGCACACGACGTTTGCTTGACGGAAGTGCATGCACGAGGTGGTGAAGGTGGAGCGCCTTTGGCAAAAGCCGTGGTCCGTGCTGTTCAGGACCATGTGGCGGCAGGTCGCCCATTCACGCCCTTGTTCATGCCGGATGCACCCGTGATGGACAAGGTGGAAAGCATTGCAAAGCGGTTGTACGGAGCAGGTGAAGTCTCCGTGACTCCGGCCGCCATGAAGCAACTCGAACGGTTCAAGGCATGGGGATACGGACACTTGCCGGTCTGCATGGCCAAAACCCAGTACAGTTTCAGCCACGACGCTGGCGGCCTTGGCGCACCCTCAGGATTCACCTTACCTGTTCGCGAATTCCGCCTCAACGCAGGGGCGGGTTTCATCGTCGCCATCCTCGGCAACATGATGACCATGCCAGGATTGCCCAAGCGACCGGCTGCAGCTGACATGGACATGGATGAACAGGGCATGCTCAAGGGCGTTTTCGGGTGATGACATGCGCATCCTGCACCGTGACGCCATGCGCATGCGCTTGCGGTGTGAATCCGAGGATGATCTGTGGACGCTGGCCCAATTCGTGCAGGGAGGTCACCGGTTTGGCATGGTCGGTGAACGAAGGGATTCCACCACAGGGGGCCTCGAAGGAGGACGGGCAAAAGCGGCAGAACGCCGCACCATGTGGATCCTTCTGGAAGTGCTCAGCGTTGAGCACCACACCTTTTCTGACGCACTTCGAGTCCACGGGACCATCGTCGAGGCACCCTTTGACCAGGGTCTGCATCACACCCACGTGGTCGAAACCGGCGACGAGGTTGAAGTCCAATCCCACGCTCCGTTCCGGACCGTGGACGTGCAACTGATCGAAGCTGCCGCCAGCGCCGCACTCCGTCCGAAGGTTGCGCTGATTGTGGTGGAGCATGACGAAGTCATCCTGTTCACTGTGGCCCAACGTGGCTTGAAGGAAGGCATGACGTGGACAATGCGGGGCGGAGGAAAGCGCAGCGATGAACGTACGTCAACGACGGTGAAGGAAGCCTTTCTGGCGAAGACCGCGAAGGAAATCGCCGCTGCTCTTGTCGGTGATGTTCCTGTGGTCTTGGCAGGCCCGGGGCATGCTCGGGACCGCCTTGGCGCTGCCCTTCGCATCAGTGCCCCTAACCTCACCTTGACCTCAGTAGGGACGTCCATCGGAGGACGTTCGGCTGCCAACGAAGTCATTCGAGAAGGACTCGCAGGCGAGGTGCTCGCAGACCATGCCGTGTCCCGCGAAACGGCTTTCGTCGAGGAAGCCATGACCCGCATCCATACATCGGGTGCCATTGCGTATGGGGTCGACCACATCACCCGAGCGGTGGACGAAGGCGCCGTTGAGACCTTTCTCATCTTGGCGCACCTTCTGCGAGGCGAAGACGGCGAGAGATGGGAAGCGATGTGCGAAGCCGTCCATGCCTTGGGCGGTACGATTGTGCAGTGCTCAATCGATCACGACGCAGGTGCACAATTGGACGGTCTCGGCGGAGCCGTGGCGTTGACGCGCTACCGTGTTGATTAGCACCGTTGGCATCAAGGGCCACGCCGTTCCTGTCCGTCCATGCGGGTGGTCCGGGCAACACCAGACCAGCCTCCAGAGCGTGGCAGCCTCCGGGACGCCCGCTGGGTGGTGATCCCGGGTGAATCGTGGAGCGAACTTCGTCACTTGACCATGTTCGCTGAACTCGACGGTGCGCTGGTCGCCATCGATGGACGTGGCGTGGACCTCAAACTCGAAGCGGACATCCAGCGACGTGCCGTTCACCTTCTCGTGGTGGACGACGTGATTGAAGCCGCACGTATTCAGAAAACGGCGGGCATCACGAAGGTCGTCGCAGGTCACCAGGGGCCGATTGAAGACCTGCTGTGGTGAAGATTCCCAAGCAGCACCGCCCACTGAAAGGGACCGTCAAACCACGCTGTGCGTGCAACGAAGTGAAGTGGGCCCGGTGGGACTCGAACCCACGATCAACGCCGTGTAAAGGCGGTGTCATAGCCGCTAGACCACAGGCCCATCCCTCCCTCGAGGCTCGTGGATAAGAAAGCAAGGGCGACGGCAAGCCTTTGACCACGAGACTTCAGGGGGTGCCAATGGACGTGGAGATCCAGACCGACGCTGCCCGCCTCGTGCGGCGGCTGAAGCAGGCCGGGCTCCGCATCACGGTGGCTGAATCCTGCACAGGAGGCTTGCTGGCCAGCACCTTGACCGACATCGCAGGGGCCAGCGATTGGTTCGACCAATCGTGGGTCACCTACGCCAACGACGCAAAGACGCGGGTGCTTGGGGTGAACCCAGAGACCTTGGAAAAGAAAGGAGCCGTTTCGGCTGAAGTCGCCATTCAAATGGCGTCTGGAGCGTTGGCCCGTTCCACGGCTGACATCGCCCTGTCCGTCACCGGGATTGCTGGGCCGGGCAACGTAAGCGACAAGAAACTCGGGTTGGTGTACGTGGGCGCAGCCTCGGGTGACTGGAAGACCGCTAAGCGGACGATCATCGGGGGAACTCGGGCGGAAAACAAACTCGGATTCGTGCACTTTGCCATCCGAGTTGCCATCGAGAACATGGATGCAGCCGTCAAGCGAAAGGAGGTCCGTGCTGCCGAGGACGAGAAGCATCGCGAAGCCATCGAGGCCGAGCGAGAGGCACGTCAAATCAATCGAGCCGCCAAAGAAGCGAGCACGCGTTTGGACACGGCGTGGCAGGAAACCGCTTGGTCGCCCGGAAGCGCACCCCATCCAGATGAGAACCTTGGCGACGACGTCGAATGGTGAACCGCCGGTGACCTTTTGTCTCGCCGTCAGGCACTCCAAAGCATGACGGTCGAGTGGGGGACCGTCTACGCCCGGCTGGTGGAGCAAGGCCTCCTCGTGCTGGGCAACGATGTCCGAGAACGCCTGATGTCTCACCCCGACCCGCTCGGGGTGGTGGCCGCAGCCCAAACTGCCGGCATCACAGGACTGCTGAACCAGGAGGCCCTGACCCGCCTGCTGACCACATACGACGATCGCACAGAGGCGAAACCTTCCACGCCTTCAAGCGTCGAACGCTTGCTCGAACAACGCCCGGCAGATCTGGCACGCACCATTGCACCATTGGCTGCTCCATCCCCGGTCAACATGCCCTTGCGGAACGGAACCCCAGACTGGGCCGTGAAGGATTTCCCAGAGTTGGCCACCGATGTGGACGTGGACATCACGGTCCATTTCGACATCACAGGCAATTCCGTCACCGAGGGGAAAATGACCGACATCAACGCGTGTTTCAACGACCGTTTGGAATCCATCCGCCGCCTGATCATCCGAAATTCAAGGCTCCCGAGGAAGCCCTCCGACATCGCACGCCTTTGTGCTGAATCTGGTCGCTACAAAGGCCGGGACAACATTGCCGTCGCCATCGGCCTGGTCAATGAGCCGAGGTACACGAAAAACGGCCACCTCATGTGGGGCTTGGAAGATGAAACAGGGGAACTGACGTGCCTTCTGACCAAGAAGCAGGGCGAAGAACGCGACAGGGTGCATGAGGAAATCATCCAGACCGGGCTCATGCCCGACGACGTGGTGGGCGTCAGCGGGACCTTTTCTCAAAACGGCGACTTGTTCTATGTGGATGACCTGCACTTCCCTCTGCAGGACCGTCATGAGAAGACGCATGCCGAGACGGGTGTTTCAGTCGCCTTCCTCTCCGACGTTCACGTTGGAAGCAAGACCTTCCTCGAAGCACAGTGGCACAAGATGGTCGAATGGTTCCGAACCGATCCGCTTGCGAAGACGATCAAGTACCTCATTTTGAGCGGGGATTGCGTGGACGGTGTGGGAATTTATCCAGGGCAAGACCGCGAATTGGCCATCCCTGACCTGTTCAACCAGTACACCGAATTTGCACGGTTGTTGGACCTCTTGCCCGATTGGGTGGAATGCGTGATGCTGCCTGGAAACCACGATGCTGTTCGGCCTGCAGAACCCCAACCCACCTTCGAGAAGGACATTCAATCCGATTACCATGCGACCACATTCGTGGGGAATCCATGCGATTTCAGCCTCCACGGCGTTCGCGTGTTGTCGTACCACGGGAAATCCATCGACGATTTCGTCGCTGGGCTGCGTACGGTGTCTTACGCAGAACCGGTCGAAGCGATGAGGCAAATGCTGCGTCGGCGTCATTTGGCTCCGCAGTGGGGTGGAAAAACGCCGCTTTCACCCGAGCCGGAGGACGGGCTGGTCATCCGTGAAGTCCCTGACATCTTTGTGACAGGCCACGTGCACGGGCATGCTTGCCTTGACTTCAAGGGCACCACGCTGGTGTGCTCATCGACCTGGCAAGACCAGACGAGTTACCAACGGATGCTTGGGTTCCAACCTCGACCGTGCATGCTGACCGTGGTGAACCTTGGGACGCATGCGACGACGTCAATTCCCTTTGCTTGATCACAAACCCAGGTGCTCGCGTACACCAGCCAAATCTTTGCCGTGCACCACGGGAACACCCGCTTCCAAAAAAGCGGCGTTAGAGCTCTCTCGGGTGGGGTTGAAGCCGATAAATCGACTTCCTTCAACCTGCATCGAGAGGTCCATTTCTGAGTCACCGATGCTGACCACCTTGCTGGGCTCAAACCCATGCATGTCAATCAGACGATCAATGATGGCTCCTTTCCCGGTCGCGTGCAATCTGCAAATGCCTTCATCGAGAAGCCAACCTTCGTCGTCGAAAGTGAATCCGTTGGCGATCCAATCGTCAACCTTCAGCATGGCTGCGATGCTCGAGACAAACAGATCGACGCCAGCAGACACGATGGCCACGTAGACGCCACGCTCTTGCAAGTCTTGGATGAGGTCACGAGCACCCGGCATGAGCCTGGCGCCCGCGTACGCACGAAACAAGTCGTCTTTGTGAATCGGGTCCTGCACGGCCTTCCAAAGCGCGATGTCCGACCTCATGAAGGTCAAATCATCAAACTCTCCCGCGATGAACCGCTGAAGGTTTGCGTTGTTGTCCGTGCCAAAGTGATCGTGAAGCGTGCGCCACGAAGAGATGGCGTCAACAAGAACGCCGTCGCAATCGAAGACCACGCAATCAAGTCCGTCCATGCTGCAAGCACGACGGTCCAGACCATCAAGGCTCGTCCCGGGTCAGGGCAGGGGGAGCGCCTTGGCGCTCCCCCCACACTGGGGGGCTGTGGCCCGAAGGCCACGCCATGACGCCCCGAAGGGCGGCATGGCCGGTTGTGCTTCGTTCCCGATCTGCTCACGCAGCGAGGTCGTAGGACAGACCGCTCCAGGTGCGGAGCAGAGCGCCCTGACCAACCTCAGGTGCGTAGGACAGCTGGATGGTCACGTCGGTCAACGGGGTGCCGTCGTCGAGGTGGGTGCGCACGAAGATCGTGTCACCGACGAAGAAGGTCGAAACCTTGTCGTCGCCTTCGGTCCGAACGGAGTCGGAGAAGGTCACCAAGCTGTCGCTGTTGTAGGGAGAGAAGCCGTAGACGCCGTCAGAGTTGGCCATCTTGACCTCGTAGACACCGTCGATTTCGGCCGCGAAGACCTTGATCTCGACGGCCTGCGTGGCCAGTTCGGTCTCAGACTGCTGCACTTCGATCTTCCAGTGGCCGGTCTCAGCGTTGTACGCGTCGATGTCCTCGATGTCGAAGGTGATGCGGGGCACACCCTTGACGTCGGTCTCGGCCAGGCTGCTGGCCCAGACGTAGATGACACCGGAGAGCACGACGGTGATCGCCACCATCAGGATGGTCGCGATGACCGGGCTCACGGCCGTTTCGTCGTCGACGAAGCGAACGGAGGATTGCTCCTCCTCTTCTTCTTCCTCGTCGCGGCGACCCGCCAAGGCGAGGAGGCCGACGACGATGCCCGCGAGGGCAACGGCGACGATGCTCGGAGCGAACGACGGAACACCGGAGGCACCGATGGTGCGCACCACGTCAGGCAGTTCTTGGTCGGTGATCTCGAAGGATCCTCGGCCGTAGTCCGCCTGGTCACAGACGTCGATGTTGCCCGTGAGGGTGTTGTACATCACGTTGTTGCACCAGTCCTTGTCTTCGAGCACTGGGCGGCGGATGCTGTCCGTACCGTCCTCAGAGCCATAGAAACCGGGCTCGGCCCAGTAGTCGAGGCTGTTGGGGAGGGTCACCTTGCCGTGGCTGGCAGGCTCGTCAGCGATGAAGCGGTCGTCGACCGACTTGGTCATGTCGCAGCTCTCGTCCACACAGGTCTTGACGTCCATCTCGACCCACAAGGTCGTGGTGACCGCCTTCACGAAGACTTCGGAGTCCACCGTCACGGACTGGCCGTAGGCGGGTGCGTCGATGTAGAGGGCGTCGCGCTCCGTCTCAGAGTGACCGTCACTCTGGAAGGTGATCATCAGCATGCTGTCGTGGTTGTAGGGGCCTTCGTCACCGCCAGCGGTCACGGTCACGGTGACAGGCACCCAGGTGCCGTCCATGACGTTGGACACGCCGTTGAAGTCGAAGCCGGGCGTGGCCTCGAAGTAGTAGTCAGGCACCTGCTCGGCCACGTTCTGCACGATGATCTTCACGTCGCGCTTCAGCGAGGTCTGCTGGATGTAGCCGTCGTCGTTGATGTCGTAGGCGAAGCCGGTCGGAGCAGCAGCGCTGTCCGTGAGGTAGAGTTCCATCTCACAGAAGCCCTTGCCGGCCGGGTTCACTTGGTGGACACCGCCGTCGTAGAGGTAGTCGATCTGGTTGATCGGCGCGTTGGTGGTGGCGTCCTTCACGAGGTCCAACACGAGCTCGTCATCGTTGAAGGTGAACGAGAAGTAGTTGGAGTACGCACAGTACGCACGGCCTTGGTCATCGAGCTTCGGCAGCAGCGACCAGGTGAGGTCGCTGAGGTCGTGGTCGACGTCGTTCTTGAGCGCAGCGAGGTCGAAGGTCAGTTCGTTGACGTCTTCGGTGTCCTCAAGCACCTTGATGGTCCACTCGCCGTAGATGAGCGAGGAATCGTTGGATGCCCAGGTGATGGTGTCACCGGCTTGCAGGTCCCAGTCGTCGATCGTCGGCGCGTCGTTCACGGGCACCACGCTCATGGTGATGACCTCGTCAACGGCGTTCTGGTTCTCGGCTCCGTCGTCGGAGAGGCTCAGCGTGATGTCGCACGAGCCACCGGCTTCGAAGGCCATACCAGACTTGCCGGTCACGGTCAGAACGGTGCCGTCAACCATACCCACACTGAAGAGCGGACAGGTCTGATCGACCGTCACGGCCCACGTGTAGTTCTGGCGGGACGGAGCGTTCTCGTTTGGCTGGTCCTTGATCAGGTTCACCGCGTTGGTGCCCACGTTCGCACGGTCCGAGAGAATCACGGACACGCTCTGGCCACCCACGATGCTGTCTTCGGGGATGTAGTTCACGTGAGCCGCGTCTCCGAAGAGCATCACGGTGTCCACGCAATCGTTGTTGGCGTCGCGCTGGCAGATTTCCGGAGCGTCGTTGATGTTCTCAACCACGAAGCGGATCGTGCGGTCGTCCTGGAGGCCGTTGCTGTCGGTCACGGTGAAGTTGAACTGCACCTCACCGAACTGGTCGGCGACCGGGGTGATGCTCAGGTCGTGGCCCGTAAGGGACCAGGTGACCAAGCCTTCAGCGGGCAACAGGGTGTCGCCGTAGACCACAACGGTCTCGCCTTCGTCAACCGCCCACGTCAGGGACGCAGCGGTGTCCTGCTCATCGGAAGCGTAGGAGGTCAAGGAGACCGTGTACGCCGCAGAGTCCTCGTTCACGGTAACGTTCGTGAGGGCGCTGCCGATGGTTGGGCAAGCACGCTTGATGTTCATGTCGAGGACAACGTTGTCGGACATGTTCACGCCGTCTTCGTTGGCCCAATCGACAGCACAGTCGTCGTTGGTGTGCTTGATCATCACGTTGTACTCCTTCTCCCCGCTTGGCACGTTGCTGCCAAGGAAGGTGCGGTAGGTGAGCACCTCGTCCGATAGGACACCGGTTGGCAGGTTGTTCGCGCCGAGCACCACGGTGTAGTACTCGCTGAAGTCCTGGAGCGTCGTGCTGCTGTCCATGGCCTGGTCTGGGTAGACCTCGGTCACGTCGGCACTGCTGTCGCCTTGGACGACGGCAATCATGCGCACGGAGCTCGGCATGCCGCCGAGGCGGCTGAAGGGCACCATGATCTCGGCGAAGTCGCCAGAGAAGTCAGCATCGACGTTGTCAGCGGACAAGGACGTCACGCCCCAGCCAAGGAAGCCGTATGCGTAGAGGTCGTTGCTCGCGTCCGACTCAGCCCAGTAGACGAAGTCAGCCTCGAAGGGCAGGTCGTGGGCACCGGTGGCGCCGTAGTCGTACCCTTCGTCGGAACCGCCGCCGGTCACGTCGAAGTAGAGCAAGAGGTCCGAGGTGGACAAGTCGAGGCCATCGATGGCCACGTACAGGTCGTCGTTCTCCGTGTAGGTCACGTAGAAGTTCTCGGTCAACTCACCAGGCATCGCGTCGTCGGATGGGTTCAGCTCAGCGCCAACCCAGTCCCCGTTGTCGCCGTCAACGGCCATCGCGTCGGACTGGAAGTCCGGCGAGATGTAAGCCGCACGGAGACCGTCGGTGCTCACGATGGAGACGCCGACTTCCTTGGTGACGGGTGCGTTCAGGTGTTCAGCGTTGATGTCGAGGAGGTTGGCCTCGTCGATCATCGTGCCCGTTGGCACAACAAGCTTGGACGGGGTCAGGTCCTGGCCGATGGAAGTCACCATCGCGCCCTGGAACAACTCAATCTGAGTGACGACCGAGGAGGTCCAGGTCAGGTTCTCGACCTTGCCGACCGAGTCCGACACAAAGATCGCGTACTCGGCGTTGACGTCGCCCATGTTGTAACGGAAGTCCGTGTTGTAGATGTCCATGCCACCTTCGCCTTCGAGGTCGACGCAGTACATCAGAGCCTCTCCGCTGTCTTCGAGCAAGAGACCGACACCAGAGGTGCCGCCGTCAAGTTCGGCGTAGTTGATCATCAACTGCGTGTCGTAGGCCCAAACGCCTTCGCTGCCACCGGCAATCGTCGCGTTGTCTTGGATGTTGAGGGTACCGCTGTCGGATTCCACACCGGTGTCGAATCCAGAGACGTCCGTGCCGCTGAGGGTCACAGAGTCCCCGTTGGTCGAGACGATGCCCGTGGTGCTGACCAGGTCGCCACCAAGGATTTCGGAGTTCTCGTCCGTCATGTCACAGCCGTCCACCACAATGGCATCGGTTGGCATGGCAACGAAGTTGTCAGCCAAATTGATGCTCGTACCGGTGCAGTCCTCCAAGAGGATACCAACGGTCGAAATCGACGTTGAGCCGGGCGACATCGACACGTCGTTGCCGCTGATCACTGGACCCGCAACACCACTGACCGCAGAGGTGTAGTAAGCGGACAAGGTGATGCCGCCGTCACCCCAGCTGTCGGAGACGTCGATGCTGTAGGTACCAGCGTCCGTGTAGGTGGTCAGAGGATTGTATCCCGTGTTGGAACTGAAGGTGTAGGTGCTCCAGGTGTCCTTGGTGCCGTCGGGCTTGGTGATCTCAAGGGAGATCTCGTAACCCCAGCTGTCGGTACTCATGTCGATGACAAGGGTCGAGCCGTTGCCAGCGAAGTTGAAGGTGCAGCTGTCGCTGTAGCCGTAGTTTCCAGAGATAGCACACAGTTCGGTGGTCTGACCCACGGGTTGCGTGGCTTCGGACATCAGGATGCCCGTGTCGGAATCGACGACGGTGTTGTCCATGATGTCGCCGTATCCACCGTTTGCGTAGATACCCGCGGAATCTTCACCAGGTCCGAAGATCTCGTTGTCGCTCACTTCGTAGCCTGGGATGCCGTTCAGGTAGATGCCGTCCTCGGCGAAGCCGCGGATGGTGTTTCCTGAGATCGTCAGGCTCTTGATGGAGCTGTCCCAAGCCGAGATGGCGGAGTCCTTGCCCATCGTGTTGTTCAACACGTTGTCGAGCACCTTGCCGTTGTCCACGCTGGATTGCGGGTAGAAACGGATGTCGGAGATTTCGCCACCGTCCTCGAACACGTTGTTCTGGATGGTGATGTTGTCCGCTCCGATTTCGTTGCTGCTGTGGCTCCAGTAGTAAGGAGATCGCAGCAGTTCGATGCCGACCGCACAATCGATGAACGTGTTGTTCTCGATGATGTTGCCTTCACCGCCGTTGATGCGCATGCACATGTCCTGGACCTGAATCGCGTTGTTCAGCGGGGACCAGCCCTTGTAGTGGGAGATGGTCGAGTTGCGGATGTTGAACATCTTCAGTTCGTAGTCGCTGTAGTAACCGTAGCCAATGGCGCCCACAATGGAGGCAATGCCGTTGAATTCCGTGTTGTTCACGTCCAAGTTCATGGAGTAGTACTGGTAACCGAAGTTGATTCCAGCGAGTTCTCCTTCGTCGTTCAGGGACAGGCCAGTCATCGTAGCGTCATGCATGTACACGTTCACTTCCTGGTTGTACCGTGGGTAGAACCGGGTGATGTCGTTCGACGCGTAGGAACCGGTCACGATCATCGTGGTGCCGTTCCAGTCGTAGGTGTCGCCACCGAGGTAGAACACCGGGCTGTCGATCATCACGGCATCGCCGGTAAAGTCGGCACCGTCGACGGAGCCGTAGTAGTAACCGTACTCCACCATTCCGTTGTCGTAGGTGCGCGAACCGCTGGTCGAGGACCAGCCGTTTGCACAGCGGTTGAGGTAGTTGTAGCTGGCCGACTGGAAGTAGTAGCAGACGCGGTGGTCGAACTGGTCAATGAGTTCCACCGTCTCAGCGTTGCCGCTCGCATCCGTCAGGGTCACACCGGCTTCGACGTATCGGAAGTCAGCGACCTTGGATCCAGAGTTGGACCACGAGTAGGCCACCTTGGCCACAGAGGACACGGTGTATCCGTTGAGGTCCTGGGTGTGGCTACCAGCAGCGTCGACCACGATCGACGTGAAGGTCATGTCCTGCACGACACCGGTCGAATCCGTGGAACCGGAGGAAGCCGTAGCACCTTCCGGACTGCGGAGCACGACGTCGACATCCGACACACCAACGGCACCGTTGCCGTCGTTTTGGTCGGCGGTCATGGTCACGTCGAGTTGGCGCATTCGGTTGAATTCGCCAGAGCCCGTCACGTCCACGCTCGTGGTGTCAACGGTTCCTTCGATGTAGTCGACCACGGACGAGCCGCTGATCTTGAAGTCGTTCGAAGTGCTGCCCATCGTTGAGTCAACGAAGGTGAAGCCACCGGAACCTGCAAGGTCGAAGCCAATGTTGTTGCCGCTGAAATCAACGGTATCGTAGCTCAAGTCCTTGGTGGTGCTGGGACCGAACTTCATGGCTGCACCAGCGCTGTTGCTCACAGTGCCAGTGAAATCGCCGCCGAAGTCCTTGAGGTAGTACGCACCTGCCACGGTCTGGGAATCCAGGTCCATGTTCAGCAGGTCCATGCCGCCAGCAGCACCGTTGCCAACAAGCACGCCGTAGTCACCGCCGTTGACGGTCACAGCATCAGCGCTGGCGATGGTCGAGCCAGTCACCATGATACCTGCGTCGTTGGGGCTGTTGATCTCGACGGTGTCGAGGTGGCCGGCAGCGAAGTCGCCGCCGATTTCCACACCAACGTCAGCACCGTTGATGGTGCCGTCCTTGAACAAGGGGGTTCCGGACTCACGCTTGTAGTCGCCAAGGTCCGCGGGATCGTCTCCAGCGCGGGCCACGAATTCATAGCGGTCTTGGTAGTTGTTCGCACGGTTGTGCAGCACGTCAATCCACAAGGTAGCAGTGGTGAGGTTGCTGTGCGAGATGTCCACGATTGGGAAGGTCACGCGAGCACCCTGACCGCTGTTCATGTAGTACGAGTAAGCGTAGTCAAGGCAGATGTTGTAGTTGTAGTTTCCAACGAGGCCCTCGGGCGGGGTGAGGACACCGCTCCATCCTTGCCAGGAGTAGGTGGCGAAGCCCCAGTAGTGGTAGGGGTAGTACGCGTAGGATCCCGTGGGGGTCACGCCGTCAATGTTCTCCCAAGCGAAACCGAACTGAGCCGGCTTGTTGTAGTAGTTGGGGTAGGAACCGCTCTGGCCGGTGAAGTACCAGTACACACCGGTCTGGCCGTAGCCGTAGTAACCGGTGTTACCGACTCGGTTGGGACCGTAGTCAACGCCGTAGTAGTTGCAGTCCCACTGAGGCACACCACCGCTACCGCCAGCGTAGGTGCCGACGTCGCCGACGCCCTCGTTGGGGTCGCTCGAACTGTAGGGGTAGTAACCCGTGTCACCGGCACTGATGTTCCAGGAGTTGCCGTTGTTGTCGGTCAACTCAACGCGGTATCGGTCGGTGATGAAGTAGTACTTGCTGGTGAAGTAGTTGTAGGACGGGTGGGCGTTTCCACCGGCGTAGATCGAGTTCGCACCGACCTGCAAGTAATCGCTGTTGCCGATGAAGGCGGACAGGTCAATGTCGTAGGTGGTCCATCCGCGGGACTGACCGGCGAGGCTCGGGGAGCGGTAGATGGTGGGCAGGCTCATGCCGCCTTCCATGTCCACACCCACCGTGTTGTCGGTGGAGGTGAACCCGTCAATGGACGGAGCCGCGTTCTTGGACATGATGCCCACTGCGCCGTTCTTGACAACGATGTTGTCAATGGAGGCAGAGGAGCCCTCAATCCACAGAGCCGTACCGGTGTTGCCGGTGTTGATGATCGTCGAGTCGCTGATGCTGACGCTTCCGCGGTCAATCTTGACCGTGGCCATGTCGTCGTTCGACGCCTGAGCGCCGTAGATCTCAGCAGACTCAGTGAGCACAAGCGAACCGTCGCTGCCGATGTACAGGGCAGACATCGTGGAGGAGTCCTGATGCAGGTCCTTCACGATACCACCGGCCACAGAGAGCGTACCGTCGGCCACGTTCATGCGCACGCCATAGGACGCGCTCTGGGCCTTGATGGTACCCTTGCCACCGGTGTCCGCGGAAACGTTCACCAAGAGCGTACCACCGTTGCTGATGGTCAGCACTGGGCTGCTCGTCGCCGTGGCATCGACCGTCATGACGGAACCCATCATGACGAGGGTGCAGCCGTCGATGTCCAGGTCAGCCGAGAGCGTCATGGGGAAGCTGTCGAAGACATAGACGCCGGGGCTGGACTCTGCGCCCTGGAAGGTCTGGTTGTTGGACATCCAGGTGCAGTCCATGTTGGGCTGGTCAAAGTTGATCGGAGCGGGTTGCAGGAGCAACTCGATCTGGTCGCCGTAGCCGAAACCAGTGCTTGGGTACCATGCCGAGGTCACAACGGTCTCGTTCTGACCGGCTGCACCCCATCCGAAGATGTTGTGATCGCCGTAGGTGTTGGAGTCAGAGTCACCAGAGATGACCCAAGCATTTGCGGTACCGCTCGAGTCCGTCACGGCGGTGCCGACCTCAAAGAGAGGGGCAGCCGGGTTGCTCGAGGTGTCCATCACGGTCGTCCGAACGCTGTGCCCGGACTTGTAGACCTTGGTCACCGCTCCGCCGATGAGGGCTTCACGGTAGAGGGACACCTGTGCGAGGCCACCGTACCAGACGGTCGCAGAGGACGAAACGTCCACGTCGCAGTTGGAGGTGTCTCCGTTGGCGTCCGCGCAGTCAGCAGCGCCCGTTCCGTCGTCGTAGGAGACGTCGATGAGGACAATGTCGCTGTTCGAGGATGCCTTGGCCACGTAGTTGCTGGTGCCGTCGATGTCGGACGAGGTGACCTCAACCGACACCAAGGTGATGTGGGAGTTTCGGCCGTAGACAGCGTCAACGCTCGAATCATCGTGATCGATGCTGGACCCTTGCTCCATGATGATGGTGTTCGTCGCGGAGGTCGAGAAACTGTACAAGCGCGCGATGTCGGCGTTCTCGAGGATGAGCGACCATGCACCACCGTTGATGGTGAAGTCCCCAATGTCGAGGTTCTTCCAGACTTCCGTGTCGGTGTGGGTCGTCGTGCCGGAGATCGACACATCTTCCGCCGTGATGCCCTCAAAGACACCGAAGTGGATGCGCTGCATCGTAATGTCACCGGCATCAACGTTCATCATGACCGCGTCGTCACCGACGGGGCCAATGGTCGAGGAACCCCAGCCATTGGGGTGAATCCACAGGTCGGCGCTGCCGAAGTCGACGTCGTCCATGTGAATGCTCGAGACGGCGTTGAAACCGCTGTTGGCGTAGTCAGGAACGGTGACGTTGTGCAGGTGCACATCGGCATCGGTGCCGTGCATGGCATCAATGGCCACACCGGTTTGGCTGGCAGAGTTGCTGACACTCACGTTGGAGACCGTCACGTCTTGGAGGTCGACGTCGATGAAGTTCACGTAGGAGTTCGTGACCGTCACGTTCTCGACGAAGAGGCTACCCGCGGTGGAACCTGGGTAGTTGACGATCGCTCCACCCCACGACTGACCGTTGGTGTTGCAGTTCTTCATGGAACCTTCGCGCAGGATGGCGACGGTGTTCTCAGCGAAGTTGAAACACGCATCGTCAGCACCGTCGACGGCGAAGTTCGTCATCTCGACGACCGTGCCTTGGCCAGAGCCGTGCTCGAAGGCCGCAGCGACGTTCGTGAAGGTCACGTCGTTCATCGTGAAGTTACCAACGTTCGCGTTTGTGCTTGGGGCGCTGCCGTGTCGGCTGCCCGCAGCAATCGCTGCGTCGGTGGTGTTGGCGAAGTTGACGTGAGAGAACACGTGGCGGTCGTCGGTACCGGTCGCGCAAGCGGCGGTGAACGCCATGCCCTTCCAGTCGTTGCCGGCCTGTCCTTCGAAGAGGACAGGGTTCGCGGAGTTGCCGTTGATCGTCATCTCATCGCAGCTGCCGTCAAAGGAGATGCCCTTGCCGGAGGCCACCTGCACCACCACGCCGGCCTCGATGGTGAGGTCAGCAGAGATGGACAGGTAGTCGTTGCTGGGGTTGATGCGAATCGGGCTGTCATCGAGGTCCCACGTGGTGTCGGACGTGATGTCGCTGTCAACGTCCGTACCCTTGCCGTTGTACGGCATGGTGCGGTAGCGGACGCTGCAGTCGAGGGCCGAGTTGTCGTAGCAGTAGTAGGAGGTGTAGTAGCCCCACCATGGTGCGATCGTCCCGGCGCGGGACGCGACGTTGCCAGAGTATGGCATGTTCGGGAAGTTGCTGCTCCACGTGGAGACGCCGCGCTCGAGGCTGGTGGCGCCGTTGTCGATGAAGTACATGTAGCCCTGGCGACCAAGGCGGATGCGGTCGTTAGAATCGCTGCCTTCGTAGAGGGTGCCGAAGTATTCGAAGTCGAAGTCATCGGGCATGTCGATGTTGGCGTTGCAGCTGTTCTTGTACGTGTTCCAGTAGTAGCTGTACGCACAGTAGTAGCCGTAGGGCGTACCGCTGCTGCTGCCGCTGATGGCCGTGTCGAAGTTCTTGATTTCGGTCAGGCCGGGTGCGAAGCTCTCGTGACCGTGGCTGGTCGAAGAGGTGTGCATGCGGTAGTTCGCGGTGAAGGGGTTGGATCCGTAGAGCCACCCGGTGCCCTTCTGCAGGGTTTCACCCTTGGCGCGGGTCTGGTCTTGGTACCCCGTAGCGGAGTAGTCAACGTAGACCTGGCAGCCGGTGTCGTACTTGAACTCGAATTCGTTGGTGACGTCGTAGAAGACGACCTGGTAGGTGCAGAGGTACGAGTTGGTGTAGCCCATGTCGTGCCATTCAACGATGAACATCTTGTTGGGGTCGCCAACTTCGAAGGCCGCTGCCGTCGTCTGGACGGAGTTGGGGCTGGTCACATCGGCTGAAACGTCTTCGGCGGTGATGTAGTACGAAACGTAGTCCGTGGTGTTCAGGTCAGCGATGTCAGCGGACCAGTCGCAGTTTGCCATCACACACTGTGCGCGCGTCTTGCCAACAGGCGCCATGGCCGCAGAGGTCGTGGTGCCGTTGTTGACGCTGTAGTAGAGGGTCGGGCCCGTACCAGCAGAGGTGCTGACGTTGAGACCGGACGGCGGGGAACCCGCGTCGCCGATGGTCGCCGTCACGGTGCGCGTGCGAGCGTAGGAATCAGCAAGGTCGGTGTGAGTGATCGTTGGGGCGAAGGTGTCGGGCTCGGGTGCGATCTTCATCACGTCGTAGGTGACGGCGCCGCCGGATCCCATGCGACCGTAGTAGCCGGATCCGAGAGCGAATCCGTTCCACTTGTAGTTCGTGTTGTAGGTGTAGTAGTAGCCAGAGGAACAGCTTGGGGAACCGGAGGAAGAGCGCAGGAAGTGCGTCCAACCGTTGGTACCGGTGCACACCACGTTCTGTCCGGTGCTGGAGTAGGTGGCGTTCCACGAGTAGCCGGCGAATTCACCGGTGATGTCACCGGGGACAACGTAGCGGTACGCGTTGGTGTAACCGTAGCTGGAGACGCTGGGGGCAGAGCTGCCGCCAGCGAGAGGCTCCTCGATGCCGGTTTCGTCGCCGATACCGACCATCGCGAACTCGTCGCCGTCCCACAGGAAGACGAGGTTCATTCCGGGGCCGTCGTCAGCGGAGATGCTCAGGAAGCCGCCGTTGTCATCGTCGAGGTAGACCTTACCGGGGCTGGAACCGCCCGTGTTGTACGAGGAGGTGGCCGGGTAGGTGGAGGTCTGCCACTGGACGATCCAGTTGTTGTAGAAGTAGTTCGAGTTGGAGCTTCCTGTGTAGAAACAAGCCGAGGAACCCGTACCACAGTTGGACGTGTCGAACTCGAAGTAGTACTCCTCGCTCTGGTCGAAGTAGCTCATCTGGCGGTCAAGGAAACCGGTGGGGTTGAACTGAGAGCCAGCGTGAACCTTGGTGGTCAGCTGAACCATCTTCTTCGCATCGCCAGCGTTGTTGACGTCGTCGACGAAGAAGTAGAACGGCGTTGGCGTGGTCTGGGACCCGGTCAGGGCAGGCGTGTAGCCTTCGTTGGGGTCGGACGCGCCGGTGCTGTCAACGTTCAGGTCCTGGTACCACCAGTAGTAGGTGACGTAGTCACCAGCGGTGATGTCAGCGGTTTGTGCGCTGAACTGGCAGGCGGGGCTGGACGTGCTGCAGGTGCCGATCGTCGTTGCGGCGACCGAGGTGTAGGAACCGTTGTTCACGGCGTAGTACAGGGTCGGCTCGTTGCCGCTGGTGGTGTCGATTCCGGAGGAGTCGGTCAGCTCGATGAAGAAGGTGCGCTCACCCTCGATGTAGGACGTGATGCCGTCGTACTCGCCGAAGGTGGCGGTCGGGGCGTCCGAGTCGGTACCGCCCGAGTAGGTCAGGGCGATGTAGTTGTTCGAGGAACCGCTGGTGTAGGCGTAGGTGTACACGTACTGGCGGGTGTTGGAGTTCGTACCCGTGGTGGCGATGCCGGAGTTGTCGAAACTCTTCGACATACCAATGGTGGACGTGCCGTTCAGCGCGGACCAGATGTAACCTGCTTGCGTCGAAGACGAGCAGGACACGCTTCCAGAGGAGTCGCAGAAGGTGGCAGTCTTCCAACCGGTGCCGTGGTCGTTCTCGTTCATCTCAACACCATCGGTGTGGACGGAGGAGATGATCATCGCCTTCTGGGCGGTGCCGCCGTATCCAGACGTGAGGTAAGAGGTGCTGATTGCACCGCTGCAGGAGGGGCTGCTCATGGAGTAGCCGCTGTAGGTTTGGTAGTAGTAGTAGCCGCTGCTGGGTGCGGTACCGGTGGCGGAGGTTGCGGGACGCGTCGTACCGCAGTCTTCCATCACCTTGACCTCGAAGTCAATCTTGCTGTTGGAGAGGTAGGAGTAGTGGTAGCTGACGTATTCCTTGTACTCGATCTTGTCAACAGATGCGCCAGTTGGGAGGGCGTTGCTGCTGGTGAAGGTGAACTTGTGCCAAGGGGTGTAGAAGTAGTAAGGACGGAAGGTGCTGCTGGACTTTCCGTTGTACGAGTTGTGGTACATGTATCGGTAGTTGCTGTTGTAGCAGTTGTTGTAGGACACGTAACAGTACCCGCCGCCTGCGCTGTACACGCTCAGGGTTGGGTCAAGCGCGAGAGGGAACGCACGCTCGTCGTCCATGAGCCACGAGGTCTCGACCGCGGTGGTCAGGAAGACCATGGGGCCTTGAGTCATGACGAAGAAGGTCCCGAAGTAGGGCTCTTCCACACCAGGCTCGATGACCATGGGCGCGGGGATTTCCGCGTAAAGCTCGCCGGTCTCCATGTTGCGGATCTCGAGGTGGCCGTCGGTTTGGACAAGGTCCGAACCAACCATCATCTCGCCGCTGTAGAGGGCGTAGCCTGCGGGGAGGCGGAGGGCCTCGGAGAAGCCGAACCAGTGGGCGCCCTCATCGAGGATGGGGCGCTCGCGGATCACGAGGTTCTGCTTCACCTGGAAGGTGTTGACTTCGTAGTCGAGGTCGAATCCTTCTGCGAGGGGGTAGCGGATGGTGTTGCCGCCCACGCTCACTTCAGAGGTCGCGGGAGGCGCCTCGAAGGGGGTGTGGCTGGTACCGGATTCGTCCATCACCACGAGGGTGGGGTTGAGACCGGTCATGACCGGGTCGACCCACTCGTTGGGCTGAATCACGACACCGTTGGCAACTTCGGCGGCGAACGCCGAGTTGAAGGTGTTCTCAACGACTTCCCAGCCGAAGGCCGTGGCCTTCAGGTTGAGGTCGATGTCACTCCAGGTGCCATCGTTGTCGTAGTGGAGCGGAGCATCCGAGATCATCTGCGTGAAGGTTCCGTCCGCGTTGCGGAAGGTCTTCATGTTCGCGTCTCGGGCGCCCAGAACTTCGCTGCCATCAGCGAAGTCGAACTCCACAGGTTCCAGTTTCTCGGGCTGCGCGAAGACATCGTCTTCGGCAACCTGGTTTTGCTCTGCCGCCAGAACACTGTCGTCGAGGGGGTTACCCACGAGACCTGACATTGGAGTCAGGGCCATCAGCAGTGTGAGCAGCACGGCGATGCCGATGCCACCCATAGCGGTCTTCTTCTTGTTCGTCATTCCCAACATAGTCATTCACCCCATACGGACTGTATGCATTGCATCTGAGGTTCTGTATCGGTTATAGGCATTGGGGTACATGATCTTTGAACGACCTTTTTGCACCACCTTGCAGAACCGATAGCCTGCGGACATGTTTGCACTTCATTGGTACGTACTTTTTGTTAAATCGAGGTCCCGCCAAGAGGCTTCCAGAAGCCCTCGACTTCGTTGCGGTTGTCGGATTGTTGACAGGTCCAGACGGTGCATTCTTCCCAAAAAGGACGGTGAAATTCTTACACCAGACAATCCGGCTCACTTTCGGGCTTAGAATCGCCCACGTTTGCCGTGAAGATCAGACCCTCTTGGCGACCGACGCCAAGGAGCCAACGAACACGAGGGAGGTGCTGAACAAGCCGGTGATCATTCCCACCAGCTCAACGCTCAGGGGCGTGCCCTTGACGCTCAGGAGAGCGCCTCTGGGTTCCGATCCAATCTCATCGGCCCTGGTGCTGCGATGGGCCCCTAAGGCACCCGATGTTGAGGGTTGGACCTCCATTCATGAACGTCCCCGTGCACAAGTCAGCACCCGGGAAGGCGCCCAGCACGGATGAACCGTGCTGAACGCCGCCACAGCGGCGCTCAGAGCCGAGGCTCGAGCGCGGGTTGGAATCAGTAGTCCCAATCTTTGTCGCCGTCGCCGCCACCGCCACCGCGGGTGACGATGATCGCACCAACGACGATCGCTGCGACCACCACGCCGCCGATGGCGGGCAGGGTCCAGCTGGGCAATTCGCTTTCGCCGCTGACGTCTTCGCCAACGGTTCCGTTGCCGTCGTCGTTGTTGGTGAAGTCAGCGTCGCGCTTGTAGTACACTTCGGTGGGCACGTCGGAAGCCAGACGGTCGTTGCCGAGGTCGTCCACGGCCACGCCCACGAAGTAGTAGGTTTCCGTACCGGTGAAGGTGGGCTGCATGACGTCGACCGTGGTCGCCGTTCCGGAGGCCACGTCGGTGCACTTGCTGCCGGTCTTCTCGATGGCAGTTGCGACATTGTTGGTGCTGTAGCAGACGCGCCAGCTGGTGATGTCCGAGGTGTCACCGGAGGTGGTCCAGGTCATGGTCCACATGGTACCGTCAGCGCTGGATTGCGCGATGAGGTTGGTCATCATGCCGTCGCCGTCGACTTCCTTGTCAGCGATGACGTAGCCAAGGCCGATCTGAGTGTTGCATCCAGCGTCGTTGCAGACCTCAACGGTCACGGTGTAGTTCGTGCCGTGGGTGGTCGAGATGCCGGGGTGGGTGTAGGTCTTGACCTCGGAGGTGAAGTCCTTGACCACAGCGTTCACACAGGATGCGTCATTCGCGGCGTCACAGATTTCCATGATGAAGCGCTCGCCCAACGACATCTGAGCGGTAACGTCCCAGTTCATGACGAGGGTGCCGCCTTCGCCCGCAGCCGCGGAGAATCCTTGGATGCCAGCGCTGGGGGGCATGGCCGCCTCAAGTTCGCCGCCAAAGAGCACGAAGGTGCCCGCCGTCAGGGTGTTCTGGTTTGCTGGGAGGTCCCAGGTGAATTCAGACACGGTCGGGTCGGTGGCGCTGTCGGCAGGAGTGCCGTCAACGAGTTGGTAGAGGCTGCCTTGGTTGAACCAGATGCTGCCCTCGACACCGGTTCCGGCCTCGATGAGGGTCTTTGGAACGGTGAAGGTCATGCCGTGGCTGAGCACACCGCTGGCCTCGAAGGAGGTCACGGGCGCGAAGTCAATGGCCGCAACAGCATCGTAGGCTCCGGTGTATCCGGGGAGTTCCATGCCGCTGTAGCTGCTGGTGTCCGCGTCCGTTGCGGTGATCGTGAACGGAGTGATGCTCGCGTATTGCAAGTTGTACGCCACGGTGACGCCGCTGTCAGCGGCCGTCGCTTCGGCGGTCACGTCGTTCCAGATGGTGAAATCCATGTATTCCGAGGTCGATGCGCCGTTGTCGTCGGTGACCGTCACGGCCACACGTGGGTTGGGCATGTGCTCAGGCAGGATTTGGAAGGTGCACTGGGCGCCCAAGGCTCCCACGCCACCGCACATGCCGAGTTCGACGTCGTTGATGGTCCAAGCGTAGGAGAGGCAGTCGCCGGCCACGCAGTCCACGTCAAAGGCAAGCACGTCAAACTCGAGCGGAGCCTCTTGGGACACCACGAGGTCGCCGGTGTTGAACATCGTCATCGAAAGGACGCTGGGCTGGTTGTTGACCACGTCAAGCGTCATCACCTTGCGGTTGTTCGACGCCTTTTCGTCGCAGTTGGTGATCTCACCAGAGACAGGGTCGGTGCTGCAGGTCGCAAGCTTGTCGTCTTCCCAGACGCCAAGGAAAGTGAGGTCGGCCTCGAACTTGTACTCGCCAACGCTCAGAGCGGCGTCGTTGTTCAGCATCACACAGGCCGAGCCGAAGACGTCGGCCTCTTGGGGCGTGCCTTGGCCACCAAAGGTGCCCAAGAGCTTGTGGTTGTAGGAGGGGGCGAGCCCGGTTGGGCAGTCGTCCTGAGTGTAGGTGGTTTCAACGCCATCGGGGTCGGTGACGGTGAACACAACGTTCCAGTCAACCATCTTGTTGACGTCGGAACCAAAGTGACCCACGTTCGCGTGGAGGAGGGTGGTGCCCACGCGCAGGTCGAGGTCCATGCCGTCTTGGATGATGGAGGTCGGCTCGCCGGAGCCGTCAGCGCTGTAGCCTTGGGCCACGCTGAGCGTCTGAAGGCGGATGTCGTGGAAAAGGCGGCTCGAGCCATAGATGTCGTCCGAGTCGGTGCGCGAGTAGTCGTCGTTGGTCTCAAGGTACTCACAGAAGTTGTTGCTGGTCAGCTCAACGGGTGGGTCAGCGGTAGGATCGTCGAGCCAGGATTCTGCACAGGCCGAGTCTTGACCGTAGAGGGTGTGGTCAAGGACGCGAGCCTCGATGCTGTAGTATCCGTCGTCAGGAACGACCGTTCCGGTCATCGTCCATGCCGTTTGGTAGGCCAACACTGCGCGGGAGGCGTCGGTGCTTTGGTCGGTCGTGGCGTTACGGGACACTTCGACGGTCTGGGGGCTGCCGGCCACGACGACCCACTCATCGCCATCAGCGAGGGTGAGGCCGCCAGCGCTGGCCGAGGACAGGCCTTCGAACGCGATGCTGACGTTCACTTCACGGGGATTGAACTCCTGACTTCCTTCAGCGGTCACGCTGAGCATGAAGTCGCGAGGGTCGGTGTCGGTGCCAATGGCAGCGTCGCCTTCCAAGCACGCGGTGGTGTCGGTCGGGTCCAACCAGCACAGGTCGACCTCAACGTCGCTGTAATCGCGGACGATGACGTAGATGTCTTCCTCGTCGTTCGCGGGATCGCTGTCTTGGTCGGAGTCGATGCTCAGGACAACGAGGTACTCACCGACGCTGGGCGTCCAGGAGATGTCGGCACCCAAGGTGGTGAGGGTGGCGGCTCCGCCAGAGTAGATCGTGTTGGCGGCGAAGGAGGTCTCGTCGCAGGAAACCGCGTCGTCGCAGACCGCGACTTCGTTGGTCCACGAAAGGTCCTGTCCAGAGGCGTCCTTTGCAATGGGCCCGCGGGTGCGGGACGAGTCCGTCAGATAGATGTCCAACGAGTAGGTCATGTCGGTCACGTCACCAGACCCGATGTTCTTCATGACCGCCTCAAAGGTGGTGGTCTCGCCAACGAGCATCTCGTCGCGGCAACCTGCCGACGTACAGCTCGTTTCAGACGGTTCGGTGATGCCGAGGATGTCGACGTCCGCGCCCGAGCGAGCGCTGGTTTGTTCGATGGCATCTTCAGTTTCAAGTTCGTTGGTTGGAATTCCCGCGAGCAGGCTGACAAGCAGCAGCGTCACGAGAAGCATGGTGGTCATGTTTCGCATTTGGGTCCCTCCACAATGTGGCTAAAAGCCAGCACGACTTGCGCCGTATATATACTATGGGACGGTGGAAAAATCATTTCTTTCGCAGTACTGCGAAGCATTTACTCAATCATTCCAGTGAACGAAGGGCTTCCGCTGGGGCGATGCGCATGGCGGCACGGATGGGCCAGAATACGGCCAAGCTGACGAGGGCCGCACCGCCGATCAACACCGTCGCTGCACTCCCCCAAGGAAGGGCCAATTCTGCACCTTGATCTGCCCAAAGCGCCGCATGCAGTCGAACGTGAAACATCATGCCTACGCCAACCCCAACGGCCAACCCAAGTCCACCGGTCCACGCCACTTCGCCCGCAAGGCTGCGGCCAACATCCTTTCTTGACACCCCGACGGCCCGGAGAAGCCCGATGACGTGGGTCCGATCCCTCACCGCCCGTGCGGTGACCACGCCAATGCCAAGGAGACCCACACCGAGGCCGAGCGCAAGGTAGGCCTGGAAGATGGCCAAAATGGCGAGAACAAGCCCCTGAACGAGGAGGATCTCGTCCACGATCAAGCGAACCAGAACGCCGTCATCAGCCAAGGCCTCGTCGATGGCCAGCGAAACGCCCGCAGCCGCACGGCGTTCGCTTGCGGTTTTCCCGGGAGGGACGTCGACATCGGTCGGGTCGTCGGCGAAGGTTGGTGGATCAGAAACCACCGAAACATACACCCGCGTTGTGACGCCATCGTAGCGCTCTTCGACGAGGGTACCGTTGGCCCATACACCTGGAGAAAACGCAAGCGAAGATTGGGCCAAGAAGCCAGCCACACGGACCGGTTTCGCCGTACCGGGATCTGAAGGCGCGATCACATCAAATTCTTGACCAAGTTTCAGAGGAAGCACGCCAACTGCAGCACCGTCGGTGGTGGCCTCAAGGCCAAAAGAAGCGTCAACGATCACCAAGCCATCATCGGACAGCACCCGTTGCCACACCTCGGCCTCCGTCTCCCCTAATTCTGTGTCCCAAAGGTAGAGCGGCAGCCCACCGTGCTCGGCAAAAGCGTCGTCTGCGCCCCGCAGCACGTACGGGACCGGCGAAGTTTGGCCGTCATCGAGCAGCACCACTGCCCGTGACACCGGGGCCACAGCGTCGATCCGCTCTGCTTGCGCAGCCGATAATCCCCACGAGGTTGGGTCGCGTTCGATGTCGACAGGAGCCGCACGGCTGCCGGTCAGGAGGATTTCGAACTCACCTTCTGATTCCTGCACGAAATCTCCTGACACCGAAGCGAATGAACTGGTGTAGCCGCCCAAAACCACCACGGCAAAGACGGTCACGGCAAACATGGACATCACCACGGCCGTGCGCAAGGGCTGGGCCACGGGATGGGCGAGCGCGAGCCGCCCCACAAGGCGTGGGCGACGGCCACGAGCGGCCAACGCACGCAAGGCACGAGGCACAACGGTGACGAGGACAATGACGGCCGCGAGGACCTGAACAAGCCCCAAGACGAGCATGCTGATTTCGTCAAAGGCCGTCGAAGCACGAATCGGGTCCAAGGATTCCGGCCACCAGGACCACACGAGGAGGCCCAAAGCCGCACCGCCACAAGACCGTGACGGAGCCGTTCGAAGGCGAGCCATGGCATCGGACTGTCCTCCTGCACGAAGGGCAGGCACGATCCAAAACACCACCAGACTCAGGGCTACAATGAGTCCGTCGCCGATGAGCAACCAACGCAAGCGGGCGAAGGGGGCGTCAACCCCACCAAACAGGAGCGATAAGGCGGACACCCCGGAAAGACCGAGCGCGGCAGCCACCGCCACAAACACCGGCCAAGGAAGGGCTTCGGGAAGGCGGGTGCGAACGCCACGAAGCGCATGAAGCACGTCAAGACGGCTGGACCATTGCGCAGAGGCTCCAAGGGTGGTCACAGCAATGATTGTCCCCCACACGGCCCCCGCGAGGACCGAAGACCATGACCAAGCGAAGGTGAACGTGGAAGCTCCCACGGCGCTGAACGCCGACGTGAACCCTAGAGCGACGACGCGACCGAGGAACACGCCCAGCACACCGCCGGTCAAGCCCGACACCACCGCGAGCACGAGGCCTTCCATCAGGGCTGCACTGCGTGCATCAGAACGCGTCATGCCCACCGCTCGGAGGGTGGCCAGTTCACGACGGCGAGCCTCTGCCAGAAGCACGACCACGGTCACCGCCAGAAGCACGCCTGCAGCGATGGTGAATCCACCAAACACCAGGAACATGCCAGACAACAAACCCGAGGATGCTTCGGCTTGCTCAGCGGCATCCACCCGAACTGGGGTGAGGCGAAGGCCGCTGCTCTCCAGCGTAGCGGCCTCATCGAACCATGCTTCGACGGCGTCCAGAAGCGCGTTGTAAGAGAGCCCCTCTGGTTGCAAGACGACCATCGACCGGTCGCCTTCCGAGGCTCCCGCGAGTTGAACGGCCGTCTCAGGGTGAACCACTCCGAGGATGAGGTGTTCCAATTCCTCCACGCCGGTCAAGTTGATGCTTGCCCCGTCCACGCTCACGTTCAGACGGCTGCGTTGGCTGTCCCCCCATGCCCACGGCACGGCTCCTGCCACCCAAACCTCGTCCCCGTCACTCAAATTGAGCACATCAAAGGCCCCGCTGAGGACGACTTCGTCCTCGGCCACCGTGACGCCGTCTGCCCCAGCAGAGGCGAGGAAAAGCACGGGAACCCGACCAAGGCCGTCGATCTCAGCCGCTTTGGGGAGCCGAAGTTCAACCACGTCGCCCTGCGCCATGTCCCAAGCAACGAGGCGGTCGCTGCCACCGCACCAACCAAGGCTGGCATTGAGCCCGTCCACGGCACCGGTCAAGCCGTCGCAGCCCGGACCTTGGGCCGCAGCCGGGTCAGCGGGCCCTTCTGCGGCAGGCGGCAGCACACCCGCCACCGGCCAAGATGACGCTCCGACTTCGTCGAAAACGACCCTGTGGGCGGTTCGACCAAACAGGCCTTCCATGTGAACCAGAAGGGACCCGTTGTCCTCGGATTCGAGGTCAAGAGAAAGGAGAGGATCAGGCACAACAACGTCGAGGGGATGCCGAACGACGCGTTCTGCATCCATGCTGGCGTCGTTGGCCTGGTAACGGGCCAAGAAGAGCCCGGACTGGTTCCCTTCGACCACAAGGGCTTCGTCGCCTGCAACGTGCAGGGCGTGAACCGCTTCCTCAGCGACGCGCAACGCGCCCTCATCAGGGTGCGCTGACCACATCAGATGCAACCCGCCAGGATGGCCAAACCAACCACGCCCGTCGACGATGGCGTGGTCATCCATCACCTCACCGTCGGGAACTTGCCAAAGTGCAGGCATTCCAGAACCGCCGACTTGGAAACCCGCTCCTGTTGCTCCAACGTGCCACAGCGTTCCTGAGGACCACTGAAGGTCGGTGAGATCGGCGTCTGCGAGCACCAGCGTACGATGCGCGTTGATCTCAAGGATCTCCACGGGCGCCTGCACAAGTTCCGACATGCGCGTGCCGCTCGCGAGGGTGCTGAGGTTGTCACGAAGGCCGTCCACGAGGCCACCTTGCAAACGCCCGAGGCCGGTCTCGCGAGCGATGGCGAGGGAACCTGCTGCATTTTCAAACACCACGCCGTCCATCTTCGCGGTCCATGCTGCGTCGATCACGTCCGCCACGCGTGCCTCGACGTCGTCCCATCCGTCGCGGTCCTCGTAGGGCTGCGATGCGGAGAGATGGAGGGAGGACGAACCCTCGCCGGCGAGGGTTGCAAAGGTCGACATGGACGTCATGAGGGCGGGTTGACCAAGGCCTCCGATGGCGGCCCCATCCTCGGAGGGCACCACGGCATGCACATGCACGTTGCCACGGTGCCGGAGCAAACGCCCGTCCTCGACCATGGTCCAACTGAGGTTGATGGTCCCGCCGACGTCAACTTCCAGCGCCTCGGCCATCTCGGTTGTGATGGCGGCCTCGTGCCGCGCGGTGGCGTTGGACACCAGTCCGAGCGTGGTGTAGGTCAACCCGGTGGAGGCTTGCAGAGGAGGCCACGGATCGGGATGGTCACCAACGGGTTGCTGGGCGTACCAACCCACGGAAGGCAACGCACGGCCCGTGGGCCCCTCAACGGCTGCCGTCAGCGCCCGAGTGCTTCGAACCCCGTCAAACATGGAACGCCCATCACCGTCGACCAGCGCCATGGTTTGGTCGGCAACGGCGTCGACAAAGGACGCGTCGAGAAGAATTGGCTGAGCAGTGGCAGGGTCCCGGCCTGACAGGACCACGTCTGTCTCCGTCCATACGGCATCGACTTGACGCTCAACGGTGGCGTCGAGGCTGTCCCCGATCACCAAGGAAGAAGAGACGATGGAGGACGACACGATCAGAGCGACGATCAACAGGGCCGCTTGCTTTGGACGTGCACGAACGCTTCGGAGCGCCAATTTCGCCACCAGAGCACGGCGTGGCCAAAGGAAGGCGGGGATGAACAACGACGAGGCGAGCCCCACCATGGCGGCCGCCAGCACCGTCAAAACGGGCCCCAAGCCCAACCAATCGAGCACCCACGCGGTCAAAGCAGCGTCAATGGCCGGCCCAAGGACGACCAACGACGACGACCACCAGGTGCGGTCGCGCAGGCCGAGCAAGGCACAGCACCCGAACACCACACCGGCCAACGCCGCCAAACCAAGCGTGAGGGCGGACATCACGCCTCCTCCGAGGCGTCATCGTCGCCGAGGAGGAGACCGTCGCGCATTCTGAGGATGCGGTCACAACGGGCGGCCACGGCATCGTCGTGTGTGACGATCAGGAAGGTCATGCCTTCATCGCGGCACAATCCCGCCATGAGGTCCAGCACTTCGTCGCTGGTGGCCGAATCGAGGTTTCCCGTTGGTTCATCGCAGAGGACGATGGACGGGCGGTGCACGACCGCCCTGGCGACCGCCACACGCTGCTGCTGTCCACCGCTGAGCATGGCTGGAAGATGATCGGCCCGGTCGGCAAGACCGACCGACGACAAGGCATCGAGGGCTTTGGCCCGAACGTCATGGGCAGGCTGTCCGGAGAGGAGAAGAGGAATTTCCACGTTTTCTGTGGCGGTCAAGACTGGGAGGAGGTTGAAGGCTTGAAAGACGAAGCCCAAGCGTTCGCCTCGAAGCCGTGTTCGGCGATCGTCGTCCAAATCAAACAGTGAATCCCCTTGCACCAACACTGTGCCTGCAGAGGGAGCATCGAGTCCGCTGAGGACGTTGAGCAACGAGGTTTTCCCACAGCCCGAAGGGCCCGTGATGGCCACCATCTCACCCGCGTGCACCGTCAGGTCGACTCCGCGGACCGCATCGACACGACCGTCCCCGCTGGGGTAGACCTTCCACACACCCATGGCGTGCAGGGCTGGGACCATGCAACCTGATGCCCGAGTGCGTTTATCAAGCCGCGCCACCAGCGCAGGCCATGACCTCCATCACCGTCCATGTCCTCGCTTTTGGGCCGGCTGCAGAACGGCTTGGAGGTCGCCATCACACCAAGGACGTCCAACAAGGCACCACAGCAGGTGCCCTCGCCGTCTCCCTTGGGCTCGAGGATTGGTTGAGCATGGGGATGGCGCTGGCCATCAACGGCGAGCGGGTAGAGCGTGACACCGTCCTCGGCGACGGTGTTGAACTTGCATTGCTCCCTCCCGTTTCGGGCGGGTGATGCAGCAGCACGTGACACGGTTCAGATGATCCAAGGGAACGGGTTGGGGATCAAACCGATGATGGTCAGTACGGCCAAGAAGAGCAGCACCATGACGGCAAAGGCCATCGTGATGGCATTGAACACGTAGGACACGAAGGTCAAAAACACCTCAAAGGCAGTCTGTGGGTCGGTGAAGAGGGTCTGGAAAAAGGCCCCCAACGAAGCCCACAGGTTGAACGAGAACACGTCGCCCAGCATGACGGCTCATCAACGGTCTCACGGGATAAGCGTTCATCCGAAATGGCACGATGCAATGCACCCTCGGTCTCGACCAATTTGCGCGGTTTCAACACGAAGGCTTGAAGCGAACGAGCACTCACCCCGGCCTGAGCAACATGGCGTCCATCGGCGGCCCCGAGGTCCTGATCATCATCGTCGTGTTCTTCGTGCTCTTTGGCGCACGGCGGCTCCCCGAGCTGGCCAACGCCCTTGGGCGAAGCAAGGGTGAGTTCCAGAAAGGACTGCATGAGGCCACATCGCTGCCGAAAGAAGCGCAAACCATCGCTGACCTTGAGGCGGGCGGTATGACCCCTGACGTCGTCTTGGTGGAACGTGCCAAAGCCTTGGGATTGGACCCAAGCGGCATGAACCCCGACGACCTTGCACGCAAGGTCGAGGCCCTCGAGCAAGCCGAAGAATGACCCTAACGCCTTGCGCGTTTCATCACCGTCGGACTTCCGCACACGTCGCATTCTGGACCCGGCCCGTCACGTTTCCGTTCGACGTTGGTGCTGACGTTGTGTTCCTTGCCGCAACCCGTGCAACGCCAGATCCACGACCAGCGTTCGCGGGCGCCGCGTGTGGCCAGAGAACGTGCCTCTAGGCCTGCATGCATGGCCACGTTCTGGAGCCGATAATCGTCCGTGACAAGCACACGTTTCAGGCCCAATGCGAGCGCCAGGACCTCGAGGTCCACCGTTGACAAACGAGGCAAATCTCCCGTGGCTGCAGCAGCCGCCTTCGCCGCCTCAAGTTGCGCAGGGCTCGGGTTCATCCAATCTAAATCCGCGGCTTCGACCAGCATACGACGCGCTGGCGAGAGGCGCTCCAGTTCGTCGAGTTGCGAGGCGCAGCACACCCCGCCCCGCAGTCGATCGAGGGGCCAATGAAGCAAGGCCGTGGTGTCGAGCACCGCACCTGCCGCACCCTCGCTCATGGACCACGCTGGAAGCCCTCGTCCAAGAAGCACCCGCCTGCGAAGACCTAACGGGGGAGGGCGTCAACGCAGCCTTGTGGCGTGGGAGCAGGCGGTCATCGACGCGGCCGATGCCGCGGGACTCCTCGGCTTGGCGTTGTTGACCTTCACCGAGGCCATCATTCACCCAATACCGCCTGACTTGCTCATCCTCCCAATGGCGGCCGCTGCCGATGGCCCGAGTCGCCTGCTCAGCATTTGGGTGGTCGCGACCCTGACCAGCGTGGCCGGCGCCATCGTGGGCGCCTGGCTCGGCGCGAGGGCGGGCCGGCCGTTGCTTGTTCGCTTTCGCCAGGAAAAGAACCTCGCACGGCTCGAAGTGTTGCTTGAGCGCCACGGCACGGTTGGCGTGTTGATCGCAGGATTCACCCCTATCCCGTACAAGGTGATGGGGTGGGCAGCAGGCATGGGTAAGATGGAGATGCGACCCTTTGTGCTGGCCGGCTTGGCGAGTCGAGGGTTGCGCTTTGGTCTAGAAATCGTCCTCGTGGTCCAATACGGCAGCGCCGCGCTCGACGCCATCAAGTGGATCCTCGACCGTGAAATTTTGCTGGCCGTGGCCATGGTCGCCGTGTTCCTGGCAGGATGGATGGCTTGGCGATGGTGGGAATCCCTCACCCCAGAGGCCTTCTCCGAGGAAGCTTGAGTCGGTCTCGCGAAGCCGAACGTTCATGAATGGGATTCCGGTCGGCGGGTTAAGCTCGTGTGGTGTAGCCCGGCCCATCATTTCGGATTTTCATTCCGACGACCCGGGTTCGAATCCCGGCCCGAGCATCCTAAACAGTTGAATGCGCCCCATTCATGGGCGGCCAGCACTCGATTCTCGCTGCACAAGGCCGTGCTCAAATTGGCAAAAACTCGAGCATGACTTCACCACGCTCGGTGATCTTCAACGTTGGACGGAAGCCTTCGTGTGGCGTGTTCCGGATGGCGACGTGAAGCCGCGCCCGCATCGCGTCGTCGATCAAGAGGTCCATCATGTCGTCCACGGCCGTGGTCTCCGTTGCACTTTCTTCGGGCGCAATCGTGGGTTCGGGGGCTTCTTGCTCGCTCACCTCAACCTCCGCCACAGGCTCCAAGCCTTCCTCAGGCGAGGGACCTTCCTCGCCGTCGATGGCGTTGAGATCGTCCGTTGAGCGGACTGGCGTGGGCAAAGGCTCGGTCGGAACGGTCTGCCCGTACGTTGTCCCGCCCTGGACCATCTTCATTTCCATCGTCGTCTCGGTCAACACGCTCGAAGGACCGCCTTGCCGCTGCAGATAAAGCGTGCCAAAACCAAAGGCAATCATGCCAATCACGAGGAAAATGAGCGAGCGCCAGAAACCTGCGTTGTCGCCGTCGATGCTGATGGACAGACCGATCATGGCGACCAAACCGCCGTAAATGCCGATGGCACGTTGCCATGAGGTGCCGTTCGAACCGAAGCCGTTGATGCCGAGGCTCAAACAGATCGCGGCAATGAGAAGGTAACGTAGGGTCCAACTGTCGGCGTTCGCGAACAACATCAGCACCGACACCACGAGGTAACTGATGCCCAGAACACCCATCGTATCTCGGGAGCGAACGGTCTCTGGTGCGAGGTTTTGCAGCCACGTACTGATGGGGTCCTGCTGGGTCAAACCGATGTACAGCAACACCGTGGATTCAACCGCGAGCACAACTCCGGACACCTGAGTGATCTCCACGCCGTCGCCAAAAATCGCGCGGAGCACGACCACTGCTGCCATGGCGTGCAGGACCGGCAAGCAAGCAATGCCAGCATCCGTAGGACGGCGCAAGAGTTGCCGCGTGCCCATGACCGCACCGACCAAGTGACCAATGCCGTAGGCGAAGGTTGGCGTGCACAGCAAGAGCACAATCCCGCTGATTTCGAGGCTTTGCATGATGTTCTTTCGACCTTGGGCCGTGGTGAAATCAAACTCGCCCTTCTGGACCACGTTCCCTTCGTCAAGCGATGGCGTGTAGGCAAAGACACGCCCCTGCTTACCTGAAGAGAATCCGATGGCCAAGAGGCCGACCGTCAAACATGCCAATTGCAGCGCGTCGGTCACCGGGTCCATGGTGGACGGCAGGAACAAGACGAGCCACCCCAACATGGCAGCGTGCAACCACAACACGGCATCAGGACGACCAAACCACCACTGGCGGAGGATGAGAATCCCGATGACCGAGGCGCCCGCCCATATGACGTCGGGGACCAAGACCACAACGCCGAAGAGCATCCACGCGGTGGCTATGCCGCCTCCTACGTTGCTCTCACCGGCTCGGCGGGCCGTAATGGAAGCCCGAACGGGTTCGAACATGCTGACGATGATCAGCACGCCCACGATGCTGTTCAGCCCGAGCATTTCATTGAACGGAAGACCAAGGCCCAACACGGCGTCCGTGAGCCGCGTGAAGAGGAAGGATTCGTTCGCCACCATGGGATTGAAAATCCAAATCAAAGGCGCCATGGCGAGCACACCATCCCGGCCATGCCGGTGAGCCAACCAAGCGACGATGAGGAAGAGCAGTGGCATGCGCAACCCGATGTAGAGATCCATCGCGGCGAGCACCAGCAGAAGGACCAGCGTGATGCGGTCCAAGTCCACGCTGTCGTAGACGAAGTCCTTCCTCTTCCGGAGGAGGACGATGACTGGAACGGCCAAGAGGCTCAATTCCCACACCCATAGTTCCTTGAAAATCTGGTCGTTGATGTCTTCCCGAGCGGGTGCGTCGCCGGTGATCAAGGGCCACAACACGAGCAACAGCACCACGAAGAGACCGTAGGCACGGTCGGTGGAGGTGATCTTGTCCATCCGCAGTGCCTCGCCCAGCAGGAGGAGGAAGGGAATCACTGGGAAGAACAAGCGGAGCAGGTCGTTCTCCAAGCCACTTGCAGCTTGCGCCAAGAGCACAATGGACAGCACCAGTCCGACCTGATCCAAGGGGGAACCGGCTTGGTACGCCTGAGAGTCCTCGTCTGCGTTGGCCCCGTCGGCGGCAAAATGCGTGATCATGCCGCCGAGGCCAACCTGGCGTGAACGGTCGAACAACGACAACCCGTAGAGCATCGCGGCGACCACGACCAACACCGCCACCTCCGTGCCCTCTCCAAGGCTGAGCCGGCCGCTTGAGGCGAGCACGGTCGGGACAAGCATGGCAATGGCGCCTTGGTAGGACATCGAGGCGAGGTCGGACACGGACGTGGATTCCAACTTGCGCAGGTCGAACTGCCACATGGCCAACGGAGCAAGGGCCACCAACCACGACAGCAGGGGGCTCTCGCCGAGGAGGTTGGCGAAGGTTGGGGTCAGCACGATGAGCCCGATGACGGCCACAGGAGCCAGGTTTGGCAACAGACCGCGCTGCTTGCCCAAGAAAGCCAACAGCAACAAGGCAGCAGGGACCAATCCAGGGAGAAGTTCGTCGAGCAGTTGAGCCTCGGCCAGCACCTCACCATCAACCAAGGTGCCTCGCAAGACGGCAGAGCCGGCCAGCGCCGCCATGGTCGCTTTGGCCACCCACGGCCGGGTTGCATCGGCGTACCCGAGCATGTAGGCGGCCGTGCTGATGGCGACGATCCAGGGCCCATCTGCAGCACTACCTGAAAAGGTCCAGAGCGTTGCTGCAAGAAGGATGGGCATGGCGGGCGTGCGCCGAGCGTGAACAGCAGGGAAGTAACCGAACAGCAACGCGGTCCACAGCAGCACGCCGGGGGTCAGCACCGTGGCGGCATCGGCCCCGAGAAGGTCGGCCACGGTGACGTCAAAGAGGGCCAAGTGGTACACGGTTTGACCGTCGTCCCATGGAAACAACACGAGCATCACAATGACGACAATGCCGACCATGGCCCACGAGATCTGCTCCACCAACTCCCTACGAAGGCGCTTGTCTCTGGCAAACCATCCTTGGAGGAAAATGAGTGGGAGAAGCATGCTGAAAGCCGAGAGTTCTTCGCTGCCGTCGACGATGACGGTGGCGACGTTCATTTGGTACACCAAGGGAAGCAAACTCGTGGTGATGGCTGAGATGACGAAGGTGTAGGACACGTCGGATTGGACGCTCATGTGCATGGACGCGCCGCACAACACCACCATCGCAAGGCCCAATTGCCAACCAAACTCATCCCCGCCCCATTGCGACCAGGTGCCAATGCCCACCCAGAGCAGCGCAATGGGCGAGAAGACCATCACGGCCCACGCCAAATCAAGCGAGCCTGAATACCGAGTGAGCAATCGCCGCTGGCCAAGCATGAGCGCGATGGTTCCCGCCGTTTGCAGAAGAATGGTGTTTGGCCCAGCCCGCCAATTTTGTGCATCGATGGCCCATGCTCCACTGCTGGAACCTTCGGCAAAGACGTTGACGTTGATTGGATCGGCGCTCAACCATCCTGCCAAGAAGCGGGTGCCCCAAAGCATCCCGATGGCCATGAAAAAGAAGGACAAACCAAGCAAGTAACCTTGCGGCTGATCCAACTCGTAGGTGTTCCCACGGGCGCGAACTTCAATCATGAAGAGCGCCATGGCTGAGGAAATGCCTCCCCCCACCAAGAGGGCGAGGAAGTTCAGTTCCGAGGCCCCTTCAGCGAAGGCAAGGGAGATGATTCCACCCCAGATGAACACCAATGCAACACCGTACATGATGACCTGAGAGAAGCGTTCCAAGGACTCGTTGCGCTGAACGGCCACGGGCTGAAGACCGACCGATGTCCGCGACAGGGTGTTCTGTTGAACCACTTCAAGCGAAGAAGGCGCTTCCAATGGTGTGGCTTGATTCATGATGGTTTTTCACCAACATGGAGTATAACCCTTCCACCGAATACCATGGCCGCGGAGGGGTTGCAGCGTGATGCACAGATGGCCGGAACCCTCAGGCCAAGCGTCCGGCGTTGTAGTCTTGGATGGCTTGGATGATCTCCTCTTCCGTGTTCATCACGAACGGCCCATAGCGTGCGATGGGCTCGTCAAGGTTTGGACCGGCCAGCACCAAGAGTTCGGCTCCCGCATCACCGGCGACGAGGCTCACGGCTTCACCAGGCGTCAGCAGGGCCAATTGGCCGTCGGCCACGCGACGGTCTTCGACCTGCAGGTCCCCTCCAAACACGTACAACATGGCGTTGAGGTCTTCACCGAGAGGTTGTTCCAGCCGAGCACCAGGCTGCAATCGGAGGTGGAGGTAGGTGATGGGCAGCACCGTGTCGATCACCGCTTCTGCACCAAGGCATTGGCCTGCGATGACCTTGGCCCAAACCGAACCGTCCTCTGAGGTGACTTCGGGGATCGATGCGGACGGCACGTCCTGATAGCGTGGCGCCATCATCTTGTGCTCGGCTGGGAGGTTGACCCAAATCTGGAACCCATGGTTTCGTCCGCCGTCGCGCAACAGGTCCTCATGAGGCAATTCGCTGTGGATGACCCCCCGGCCTGCCGTCATCCATTGAACGTCGCCAGGACGAAGCGTCCCGCTGTTGCCTGCAGAATCTTCGTGGACCATGCAACCGTCGAGAAGGTAGGTCACCGTCTCGAACCCTCGGTGAGGATGAGACGGTGCTCCAACCGCTTCACCTGGGCCGTAGTCGACCGGCCCCATCTCATCGAGGAGCAGAAAGGGACTCATCATGGCGCCCATGGCCGCAGGCCGGCGCACCACGAAACCACCGCCCTCTCGCACGGTCCGTGTCGGGATGGTGGTGCGCACGACCCGGGCCATGCCTTCAGGGCTGAAACAGCGGCTATGAGGTCTTGCACACGCCCCATATACTTGCAACCGCCCGTGATACCATGGCGCGATTGGTGGTTGGCGGTGGATGCTTTTGGTGCATTGAAGCGGCGATGAAGGATTTGCGCGGCGTTCACGGGGCGCGACCTGGATACGCCGGAGGACACGTCGAGCATCCCACCTACGAGCAGGTGTGCGCCAAGCGCACCGGACACGCAGAGGTCGTTGAATTCGACTACGACGAGGCGATCATCGACCATGCCACCATGCTTCGAGTGTTCTTCACGGCCCATGACCCAACCCAACGCAACCGGCAAGGAAACGACGTGGGGCCCCAATACCGAAGCATCGTGTTCGTCGACGGAGACCACGAAAGGGCCTCGCTCGAAACGGTCCTTGGTGAGGTGGCTGAATGGTACGACGAAGGCATCGTGACGGAGATTGAGGACCTCAACGCCCATCCATTTTGGACCGCAGAAGCCGTCCACCACGACTACTTTGCCAACAATCCGCAAAACCCCTACTGCGGCTTCGTGGTGGCCCCGAAGGTCAACAAAGTGCGCGCCAAGCACGCCGCCTTGTTCGAACGTTGATTCAGCACAGCTTTGTCAGACGGCTTGCGACGTCTTCGAGGCTTTCCTCACGGGCATCTTCGCCCTTCTTTTCGATGGTCGAACGACCAACGACGTCGCAGCCAAGGAACAGAAACTGGTTGCGCATCGCGGTGATGATGTACTCTCCGCCGCCGCCAGAGGACGTGGCCAAAGCAACAGGTCGCCCGTTGAACAAAGCACGGAAGTCTTGCCAGCGGGTCGAAAGCCACGTGATGGCGTTCACCAACGTTGGCGGGGTCGAACCGTTGTATTCTGGAGCACACACAAGCCAACCGTCGGCGGCTTCCAGCCGGCTCCAAAGTCCGTCCAGATCTTCAGGAGCCCCGTGCTCCTTGGAGTGCGAGGTGGTGAAAATCGGCAGATTGAGCCCTGCCAATTCGATCACGTCGGCGCTGTGCCCCTCCGCCTCAAACACGCCAGCGAAGCGCTGGGCGAGGGCGAGGTTTCGGTCGCTGGTGGCGGCGATGATTGCGATGGTGGCCATGCGTCCCGGTTTGTGCTTCGGTCCTTGAAAGGTCGCCCGGACTCAGGGTTCAAAGCACAGCGACGTGGGCCAGTCGCATGGACGAACTCGTGCTTCAGCACGCCAGCGAAACCGACGAGGAGTTCCTGATGTACACGAGCACCTTCTGCCCCTATTGCGTGGCCGCCAAGCGTCTGTTCAAGAGCAAGGGCCTGAGTTTCCGAGAGATCAACTTCGACCAGCACCGTGGCATGCAAGGTCAAATTGTCCGAGAAACGGGGCACCGCACCGTGCCCGTCATCCTCGACCTTCGTGGTGAACAGCCGATGTTCATCGGTGGATTTGACGAAACCAACCGCTACCTTGCCTGAGTGGCGACGTCCCAGCCGTCGGCCAAGGCCTCCAACCATTCCTTCACCGCGGCATGATGCTCGGTTGGGATCATGTGTCCCTTCGGGTGCTCGATGAGTTCCGTGGCCCATCCCGCGTCCTCAAACAAATGCGCAATGGCCCAACCGTCCTCGATGGGCACACGGACGTCGCGCTCACCGTGCATCCAGAAGAGGTGCTTGCGCTCGATTTCTTCCAAACGAAGGCGAAGTTCCATCGGACGAATCAGACGGGTGCCGAGCGCGATCACGCCAACGATCCGGTCCGCCAACGGGAGGTGCAGCATTTCCTGGGCCATCGCCCCTCCCATGCTGAAACCGCCGACCACCAGCGGTCCGGCTGGAGCATGACGAGCCACCACCTGTTCCAATTGAGCAAGCGAAGCATCCACGTCGAACAACTCTGTTCGGCTCAAATTGGCGCGTCGCGTGGGTGATGCCGACCAATCCTCGTAGCGCCACCACGCAAAGCCTCGACGCGGGTGGTGAAATCGGCCTTCGGGAACGAGCAAGGTCCAGCCGTCAGGAAGAATGGCTTCGGCAAAGGGGCGCATCATTGCGGCCGTGCCCGTCATGCCGTGCATCATCAGCAGGGTTGGCATGCAGTCACCCGAGGGTCCAACTCTGTGAAATGGCGCCTGCGAGACGAACCTCGACGTGGGAGCCACCGCCCTGAACGGTCGCGGTCAACTGGTACTCTCCGGAAACGGAAGGGATGGAACCCACGGCGCCGCGTTCTGCGGAACCCGCGCCCCAAGCACGGCTCAACGGGGAAGCGCTGGTGTGGTCGCGGAGCACCAGCGAGCCACTTCCACCTGCTGCGATGTCGACGTCGAGGTACCAAATCAACCGGTCAAATCCTGCTCCAGAGGGGTGCCCTTCGTCGAGGAAACTGTCACGGAACTCGGCGTCGCTGTCGGTGTACACGTCGACGAAGAGGTCGGTGGCACGCAAGAAATGCACCTGCCCGGCGTGGTCTTCACCCGACCCAGCGAGCACCATGCGAAGACGGTCGACCCCTGCAGGGTCCGTCCACGTCAGATCACGAAGGAAACCGACGCCTCCGTCCATCGTGTACCGAAGGTCGTGACCGTCGGAGGAAGTGGCCACCACGGTGGCCACACCACGGTCCACGAGCGTGGTCGTGGCGGTCCAATCTTGACCAAGGAGCGTGAACGTCCAGGAGTCGTCACGTTCGAAGGGGAAGGAGAACACACGTTGGGCCTCGCCGTTCTCGTACACGCTGAGGGCGTCCATGGTCACCCGTCCCAAGAAGGGATTGTGGTTCACGACCGCGTGGCGCATCGCCTCACGTTCGCTGGAAATGCCAAGCATCCATTGCTCTTCAACAGGGTCCTCGTCCGCCACGACCAACCGCGCGGAGTCTTCACCGAATTCAGGGGTCACAAAGGTGTAGAGCCACCAATCGCCGACCTCCCAGGGAGGGGCCACAAGGCCTTCCTCGGCCGCAATTTCTGCGTCCGTCCGGGGCCCTTCAAGGCAACCAGCGAGGGCTGGGAGCAGCAGCAAGGCGACCAGAACCGCGGCTCGCATGCCTACCCCACCACGGGGCGTATTGATGAACCCGACGCGGGATTCAGAGCAAACCTGTGGCGCTCAGGCTCGGGGCGATGACGACCGCCACGATGGACATGAGCTTGATCAGGATGTTGAGCGAGGGGCCCGAGGTGTCCTTGAACGGGTCACCAATGGTGTCGCCAATCACGGCAGCGGAGTGGGCATCGTCGCCCTTCGCCGCACCTTCGATGTGGTCTTGCTCAATGGCCTTCTTCGCGTTGTCCCACGCACCACCGGCGTTGGCCATGAAGAGGGCCATCAGCACACCGGTGACCAGTGCGCCAGCCAGAAGACCGCCGAGGGCGGAAGCGCCCAACACAAAGCCGACCACGATTGGGGCAACGATGGCGAGAGCACCTGGAGGCATCATTTCGCGCAGCGCCGCCTTGGTCGAGATGTCAACGCAGGTGGCGGAGTCGGGCTTGACGCCCTCCTTGCCTTCGAGAAGGCCGGGAATCTCACGGAACTGACGGCGGATCTCTTCCACCATGTCGCCTGCAGCCTTGCCGACGGAATCCATGGTCATGGCCGCGACCACGAAGGGCAACGAACCACCAATCAGGAGGCCGATGACGACCATGGGGTCGTCCAGCGTCAGGTCGATGCTTTCGCCCGATGCAGCCACGGCGGTCTTGAAGGCCGCGAAGAGGGCGAGGGCGGTGAGTGCAGCGGA
>DALQ01000112.1 GCA_002496845.1 Euryarchaeota archaeon UBA495
GGTCGTCACGCTCAATGGCTGCCAACATCTGATGCAGACCTTCAGCGTCATCGAGCGAAAAGGATGCACTCGTCCCAAGCGACGACAGCCCGACCGCCTCCACCGAGGTCAAGACGACAGCACACAGGCGCCCGTCCTGCATTGGCCCGTCCCAACGCCCGTCCATTCGAACCACGCGAAGATCGTCCATGAGGCCTTCACACGGCCGCGGCCGCGGCGAGGCAGCATCGATGTGGATTCCTCCGAAGAGTTCGATTTCATGCGAGGTCAGCCACGCCTGAACCGGATCCACGTCCACCGAAAGCAACGTGTGGTGACGATGCAGACCTCGGTCGTCGATGGCCCTGGCCAGTTGAATCCGTTCACGTGGACGCTGGAGGATCACCTCGAGAATTGAGTGGGGCGGCCCACCCAAGGCCACCGGGGCCTCGATTGTCGTGCAATCGGTCACCCCGTGGTGCAGACGCACCTCGGGCTGGTCAAGCCAAACTTGGAGGGCGCGGAGACGCTCCGGAGTGGCTGCAACGTGCAGCGGACACGGAGCCACAAAGCGCCAAGGGCGTGCATTCCCCCCTTGTTGCCGGACCCACGCCGTCAGAACACCGAGGCCTTCGTCGTGCACGTCGAGCAACCAACTAGGCCGCATCCCGCTCCCCCAAGGCGTCTTCGAGGGACTGAAGGCGAACCCAGGCCTCAAGCAACGCGGTCAAGAGCAACGGCGTCCAAGGGTCGTGGGCAGGGAGCATACCCGCCACTCCACGCCGTTGGCGCAAGTGCATCAGCAGATGATCGAACACCTCCTGCTCGTTGCGGGGGAGCAGACGCCGATAGGGCGCCAGCGCGGCCAGTTCCTGATCAACCCGCATCCGCCATGTTGGCACACTTCGACCCATGCATCGACCACGGGCGAACCCCTCGTGGAGGGCGCGGTGAGAGGGTGCGCTGAAGGTGAAGTGATCACAGCACGTCGCGGTTGACGACGGTGGGGCATGTGCCTGTGGCGAGCGTTTCGAGCACCGCATCTGCGATGTCCATGCCCACACGCCGTTGGGCTTCGTGCGTTGAGGCACCAATGTGCGGCGTTCCGCTGAACCGTTCGTGGGACAACAGGGGATGATCTGCTGCGACGGGCTCGTGCTCGAAGACGTCGAGGGACAGGGTGGACAGCGTTCCATCGGTGAGTGCGGTGGCGGCGGCGTCCTCGTCGATCAGTCCACCACGGGCACAATTGACCACATGAGCCCCGCAAGCCACGCCATCCGCACCGACCTTTGGCATCAACGCCAACCGATGCGCGTCGACCATGTGATGGGTCTCAGGGCTGAGCCCGCAATGAAGGCTGACGTGGGTGCAGGTGCGGAAGAGGTCGTCGAGTTCGGCATGCATTTGGACGGCCGGTGCGATGTCCACGCCCTCCGGCAAGTACGGGTCGTACGCATGCACTTCCATCCCAAGGGCGGTAGCCACGGCAGCAACGCCGCGTGCGATTCGCCCGTAACCGACGAGGCCGAGGCGCTTCCCGGCGAGTTCCGTACCCTTGGCTTGCTTTTTGATCCAACGGCCGTCGCGCATGGCGCGGTCTGAGGGCGCGAGGAAGCGGGCAGAAGCAAGCAAGTGCGCCATGGTCAATTCCACCACGGAGTGGGTGGACGCGCGTGGGGCATTGACGACACGAACGCCGGCCTTGGTCGCTGCGTCGAGGTCGATATTGTCAACGCCGACACCGGCCCGTCCCACCACGCGCAAGGAGGGCAAGGACGCGACCATCTCCGCCGTGACTTTCGTTCGGCTGCGCACGATCAAGGCAACGATGGGGGTGTCACCAGAATCCCCGAGTGCGTCGGGCTCAAGCTCGGCCACGTCACCACCGGATTCAGCGAGCAATTTGGCGATGGCGTCGGGGTGAAGGCCGTCCGTGATGGCGATGCGCATGTTGGTGGCCTATTCCGACGGGACAAGAAGGTTGCATCCGATGCATTGAGAGGGGGATGGGTTCTGAGCAGCACGTGGCAACTGAGGCTGGCATGGACGGTCTGGCTTCAGCGTTGGGCATTCTGCTCATCCCAGTGCTGCTTGCATTGCCTCTCCGAATCGCGTGGCAACTGCGGGTTGGTTCCTCGATTGACAACATGAGTTACCGGGCGGACATCCGACGGATTTTGCATGCCGGGATGCCAATCGAAGCCTTCCGCGTGGCCCTCAACGACCGTGCCCGTGAAGCCGGCATTAGCCCACCACGCCAGCGCTTGTTGGAAGCCGACACCATCTATCCCCTTGGGCTGGGCCACTTCATCCTCCTCCCGGCCTTGTTTGTCTTCCCGATTGCTTTGCTGCTTGCTGCACCGGTGATTTTGCTCGCCTTCCCAGTCTTCATGGTCACAGAGTTTCTCCTCATTCGTCGCAACGTCCTTGCGACGGCCCTCAACCTGTTGCGACGGCTCACCAACTGGCAGATCATCCACATCCCTCGTACGTTGGACACCGGTGAGGTCTCACGCGAACACGTGATGGAACTCTCCCACCACCTGCGCCACTTCCAGCGTGCTCCTCGGTTGGCTTTCCTCGGTCTTTTTGCGTGGTTGGTGGTCCTCTGGACCTTCCGCATCGACCAAGTTGGCATTCAGGCACTCATGGCCATTTTGTTGTACGTGGTGCTGCTCGCTTTGGTCGGTGTTCTTGGTGCAGCATTTGAGACCGACCTGGTCTTTGCAGATCCTGCCAATGCCTCCTTGACGCCGATCGACCTGTGGCTGGATTCCTTGCTCAAACCCGTCGTCGGGTTTGGGTTAGTGCTGCTGCTCGTTCGCGCGATGATGGAGGAAATCCGCAACGGCAACCCCGTGCTGTTTTCGGCGGTGGTCATCGCCGTGCTGTATGGGGCTGCGCTGGTCGGTTTCGCCTATCAATGGGGCTATGCCCTCGTCCGCGGACAAAACGTCAGAACCGTGTTCGAGACGCAAGCCATGGAACAGTTTTCACCGCTGATTTCCTACGACTTGACCAGGGCCGAAGGGCGGCTCGTCTTCGGCGCAAAAATGTCCATGGCCGAGCGCAAGGAGCAGACGAAGGACTTGCTTGGCGGCAGAATGACCTTTGCTGATTTGGAAGCCTTGCCACGTGCAGAAAAATCAGGGGAGATTCCCACACGTCCCAAGGTGAAGTGACGGCCGAGTTGGCGCCTTACTCTCGCGTTTTTTGATAGCAAAAAAAACAATGACTGACGGTCTTGAGGGTCCGTAATGGGCGCTCGAATTCAGGTCGGTCAACATGCACCACAAATCTCCCTCCCTTCGATTGACGGCAGGCAAATTTCGCTGGATCAGTTCAAAGGACAGCGCATCATTTTCACATTTTTCAGGTTCGCCTCGTGCCCATTTTGCAACATTCGCATCGACCGTTTAGCGAAGCGGTGGGCTGAATTTCCGGAGGGTACGGTGATGATCGGTGTGTTCGATGCCCACGTCGATGAGCTGCGGAAGCGAATCGGAAAACGAGAGGTACCGTTTATTCTCGTGGCCGATTCCACGTATGAGCACTTCGAACGGCATGGTGTGGCGAAATCCTTCGGCCGTTTCATGTGGGGTGCGCTGCGCTCACCCTTGACGTTCATGTCAGCGACGCTGAAAGGCTACTTTCCCCGGACGCTTTCCCTTTCTCGAATGTCGACCATTCCCGTCGACCTGTTGATTGACGAGGAGGGGCGTGTCGTTGAGGCTCACTATTGCAAGGACACGGTTGATCATATCCCAATCGATCGTATGATCGCCTTTGCACGTGGAGCAGCGTCGCCCTGAACACCAAAACATCGAGGATGGGACCTCAACATGCTGGGTCACAAGAACCTGGCGTGAAACCTCAGTCCACGTTCAATTCAGCATCGATGGCCCCTGCTTCACTGGTCAACAAAATTGGCGTGTCGATGCGAGCGTTTCGAACGAGGGTGCTGACACCAAGGGCGAGCAAAATGATGAGCATCAACGCGACGAAACTCGAACCGGTGTACGTCGTGATCAGGGATGCGAGGTCGCCAAAGAAGCCCTTCTCTTCCTCTGCGGTCGCTTCTTCGATCAGCCCATCGGCCAAGGCCGCAACAGCGGCTTGGTCAAACACGCCGCGGGTGAAGGTCAACTTCCCGTCCATGTCCGACGTGTAACTCGACGACGGAAGGGTTGGGTCAAGATCTGAGTAACTCCCCGGGCGCTGGTCAAAGGCGATGTCACGCGCCTCCGACAAATCGAGCGTGAGAACAACGTCGACGGTGTACGGTACGCTGGATTCGAAGAATTCTGTGTCCTGCGTGAGGCCCCAGAACGTCATGGCCTGACCTTCAACGTCGAACTCAGTCCAGGTGCCCCAATCGGCGGGGTCCACATCGATGGTGTAGATCCACGTGTCGCTTTCGCGGACTCCTGTGCCCTCGTCGTTGGTCCCGTCTTCACCCATGTCAATGCGGAGTTGCAGGGCTCCGACTTGACCCGTGTCAAGGTCATACTCAGTGGGGCTGAAGTAGGCCTCAAGGGTGGTGGTTCCGTTTGGAATGAACATGTGGTGTGCGTCGTTGGTGGTGTACACGCCACCGATGCCAAATTGACCGTTGTTGAAATGGTTCCAATCGCCCTTCCACTGGTGGCGAACACGGTCGGTGTTGACCGGGATGGTCTTCTCCGTCAGCATGATATCGCTGATTTCGGCCGCATCCCAGACGGTGAAGTCTGGATAGTCGACGTATCCGTCCAAGTTCGGGTCCCTCAGTTGTTGGAGGGTACGGGCAAGCGCCATGGCACCGTCGACGTCCACCAAACCGTGGCCGAGCCGCCAATCATGGCAGCGACCGGTGGCGGAGCGATAACACGCCTCGGGAATGTCGTTGCAACTGTCCTCGTCGTTGCCGTCTTCGCAGCTGTTGTCCATGGCGTCATAACGCGACGTCAGTTCGAGGATCAATTCCACTTCGTGCACACGGGAGTAATTGGCCGTGTCCCAATCCTCAAACTGACCGTAGGAGGCTGCGCCTTCTCCGCTGACCAAACTCGATCCTTCGTCGTGGTCGTCACGGTGGTAATCTGCCACGCCGAGGGAAGGAGCGACATCGAGCAGCATGCCGGCGATGCCGCCCACGTGAGGCGTGGCCATCGACGTGCCCGAGATGGCCATGTAGTACAGGTCACCTTGGGTCCTGGTCGATGCATCGATGGCTGTGCCGCGAGGGGCCGTCGCCCAAATGTCGCGGCCGGGCGCCCCGACATCGGGCCAGGTGTGTTGTTGGTCCATGCAGCCACGAGAGGAGAACGAGGTCACGGCGGTCCCGTCGTGGGTCAACGCTGCCACGGAAATCGCAGAGGGCGTGTTGGCGTACACGTTGGTGCGCAAGTCGCCAGAGCATTCCGCTCCTGAGCCGCCGGAGTTCGACGCTGCAAAGATGACGGCCACGCCGTGGTCGTACGTCAGCATGTCCGTCAGTGTTGCAATGACGCCTTGCGGATCGTAGTCACCGTCCGTGCCCCACGAATTGGAAACCACGCGAATGTGGTACTCATTGGCCTCTGGCCGGGAATGCTCGTAGGTCCACTCAAGCCCTTGCTCGGCGGCGAAGATGGAGGCGCCGTCGCCCGTACCGAGCGCGATGAGTTGGCCTCCCTTGGCCACACCGGCGCGGCGACCTGCCGAGGCGTCACCGTTGCCAGCAATCGTACCGCCAACGTGGGTGCCGTGTCCAGACGACGTGTCCGAGTTGCGGGTCTCAACCCAACCGTTCGGGCCGAATTTCGCGGAGTACAGCGTCTTCTCACCCGTCCATGGTTCGAGGTAATCGTAGTCCGGGTGACCTGCATCCACGCCGGTGTCAAGGTCGACGATGGCGGTGCCGTCGCCGTCCCACTCGGTAAATCCGAGATCCGTGTCGTACGCGATGGAACCGTCCGGCTGAACGATGACGCGATGCCATGCGTCTGTGGCGTCAACCACGTGGACGGTCTCGTGCATGAGCGCCCCCACGTCTCCTGTGGGTGCACCGCCCCAGGAGGTGGGGAGGTAGAAGAATTCCAGAGGTCGGTCGAGTTCGGCGTAGTGAAGGCGGTCGAAGGTGCTGATCTGACGGATGGCCTGTGGGGTGGCTTCCACGAGCAGACCATCGACCAGCGGAGCTTCCCCTTCGACGGTCGCACCGATGCGTGCAAGCATCCTTCGGTCATCGTCGTTGATCGGTGAGATAAACTGCAAAATGACGGGGAGGCGGTCGTTCACGTCGGCCGACCAAAGCGCGTCTTCAAGGGCAGCGTCCATGCGTTCAGCGTCACCCATGGTTTGGCTGCCCGAGGCCAGCGGGCTCATGGCCATCAGAATCAACAAGCCCAGCAAGAACACGGCCGAGGAGCGGCGAGCAGCATGGTCCATGATTCTGCGCCAGCGCGGTGCTTGAAAGGCCTTCGCCATTGGCGCTCAGTCAAGCCATGGCACATGTTCAGGAATCTCTGCAAAAATGTTCGCAGGAAGGGCCGTTTTGATTTTGGAAACGCCACCCAAACGAGCGCTGGTTTCTGCTTGCCAAGAGGCGAACTCTTCGAACGACGCCATGTTCAGAACAGGATTGGAAGCCCTGTTCCATGCAAGGGTCTGCATGGTGGTGCCCGGGGGATCATGACCCGTGCACACCACAACGTCGCCAGGGAATCGTTCCAACACCGACAAGGCGTCCCAATGTTCGTCAACGCGACCACTCGGTAAGTCGTCCCGTCCCACGCCGCCGTCTCCTGTGAACAGAAAATCGCCGGTCATGATGTGGCCTGCTACGTCGACGATCATCGAATCGTTGGTGTGGCCCGGCGCATGATGAAACCGGACCGTATGAGCGCCAACATCGAGGCTGTCGTCCTCGCTGACCAGGAGGTTCACGCCCAGCGACGCCGTCGAATGCCACATGACGTAATCGCATCCCGTGCGCTCACGCATGGCAAAGCAGGCCGTGATGTGGTCGGCGTGGGTGTGCGTTGCGATGGCATGTAGGAGCCGAAGGCCGCGCGACTCGAGCAAAGCAAGGTCGTCATCAAGCGTGTCCCAGACGGGATCCACATAGGAGGCCACGCCTGCTTCCTCATCAACGACGAGGTACGTCTTCGCCCAACGGTCCTTGTGCAGTTGCTCCACGCCCATGCACCTCAACCCTCGGTGCCGTCCAAGAAGGTGGCGCTGGACCGACCGCATCGTTCATGCCTGTGAGGGTGCACAGGGGCATCATGGACCACCCTCCCATTGTGGTTCATCTCGAGCACGACGGAAAGGTGCTGCTCGTCGATGCCCAAGGAAATGGGCCAATGGCGGCCGAACGAGGCCGCATGGCGCCCGCACCCTCACTCCGTTTGCCAACACCTCAAGAGATCGAGGCGATGGGCATCACCCACAGCGAACCACGGCAGGTGGACCATGGTGACATCACGTCAGGCGTCACGGTCCTGAAGGCGTATCCTCACGTTCCATGGCCGGCCTCATGGCCATGGAAAGACGACCTCATCAGCGACAATGCGGTGCATCCCGTGGCCAGGGAAAGCGTCTACCGCAGCCTGCATCGCGTGGTGAGCAAGGTCATCGTGGTCAACGCCGCTGGGGACGTGCTGATGGGACGCGTTGCTCGAGGCCACTTTGTCGGCCATTGGACCCTGCCGGGAGGGTACCTCGATCACGATGAACACCCAAGCGACGGCTGCGTTCGCGAAGCCTTCGAAGAGTTTGGGCTGCGGATTTCACTCAACGCGTCTGCACCGGTCGTCACCCAACGCATCTTCGATCGACGAGGGCTGTCGTTCCTCTCCTTCACCTACACGTCCAACGTCACGGAGGGACAAGACATCCGAGTGGAAACCTCAGAAATCGCGGAAGGCGCTTGGATTCCAGCCGTTGAAGCCTACGAGGCGGCCGTGTCGTACTTTGATCAAGCGGCCCTCAAAGCCCACCTTGAACGGTGAGTCAAGCCCCAAGCATGGAGCGGGCTTCGTCAAGCGCGGCAGGCAGTCCATCAGGGTTTGAACCGCCACCTTGAGCGAAGGTTGGTCGTCCACCACCACCGCCTTTGATGTGAGGCGCAATGGCACGAAGGACGGTCACGGCATCGTAGCGGTCAGCAGCCACGGTTCCCTCCGTGACGGCCACGAGCAACTTTCCACCACCTTCGCGGGATCCCAGCACCGCGACGGTCGGTTGCTCAGGATCTCGGGTCATGACGCCAAGCATGTTCGTCAATTGCTTGAGGTCTGCATCGACCTCCTGCACAATGACGCGAACGCCGTCGACCATGGCCGAACCACCGTCGCCGCCGCTGGTGCGAAGTTTCGCGATTTCTTGTTCCATGCGCTTGATCCGCTTTTGCTGGTCCTTCCATTCCGTGAAGAAGCGTTCAGCGGCACGTGGCAAATCTTCGGGCGTGACGCTCAGCGCCTCGGACGCGGCCCGAAGCAAGGCGTCCTGTTGACGTGCGTACCGAAGCGCAGCTTGGCCAGCCACGACGGTCAAGCGTTCCACTCCGTCTTGGACGGCTGAGGAACGCACGATTCGGATGGAACCAATCTTGCCCGGCTCGTCATGATGTGTGCCACCACAGGCCTGAATGTCGTGGTCTCCGATACGGAGAATACGAACAGATGCTCCCTTGGGCGCTCCACCTTGGTAAAGATCGAACCCGTATTTCCGGTCTGCGTCCTTGCGGTTCAGTTCCGTCTTTTCTGTTCGCTGAACTTGCGTCAGCACGTCGTTGGCCAACCGTTCCATGGCGTCAAGGTCCTCACGCAACAGACGCGTGTGATGGGTGATGTCGAGGCGAGCGCTGTCCACGGATTTGTTGGCACCTGCTTGGAAAATGTGAGGCCCAAGAATACGTCGCGCTGCCCCGCCAACGATGTGGACGGCCGTGTGGTGGTCCATCAGTTGCTTGCGGCGAGCGACATCAAGGGAGCCTTGAACCAAGTCGCCGACTTCCATCGGTCCATCGACCAGGTGGAGCACATGGTCGCCTTGCTTTTTCGTGTCGAGGACGCGACGATCGTTGGCTTCGGTGGACAATCGACCATGGTCGCCCTCTTGGCCACCGCCTTCTGGATAGAAGCACGTCTTGTCCAGCACCACGGCGTGCGTTGCTCCCTCAACGTCATCGTTCACCAGCGGACGGCAAGCAAGGACACTCGCTTCCATCTCGGTCATGTGCACGTCATCGTAGTACAACAACGCCGTCTCAGGGAGGTCCGGCAACGCATCGACCGTGGTGGCGTCCTTGGTGGACGAGGCCGCTTCTTTGGCCAAGCGGGCGTGACGCTCCGCCATTTCTGCAGCGAATCCGGCGCGAAGGACGAGGTCATTCCAACCGGCTTCCTTGCCAACACCGACCACGACGTCGGGCTGGAGCCCGTGAACGTCTGCGAGTTCAAACAGCAGGTCGTCATGAACGGCTGAAGCGTCCTTCGGCGTCGATTCAAGCGCCTTCCGAACAAGCCGGTCGGACTTACGCATCATCTCGTTGAAGCGTGCTTCTTCGAGGTCCAAAATGTGGAGCATGCCCTCACGCGTTTGCTTCATCTTCCGGTTCGGGAGGTGATGGTCCAAGTGATGGGCCATCAGGTCAGCCAAGGAAACGCCAAGTTCGAGTTCACTCGACAAGCGAAGCACGCGACGGGCGAGCATACGGGCCAGATAGCCGTCCTTGGCGTTGGAAGGAACCAATCCGTCCCCGAGCATGTGGGCCAGGGCATGGAGGTGGTCAGGAATGGCATAGATGCGTGCCAGAGGCTCGGTGACGGCCGTGAGCACCGTGACATCGACGTCCACACCGGCTTCGCCAAGACGCTGGATCAAGGTGGCTTGGAGCGCTTCTGCGTCGACACCGGCTTCGATGTTCATGATCCCGTTGAGACGGCTCAATTCGCCGAGCAAGCGTTCGACGTCGATGCCCTTGTGGGCGGAAGTGACCGCATCAAAATTCGCGAGTTCTTTCAACCAAGCAACGGATTCAGGATAGATGGCTTCGTAGATGGTCGGCGTGCCTGCAGCAGCCCAACAGAAGCGTTCCAGACCGTACCCAGTGTCAATGATCTGGAGGGGCATCGTGCGGTAGCGTAGACCTTTGATCTCGACGTCGCCCTCAGGGTGTTCTTCCAAATCCATGAAGACCAACGTTGCAAGTTCGAGTCCACCAACGATGACTTCCACGGCAGCACCGGCGTTGCCTCCGCCGCTCCATGGATTTTCGACGTAGGTGACTTCGTTCGGATGAATGCCAAAGGTCTCGGTCAACAAGCGGTGACAGAGGTCCACGCAGGTCTCAATCCAGTAATGCATCACGCCGTCATCGGGTCGATTGAACACGTGGTGTGCCATCATCTCGAAGGTGGTAAGGTGACGGCCAGAACGTCCAACTGCATCGACGTCGGTGAGCCGAATGCAAGGCTGTGAAATGGTCAGAGGGTTGGCAGGTGGGTCGGCCAATCCGCTGGTCACGTGTGGCTGAAAATCGGCGATGGACGCGATGGTCAGGTGGATGTCGTCCCTCCACCTTGCGAGGACAGGATAGGGTTCGACACGGGCGTGGTCAGAGGCCTCGAAAGCACTGAGGAAAGCTTCCCTCATCCGCTCTTTGAGGGCGTGCCCTCGCTCATCAAAACCGGGTATGATGGGGTTGCCGATGAAGGTGTAGGGGTCCTGATCAGTGTCACCGCTCGTGGTGCGGTCCGGGTCGCAGGTCCAATAGGGCAAGCCGCTGACCTCACACGTTCGTCGGTCGTACCCACGATCGATGAGCGTCTGGAACTTGAGACCGTCCATCTCGACTCCCCTAAGGTTGGGTCAGGACACCGCCCCTTGAAGGCTCGCCCGTCCAAACCGTGAAGGCGGCGAGTGCGGAGCACCTACCATGCCGGACTGGCGCGAACACGTGGAGCCTTTGGGGCCAAGCGTGATTGGCATCAAAAAGCATGGACGGATGGTCACGGACGCTGCCATCGTCGGTTCAGATCTTCAATCGGTCCTGAGCGGCGATGAACGGTCCCCTGAGCAATTGGTCAACGCTGCGTCGCTCCCCGGCGCGGTCGGTCGTGTTTGGGCGATGGCCGACCACCACTTCGGCTACGGCTTGCCGATTGGCGGCGTGCTTGCGACCGACCATGATGCGGGCGATCTTGGTGGCGCCGTCAGCCCCGGTGCGGTTGGTTTTGACATCAACTGTGGCGTACGGATGCTCGCCTTTGACATGGACGCAGATGATCTTCCCGATCCTGCGAAATTTGCTCGACGCCTTGGAGGCAGAATCCCTTCAGGAACCTCTGGCCGTGGTGGCGTGGACCTCACGTCGCGTGATCTGATGAACGTCCTGGAAGAAGGCGCCGCCGCAGCCGCTGACCTTGGTCTTGGAGCCGTGGATAATCTCGCTTTGTTGGAATCCAAAGGCCGCTTAGAAGCAGACATCGATGGCGTGTCTTCACGTGCACTTGAACGAGGAGCTACGAGCTTAGGCACGTTGGGCAGTGGAAACCACTTCGCTGAACTTCAGGCCGTTGAAGAAGTGGTGGACGTGGAAGCCGCCGAGGCTTGGGGCCTCCACGAAGGTCAACTTGTGGCCATGATTCACTCGGGAAGCAGGGGCTTGGGCCACCAAGTGTGCACAGACCACGTTCGACAATTGGAGCGTCAATTCAAGTCCGAAGACGGAGGGTGGCGACACGAAGGATTCGATTGGTGGATACCAGACCGGCAACTCGCTGCAGCTCCACGCTACGCTCCCGAAGCAGAAGCCTACCTGGGTGCGATGGGCGCTGCGGCCAACTATGCCTTTGCCAACCGTGCCGTGCTGGCCCAACGTTTGATCACGGCTCTCGAGGCCCACACCCGAACGAGTGTCGAGTGGTCGACGGTGTACGACGTGGCCCACAACATCGCCAAAGACGAGGAACACGTCATCAACGGAAAGCGATGCACCTGCAGCGTGCATCGCAAAGGAGCCACACGAGCATATCCGGCAACGCACGAAGAGTTGTGTCCTGAACACAAGAGCACAGGTCAACCCGTCTTGGTCCCCGGCGACATGGGCACGGGTTCCTGGCTTCTTGCTGGTCCGAAGCAAGGCATGAACGAAGCCTTCGGCTCATCGTGCCACGGGGCGGGACGAAGGCTCTCGCGCGCCGCTGCACGAGCACAAGTGGACGTCCCAGCACTGATGGCACAATTGAGCGCTTCAGGGGTTCACCTCAAGCACGGGACAGAGCGAGGATTGGCCGAGGAAGCACCTGAAGCCTACAAGCCCGTTGACGACGTCGTGGACGCCACCGAAGATGCGGGGCTGGCGCGACGTGTTGCGAAACTCTCGCCGCGCGTGGTCGTGAAGGGCTGAGCCTCACATGCAGTAGGACGTTGCAGGGCCGCCTGCGAGGCTGGGGGCTGCACCGGAGTGTTGCCCGTCCGGCTCCTCACAGATCACGCTCAGCAAGGTGTTCACGAGGGCCTTGAGGTCCTCCACCTGCGTTTGCAACTCCGTCATTCTTTGTCTCATTTCCATGCCTTGCTCGCGCTCGTTCATCGTGCATCCCATCTGGAAGAGTTGCCCCTTCCAATACGTCCTTTCCAAAAATCGCACCTTAATGGTTGACGGTCGCAGAAGGAAAGAACGGCGATTCGTAGAGAAGGAGCCACCGGCGAGAATCGAACTCGCGACCTCCTCATTACCAATGAGGTGCTATACCGCTAAGCCACGGTGGCGTGATTCGGCCCACCTGAAGGGTGGATATAACCGCTTCGCGGAGGAGGAACTTCCGAAACATGGGTTGAAATTCCAACCGAAGAAGCGCAGGGCGTGCAAGATGCTACGCTGAAACCAAGCCGGGGTGCGTTGACCCCGTGGGCCTTGGCCGGCGCCGCCCTTGCAGGCATGGCGATCGAACTCGTTCCAATCGGCGTGCGTTTGGTGAACGGGGAGCCACCGGCCGACGCATTTTGGCCGTCGGCCTTGCGGGCCTTATGGTTGGATTTCTTGCTGAGGGAACAAGCCGCCTGGTTGGTCGTCGGCATGGCCCTTGCGCTGATCCTCGTGGTCGGAGAACGGAAAGCGACAACCCATCTCAACAACGCGGTTCGTTTGTTCAGCATCGCCCTTGCAGGATGGTGCCTCGCGCTCGTTGGGACCCATTACTTGCTGAATTGGGCCTTCTACCGAGGTGCGTTTCTTCTCGCTCATGCCGCGATGGCGATTGGCCTCATTCCGACAAGCGCCATCTGGTCCTTGGATCGGGAGAAATCTCGATCGGTACGAACGGCCGCAGGCGCCCTTGGTCTTGTGGCCTTGATGGTCATAACGCCCGCACTTCCTGCGGCTTTGGAATTGCTTCCAACCCCTCCACCCTCGCCGACTCAGGGCTACGGCGCCACCCCAGGACCCTTCCTCACGCAAACCACCACCCTCTCCTACGACATGCCGGATCATGTTGCAGACCTCCTCGTCGAAGAATCGGTGGAAGAGGTCACCTTGCTCACGGTGACGTGGCCAGTGTACACCGTGGAACCCCCCGGTTTGCGCGTCCCACTCGGCCTGATTTTCCACGGATACGGAGCACCCTCGCCATCGGACTACACCGACTGGACCGAACACCTCGCCGCAAAGGGCATGGTGGTTGTTCACGTCACCTACCCGTCGTACCTAGACGTCCCCGGACAAGAGGAACCAATCGTGTCAGGAGGGCGTTCCGACCATCCACAACATGCGCTTCGTATGGACGCGATGTCATCGATGTTCACCGCCCTGGATGCAGACCTACTTCTTTCGAACGAAACCGATCCTGAAGGATGGCTCATGGGAGCCGTCGTCGACCCATCGGCCCTCTACCTTGGGGGCCATAGCCTTGGAGCAGGGATGGCGATGATGGTCGCCGCTTCAGCCCTTGAACGTGGGTGGGCCACCGAGGCGCTTGCCGTTGACCTTGAACAGCCCTACACCCACGCCAGCGACCCTGAAGTCTACGGTTCGCTCGTCAACCGACCCGAGGCCACCTTGGTCCACGTGGCCTTGTCGGAAGACGACACGAGCGTCGACCCCTGCCATGGGGTCGCGCATGCGATGCGCTGGACTTCAGAAGCAAACGTTGAGGACGTGGTTTTGCTCCAAATCCCAAGCGACCGGCATGGGTTCCCACCGCTCATCGCTTCGCATTACCTCGCTTCGACGCCGGTGCACGACACCTTGGCAGACCACGGCTTTTACCGAAGGGTGGACGCCCATGCAGAATGGCTTGTGTCCACACAACGAGGAGACACCACCACCGCAGGATTTGCAGCTGCTCACCTCCTCGATCATGAACTCCTCACGCCCATGGGCGAATGGTCCGATGGGACTCCCGCTGCACCGCTCGAAGTCGTCGAAGCGCCCTACACCGAAGGAGCGGAATGGGTTGATGGGTGCCAAGACCAGGTCGACGTCTGGTTGTAAGTGGCGCCGAGAGAGAGATTTGAA
>DALQ01000120.1 GCA_002496845.1 Euryarchaeota archaeon UBA495
GCCGAAGACAAAGCGGTCCAGCACCTCCTGCTCGGTGAGGTTGGTGGCGACGCCGGCGTCGAGGACGGCTTGGTCGTGCCAGGTCAGGTTGACCTCATGCCCGCCGAAGCCGCTGTCGGACGCTTCGAGGCTCCACGCGCCCTTGGCGGCGGTGCCCGACACGATGTCCGGGACGTCGGTTTCCAACCCGGTGCACAGTCCGCCCGGTGTTTCGTCGTCGGTCGGATAACTCATGGCCAGGACGAGGCCCACGACGTGACCACCGGCGTCCTCGATCTGTTGGTCAAGATCGCCGTCGAGGACGGACCACGTCACGGGCTCATCGTCGGCGTAGAACGCGGTTTTGGTTTCGAGTTCGACGGTCGTCCACGTGGCTTCGACGTCATAGGTCCCGACGCCTCCAAGGGCGTCCTCTTCCGTGTCGATGCAGCCGGGGATCAACAACACGACCAACATGAGGACAGCAAAGGCTGGTCTGGTCCTCATGCGGACCCCTCCGCTCTTGGGGATTCAAACCTGCCGCGCCTGCGTGTTGCGCTCGATCAATATGCAACGTTCGCCAGCAGGTATATGCGGTCACGGTTTTGGTAGCACCACATGAACCCTCGAGCGAACGCACTTGTGGCCGCCCTTTTGCTGTGCCTTGCGACCCTCCCCATGACCGTCAGTGCCCAAGTCGATCCCATCCAGAACGACTTCGCGTACGGCGTCGAATACGACTGGTCGAGCTTGGACGAGGACATCGATTCCCTCACCGGAATCAACCTCAACGAAATCCTCTCCAGAACCATGTTGGCCGCCACAGATGCAGGACTGAACCTGACCGTGGCCCAGCTCTCCACCGGTTCGAGCAACATCTTCGTTGAGTCCGCCGAGGACCGTACCCCCACCACCATCGACCTCGATGGAGATTCACACAACGTGTGGCTGCGCATGACCGACGTGACGATTCGTCACGCGGTGCTGTTTGACTCGGCTTTGATCACCGAGTGGATGGATGCTTCAGGCGCCGACCCCGCGGGCTTTGACGGCTACCTGAGCGTGGACTCGGAGAACGCCGTGGCCGTGGACGTCAACATGGTTGAGTACCTCGACGACGACTACAACCTGTATGGCGTGGACATGGACTTCTCACTGGCCTCCGAAGTTTCGGTGGAGTACATGATGGACGTTGGCGTTGAAGGAGGCGGCGAAGATCTGGGCTTTGCCGTGACCTTCGGAACCGCCTTCGACTTCGACGTTCCATCCTCAAGCGCAGAGTGGCGCCTTGGCCACGAAACGCCCTTCCTGTCAGCGTTGTCGACCTACGAATCCGTGCATGCGGATTGCGCCGAAGACGCCTTCATCACCACCAGCGGCACTGAGGCCGACATCGGCATTGAGTGTGGCATGATGGAAGGCGACTACACGGTCTCCACCGGATTCAGCGTTGACTTGGCCGACGTCCCGACAGAGAATTTTGGCCTCGAGTCTGGATTGCTTGACCTGTCCATCTCTGACCAAATCAGCACGAGTGGCTCCTTTGAAACGGACATGAACGGTTTCATCGGCGACGGTGACGATTTTGATGACGAAGCAGAAGGCGTTGGCTTCGGTGGTGGTGCCGATGCAAGCATCATCATCGAAGAAGGCGGTAGCCCGGTGGATGTCGTGTCCTGTGACTGCGGCACGGCGAACCCCATCATGTTCCTGATGCTGGCGACCATGCTCGCCGAGATCGGCGAGGCCTTCGCCGAAGACGCGGCTGAAGAGCTCGGCGGCACCTTCGAAGATGAACTCAGTGAAGCCATCGAGGAGATCAGCGAAGAATTCGGAGGCGATGATGCCGAATCTGATGACAGCATGGACGATGAACCGTTCTACTGCGACAACGGTGGTGTCATTGGGTCCTACGACTCCTGGAGGATCGGGGACGGCGAGGACGATTGTGGCGATTGGTCCGACGAGACCCCCAACGACACCTACTTTGTGTGCAATGATTGGGGTCAGGGTCACGAAGGCATCCCGCGGGATCAAGTGAACGACGGGAACGAAGACTGCTCCGACTCCTCGGATGAGGGCGTCCTATGGATGAATTACGTCAGCGTTGGTGTCATGGCCATGTTCGTCTGTGCGGACGGTGTAGGCGAAGTCTCGGAATGGAGCCTCGAGAACGGTTACGACGATTGTGACGACGGTTCAGACGAACTTCTCGACGCTGAAGGTGCGCTCGAACGCGTGACCATTGCTTCGGTAAACGCTGGTGGATTCAATGAGCAAGACGTCAACGACGACGGCACGGACGACCACTGCTACGTGGCCGAAGTGACCGTGACCGGTGACGACGATTCCTCCTCCACCTACCTGCTGAAGGGCACGGGTTGGGGCTTTGAAGGGACTGACATTGGAAACGTCGACGACCTGACCTACCGTGCTTATTCGGCCACCGGAACCGTTCACCAATATGGCGTGCCGACCTCGGGTTGCTACGGTGCCTCGGTGGCTGAGATTCAGTCGACGGGCCTGGTGGCATCCAGCCCATCGATTGACGCTGAAGGGGTCGTGAAGCGGACCATCCAACACGGGAGCATGTGGAACGACGAGGAGTGGCTTCAGATCAATGTCTACTTTGCTGCAGCAAACAACGATGCGAACGACTACACCGTCGAATTCGAGTTGCTGGACGAAATGGGGAACATTGAGGCAGCAAGCCAGATGTCCGTCACGCCAACGGACAATGATCCCGTCTGGAACGCCGGGGACTCAATTTACCTTGGTGACGGCCTCGATGCTGGAGAATACTGTGGGACCTTCGAACTCGTTGATGCACAAGGCGTGACCGTCGATACGTACGACGACGTCGATGAAATGTGCATGACCGTCGAAGAACTGCCAGAGTTCCTCCAAGAACTGCAGACCATCGGTGAAGCCTTTGGCGAATCCAACTTCCAATCCACCTTGGAAGCCTTTGGTGAGAACCTCGAGGACCGCTTGGGCAGCATCACCGAAGACATCGCCTACACCGATGCCAACTTCGCGATGCTCTGGAGCCCAACGCACCACACCGTGGTCGGCGTCGCCCTCGGAGTGTCGGACAACATGGACACCTGGTACACCCTCGTCGGGCCTGAAGTCGTCGAGATGTACGACGATGAGATCAATTACTCGCCCTCCACGCCATCGGCGACCATCGGCCTGGTCTACTACATGGGTAGCGCTGCTGAAGAGGCTGCAGAGGTCGTCGAAGACGCTCAATCGGTGGACGACATCGCGGACACCTCAGCGCACGCTGAAGGTATGGGCGATCTCGCTCAGGTGCTCGAAGATGCGGGCGTTGATCCCGCGGACGTCGGCATCGACGAAGAAGACACGCAGACCGACGGCAGCACGGACGACGACGAGCCACCGGCCACCGCAGAGGAACTGATCGAAGACGGCGGCTTTGGCCTGCCTTCTGTCTCGGGCTTGGCCACCGTTGCGGTGCTGGCCCTGGCCGGCATCGTTGCCGCTCAGCGCAACCGAGATGAGGAATGAGCAGGACCTCGCCCCTCATGCGTGAGGGTGCGTTGAGCCGCCTTGGCTCCCTGCGCCGCCACCCTGCGGTGGCGTTCGCACGGGCCAGCCTCGTGGTGCTGATCGCCCTCAACGCGGCGGTGTCGGTCTGGCTTATCGCGGAATTCGAGGGCCAATACACCGAGGGCCCACCCTCGTCTGCGCGCTTCTACGTCTTGGCAGGGGTTGACGACCAGTACACCATGATCGACGTCAGCATCGAAAACAGCACGCGTTTGTTGGTGTACCAACTGATTCGAGACGACGTGGGCCCCGAAGAGGACGAGGGCGCTGACGATGCAGGTGGCGATGACGGGTCATCGGACACGCCTTCAACGACCGACGAAGAGCCGATCAACCGGTTGGACCGGGCCAGAACGTGGATTCAGGTCACTGTCGGTCTGCTGATTGTGCTGGAGGTGCTGGTCACCTTCGTCGGCATCAGCGGCTGGTTCCG
>DALQ01000093.1 GCA_002496845.1 Euryarchaeota archaeon UBA495
GACCAGATTTCCGTGAAGCCACATGCCTTGCAACGGTAAAAATTGCCAGCCGTCATGTTCCCCCACGAACCAAGGGTGTTCATCTTGATGTCCGTGCTCTTGCATTTTGGACAAACGCCGCTGTTCTTCATGCCTCAAACGGAGCCGAGAGGGGCCAAGAAGGGCGTGGTCAAGCACCATGCACACGCATGACCCGCGTGGTACGGAACCCTTGGAGGACCTTGACGAAACGGCGCTCAAGGAAGGTCGCATCGAGATCGGCTGAGCCCGTGTCGATGCGCAACGAGGACAAGCCAAGCAGTTTCGACGGTGTGGCCACCGCCAGCAGATGATCCAGGCCGATGGCCACGAGGACATCGGGGGACAGTTGCAGGTTCCCACGCCCGATGAGGAAGCCTTGACCGCCCATCGGCGACAGCAGCAGCAAGCGCGGCCCTTCATGGGCGCGAATCACGTCCAGCAGGGCGGATTCGTCGAGGTCTGCGTGCACCTGCCCACCGTGAACCACGTCAATGCCGAGCAGCGTCAAGTCCAGATCGAGGTGCCGACCGACGGTACGCAAGGTGCCGCCGCTGCCCCAGACGATCATCAGGTCCTCGTCTTCCATCAACAAGCGAACGTGCTCCGCCATGCCCTCGATGGTGTCCTCTTCGGATTCACGCTCGACCTGTTCTTTGGCGCCTTGCATGAAGCGCGGACTCGCTGGTGTCCAGGCTTCGCCGTACATTCGAACGCGCCATTCGCCCTTGAGGTAGACCTCCTCGTCGAGGTCCATCACTTCGGTCAAGGCCGTTCGAAGGTCGCCCTGAGCGAAAGCCAACAACACCTCGGCCGCGGCCGTCGGCGTAGTCGCAAAGCAACCGCTGTGCATCTTCACGCCACCGGGCACGCCGATGAGCGGCATGGTGGTCGCTTCCTCTCCGAGCCGGCCGAGCGCCTCGACAATGTCCCGCGTGGTGCCGTCACCGCCCGCGTAGAGGATGGCGTCGACCTCGGCCTCCAACACGCTCCCAACCAATTCGGCCGTTGATTCGGCGCTGGTTGATTCCGGCGTGATTCCGATCGCGTCGAAGGACGAACCAGCAGGCAGCCACGCGTCGCCCATGCGGCCCGTCCATCCGACGAAGGTCGGCGCAAGGTTGGTCCGATTCAACGGCGAGGCGAGAAGGTCGGCGAACGCGTTCAGCGCCTCGTTCATCCTCGGGCCTGCACGGTCTTCTGCGCCTGCGGCTCGGGCTTCAGCAGCCCGGCCGTCGCTGCCCTTGAAGGCAAGACGGCCCCCCAGACCTGCGTCTGGGTTCACGACCACGCCGATGCGCATGGTGGTCCGAACGGTGCGGACCTCATCAAGGTCCGCTCTGAACCAGCGCCATCTTCATCGCGTGCCTTCGCTTTGCTTTGGACATGGAACAGCGCCACCCCGACGACACCACGCCGCGGGTTGAGGATCTCTTTGCCGCCGGCATCGCCGAGATGCAGGCTGCCCCGGAGCCCGCGGTGGAGAACGCCGAACCACCGACGGAGACCACGCCTGACGTTGAGCCGGTGAACTACCAAGGGGCAACGCAAGCAGCAGCAGCGGACGTCATGCACGTGGAAAGCAGTGGCCCGAAGGCCCCCGCTCCTGAGGTCAACCTCGTGGCCCGACCCACGGCGGATCTCGGTGACGACGACGATATCGCGTGGTGAGGCGTTCAACGACGGACGGTTCAAGTGGTCGAGCCCGACCCCTGAGCCGGGGAACACCATGGCGATGGTCCACGTTACGCTGCCTGACGGCACGGTCAACGAGTACGCTGCAGGCATCACTGCAGGCGAAGTCGTGACCGATGCCCTCGGGCGAAAGCATGGATGCGTCGCCGCGTCCATCGACGGCGTCGAACGAGATTTGTCCACCGCTTTGCATAGGGATTGCAACGTCACCGGCATCGCGGCGGACAGCGACGAAGGGATGTACATCTTGCGGCACTCTGCTGCCCACTTGCTCGCGCAAGCGGTGAACGAGTTGTACCCCGATGCCAAGCCAACCATTGGGCCCCCCATCGACCGCGGATTCTACTACGACTTCGCCATGGAACCCATCGGCGAAAGCGACCTCAAGCCAATTCAGAAGAAGATGCACGAGATCGCCCGCCGCAACCACCCTGTGGAGCGGGTGGAACTGGACGAAGCGGACCTTCGGGACCACTTTGAGCACAACCCGTACAAGCTCGAAATCATCGATGACAAACTCGAAGCCGGGGAGGGCTCGACCATCTACCGCCAAGGCGACTGGTACGACCTCTGCCTTGGTCCGCACGTGCCCAGAACGGCGATGCTCATGCACGTGCGCTTGACCTCGGTGTCCACCGCCTACTGGCGTGGCGACCAAGACCGCGAACAACTCGTCCGCATTTACGGCCTGGTCGAGCCCTCGAAGGAGGCGCTCAAGGCGACCCTTGCACGCCTCGAGGAAGCGAAGAAGCGCGACCACCGCAAGTTGGGCAAGGAATTGCGGCTCTTCCACGTGGACGAAGAGGTCGGCCAAGGCCTCATCCTCTGGACGCCGCGCGGTGCCGTCATTCGCCAGGAGCTTCAGGACTTCATCAGCCACCACCTGAGAAGGCAAGGCTACAGCCAGGTCTTCACCCCCAACATCGGGAAACTCGACCTCTACCGCACCTCCGGCCACTTCCCCTACTACCAGGACAGCCAGTATCCGCCCTTGGTCGAACGCGACTTGATGAAGCGGCTCTCCGATGAAGGCTGCACCTGCGGTGAGTTGTCGAACATGATGTCCGCCGGCGACATCGAAGGCTACCTGCTC
>DALQ01000076.1 GCA_002496845.1 Euryarchaeota archaeon UBA495
CATTTTGAGGTCCTTTGGTGCCCGCCAGAAACGCCCCTCGAGGATCTCCTCGGCACGCACCACATCGACGCGCTGTTCTGTTCCAACGGCCCAGGCGACCCTGCCCATCCGGGCCGAGCCAGCGATGCACGTCGAACTCTGGCAGCGGCCGTGCAACACGGGCTTCCCGTCATGGGCATCTGTTTGGGGCATCAGCTCATGGGTCTCGCGTCCGGTCTGCGGACCTACAAGATGCGGTACGGTCACCGTGGTGCGAATCAGCCCGTGTTGGATTTGGTCGAGCGGCGCGTCTGGGTCACATCACAGAACCATGGTTTCGCTGTGGCCGACCCCGAGGCCGGCATGTTGGCTGCTCATCCAAGCGGCGCCTGCAGCCCTGAGGAAGCACCGCAACACGACGCCGAAGTGGTCGTGCGGTACGTCAACGCCAACGATCGGACCGTCGAAGGGCTCGATCTGGTCGGGCGGCCTGCGTTCACCGTGCAATTCCATCCCGAGGCCTGCCCCGGTCCACATGATGCAGCCCCGCTGTTCACGCGTTTCCGCAGCATGGTTGACGCCCACCTCCAAGGAGGTGAAGCCTGATGCCACGCCGTGAAGATCTCGAGACCATCATGGTGCTCGGCAGCGGCCCTATCAAGATTGGACAGGCTGCAGAATTCGATTTCTCAGGATCCCAAGCCGTGCGGGCGCTCCGTGAAGACGGGTACAAGGTGATCCTGGTCAATTCCAACCCGGCCACCATCCAGAACGACCCCGAAATGGCGGACGTCGTCTACATCGAGCCCTTGCTTCCGGACACCGTGCGCGACATCCTCGAAGCCGAACGTCCTGACGCGCTTCTTGCGGGCATGGGCGGGCAAACCGCCCTGAACATCGCCAGCGAATTGGCCCACGACGGCTCGCTGGAGCGCCTTGGCGTGGAACTCATCGGCAGCGATCTCGACGCCATCGACAAGGCGGAAGACCGTGATTTGTTCAACGAGGTCTGCACCTCCATCGGGCTTCCCATCTGCACCTCTGTGGCCTGCAACACGATGGAAGAAGTGCTGGCCGCTGCGGACTTTTTGGGAAGTTGGCCGCTGCTGATTCGACCGGCGTTCACCTTGGGTGGTCTCGGTGGAGGCACGGCCCGTGACGTCGGTGAATTGGTCGAAATCGCCACGCTTGGCTTGCGTAATTCCCGCATCAATCAGGTTCTGATCGAGGAATCCATCCTCGGGTGGCAGGAACTCGAGTACGAGGTCATGCGCGACGAAGCGGACAACGCTACCATCGTGTGCACGATGGAGAACATCGACCCGATGGGCGTGCACACGGGTGAATCCGTCGTGGTCGCTCCTCTGCAGTCCTTCAGCGACGCAGACCATCAGATCCTTCGCAACCACGCCCTTCGGCTCATCCGCGAATTGAACATCAAGGGCGGCTGCAACGTCCAGTTCGCGTTCAACCAAGCCACGGGTGAAGTGCGCGTCATCGAGGTGAATCCTCGTGTGTCCCGTTCCTCGGCGCTTGCGTCCAAGACCACCGGCTACCCCATCGCCCGCATGGCGGCGAAGATCGCGGTCGGCTACACCCTGGACGAACTTCCCAACCCCATCACGGGTGAAGGGACCACGGCGGCGTTCGAACCGACCTTGGACTACTGCGTCGTGAAGATTCCACGGTGGCCCTTTGACAAGTTCCGGACGGCCGACCGAACCCTTGGCACCAGCATGAAGTCCACCGGCGAAGTCATGGCCATCGGCCGTTGCTTCGAAGAGGCCTTCCTCAAGGCGTGGGCCTCCCTTGAGCAGGGCACGGCTCACCCTCGACCGCTGACCCGCGCCGACGAATCCGACGGCGAAGACCAACTCGAACGGGCCGAGGAGCCCCTTCCCGAGCACACGCTCATCGATTGGCTCAGCGTCGCCACGGACCGTCGCATGGGTGCGTTGCTCGAAGCCTTCCGTCGCGGATGGTCCATCGAACGTGTCCATGAAATCACCCGAATGACGCGATGGTTCCTCCACCGCTTCAAGCGCTTGGCGGACATGGAAGCGGAGATCACCGCGCAAGGCGTGACCCCCGACCTGCTCAACGCTGAGGACCTGCGCCGCTGGAAGGCGCATGGCTTCACCGACGCGCACATTGCCGACGCGCTTGCAGGGTTCCCTGCCGCCGGCCCTACCTCCTTGGCCAGCGGACGGGACGAGGCGGCCGTGATGGCTCGGCGGCACGCCCTTCGCATCCACCCAATCTACCGAATGGTCGATTCTTGTGCGGCCGAGTTCGCTGCGGCCACGCCCTACTACTACTCCACCTACGAGCCGCTTGGAAGCGCTGGCATCGACCTGTTGCCTGAGTTAGAACAGCGGACCAAAGAGCGCGTCGTCGCCATCGGCTCAGGCCCCATTCGCATTGGCCAAGGCATTGAGTTCGACTACGGCTGCGTTCACGCCGTCAACGCGATTCGTGCTGCAGGCAAGGACGCAGTGCTCATCAACAACAACCCAGAAACGGTGTCCACCGACTTTGACACCTCAGACCGGCTGTACTTCGAGCCCCTCATCCTTGAGCACGTGGCGGAAGTGCTCCTGCGTGAGCAGGCGCACGGTATTTTGCTTCAGTTCGGCGGTCAAACCGCGATCAACCTCGCGCTTCCGCTCGAAGCCCGCCGCCAGCTGCTTGCTGCTTCGGGCGCCGACGTGGGCATCCTTGGGACCAGTTGCGACGCCATCGACGAAGCGAGCGACCGCGAGCGCTTCGAAGCCTTCGCGGCACGCGTCGGCCTTCGCATGCCCCGTGGCGCCACCGGCACCACGCCTGAAGACGTGCGAAATGCGGTGGAAACCATCGGTTTCCCGGTGTTGATTCGCCCTTCCTACGTCCTCGGTGGGCGTGGCATGGAGATTTTGAGCAACCAGACTCAACTCGACGCCTATCTTGCTGAGGCCTTCTTCGCTCCCGATCGACCGCTGTTGGTGGACGAATACCTTGGGCACGCCACCGAACTTGACGTGGACGCCGCTTGCGACGGCCACGAGGTGCTGGTTGGCGCGGTGATGGAGCACCTGGAGGAGGCGGGCATCCACTCCGGCGACTCGACCTGCTTCATCCCAACGCAGAACGTTTCGGATGAGATTCTCGCTCAGGTCGACGAGCAGACCCGCTTGATTGGCCTCGGACTTGGCATCGTGGGCTGTTACAACATCCAATTCGCCATTCAGGACGACGCCCTGTACGTGCTCGAAGTCAACCCCCGCTCGTCACGGACGGTTCCCTTCGTGGCGAAGTCGTCCGGGTTGCCGCTTGCTCGCATTGCCGCGAACGTCACCATTGGGATTCCACTCGCCGACCAGGAGATTCCTCGCCGCGTGACGGGTCACGTGTGCGTCAAGGCTCCTGTTTTCCCGTTCATCAAACTCCGTGGTCTTGATCCGGCCCCAGGGCCCGAAATGAAGAGCACCGGTGAGGTGTTCGGATCCGACGAGGACCCGGCCATGGCGTACCTGAAGGCCCGCTTGGCCACCGAGGTGCCGGTCGCCAACGGCGGGGGCGTGTACCTCACGGTCAGGGACGAGGACAAAGCGGCCATCGTGGACCTCGCCAAGGACCTCATGGACCTCGGTTACGACCTCTATGCCACGCCAGGCACGGCGGACGGCATCCGTGCTGCAGGTCTGCACGTGACCACCGTGTACCGCATCGCAGAACCGCAGCACCCCGACGCGTTGGACATCATGCGAGAGGGGCTCGTTCAGTTCATCGTCAACATCCCAACCGTGAGCGGTGGGGCTGTTCGTGACGGGAACATGATGCGGCGGCTCGCGGTCGAACTCAACATCCCCTTCGTGACCACGCTGCGAGGCGCGGTGATGGAAGTGGCGGCCATGGCCGTGCTCGCCCAAGGTGCTCCCCGACCACGAAGATTGGAAGTGCACTACTGAGTGTGGGCCCGTTCTGCTTCGTGATGCTCATAAATCGTGAGGGGCATGGTTCGTCATGGCCGGCGTGTTCTGTCCCACATGCGAGTCGGTCGTTTCCGTGACGGCCGCCTACTGTTTGGCCTGTGGCCATGACCTGACGGTGCAGGGTCCCATCACGTCCACTGGGCACGATCTCAACCAATTGAAGGAGGTCGTTCGGCTTCGTGAGGACCTTTCCATGGCGGAAAAGTTCGACATCATCGCCAAGGTCGAAGAAGGCGCCAACCCCATCCTGCTCGGTATTGCCGCGCCGGCCGAGGCTCCTGCTGAGGTGTCCGAGGACGAGGAAGGCGAGGCTGCTCCAGCCAAGGTGACCACCCTTGAGCCGCCGTTGGGTGGCTGGGGCCAATCGTCTGCGGTCCGATCTGCTGCAGAGGCCGTTTCACGTTCCTCTCGGGCCATGAGCATGGTCGAGAAAGGGACCATCGACCGTGACAGCGAAGCGTTCAGGACGGCCATGGATCGTGGGTTCGAAGCCGGGCGCCATCTTCACGCAGTGTCCGTCGGCGCTCATGAGGGCGCAGACGCTGAAGCCATGCAAGACGTGGCTCAGTTGACGCCGCCGGAACGCAGTTTTTGCCCAAAGTGCGGTTCGGACATCAACAGTTTCACCACGCACCAATGGACAAAGTGGCGCGGTGTCGCCGATGGTGTGCTCTTGCTGGAACTGGAGGCGGCCATGGAAGCCGCGTTGGTCGAACTTGCCGCCCATTACGAGGACCGGTTGGAACAGGCCGGTGCAGAAGCGCCCGCTGTGGACGAAAAGGCCCTCCGCGCGGAGATCGAGGCCGAGGTCCGGGCAGAATTATCCGCTTCAAAGGAAGCAAGCGAAGGTGCTGAATCAGATTCTTCCGAGGACGACGACGGCGAGAAAGAGCCTGCAAAGAAGGCCGCATCCACCTCAAAGCCCGCGAAGGCGAAGGCGAAGAGCAAGGCCGGCGCCAAGCCGAAGAAAGCCGGCGTTGGCATGTTTGGCGCCAAGCGCCCGAAGATGACCTACGATGGTCCAAAGGGCGGCAAGGCGGAATGGTTCCTCGAGAACGCCCTTGTGACGGTGTACGACCCGCACGGCACGGGCAAGACGCTCAAGCCGAAAACCATCCTCGCGCGTTCATCGGAAGGCAACGTTCGCGTGGCCGACGTCATTCACGCCTACGCCAGCGGTGGGCGTGACAAGGTGCGCGACCTCGCTTGGTCCAGCCCTCAAACCGAGTACCTGGTCGAAGCCTTCGACGCGTGCTGATCATTCGCCCCGCATCAGGTGCAGGACCCGTTCTGGTTCCATCGCGGCAAGCAAGGGCGCCAACTTCGGAGCCACGTCAACCCCGAGCAGGAGCTCGTAGGTCAGGCGGTACGCCTCGCGAAGCGGGAGTTCCACTTCACGGGCAGCGTCCGGCACGTTGGCCGACAGGTTGGCTTCGTTCCACCCGGTTTCCAAGCTCGCCTCGAAGTTTCGAATCAACGCCATGCGAAGGGCCTCCTCTTCGGGTGTGAGGTCGGCCAGACGCTCGGCGTTTGGCTTGTCACGGATGCCGACGCGCATTTCGTCGGGGAAGTGGTGGCTGGAAATCCAGTGACGCATCCTGTTGAGGCGAGCATCGAACTCCCTCCTGTCGACGCCTTCGTTTGGGATCATGTCCCACACTTGCTCGTCGGAAGAGCGAATCTGCGCCAACATGGCCAGATGGCGGAAGGTCACCCCAACGGCTCCAGGCCGATCGTTGCGTTCTTCCACGGAGGAAAGCCGTGTGGCGGAGATGTCGTCTTCGATGGCCACGCGCTTTCGGCGGCTCAGTTCCTCGTCCTCCAACTTCGCCTCAAGGTCGTGGCGCAGCAATCGCTCGTAGGCGTCAGCGAGGTTGACCAAGCCCATGCCGGTGTCGAATTCAATGGCCTTGGCTGGCTTGGTTGAAGCGATGAGGTACCGCAGGATTTCAGGAGGCACGAGTCGAAGGGCTTCGATGGGTCCCACCGTGGTGCCGGCTGAGGACGACATGGCCCCCTGTCCTCTGAGGCTGATCCATTCGTAGGTCAGGCCTTCAGGAGGCTCAGCGCCAAAGAGGCGGCACAGTTCAGCACCGGTGTCGTAGGATCCTCCTGTGGTGCCGTGGTCCTTGCCGAAGGCTTCGCAGGTCACGTCCAGCCAGACCCACTTGGCCGGCCAATCGAGGCGCCATGGCAACTTGCCTTCGCCCACGGTGTAATCGCATGAACCCGTCCGCCCGTCTTCAGCCTGCCAATGGACGTGCGTGTCGTCGAATCCCGTGACCTTGAGCCCGTCCATGCAGCCCCTTTCGTCGACCGGGGAGTACGGCCACCAATCGGCCGTCAGTTCCCTCCCAGAGATCTCTTCGATGATCTGGCGGACCCGGTCGCGCTGTTGAAGGGCCGTTCGAACGTGCTCCACGTAGCGGCCTTCTGCGTAGGCTTGGTGGTTATAGACCAAGCGAGGGCGAACGCCAAGCATGTCCAGGGCCTCAAGGAAGGGGGCAAGAAAATGGTCGGCGTAGGTGGTGCCGGATTCGAAGGCTGCAAGGTCCGGCTTTCCATCAGCATCTGGCGGTGGAATCCGGAACAGTTGGACGCCGATGTACTCGGCGTAGGCCTCGTCGAGGAAACTGTACACCTTGCGAAGGGGGTCTGCGCTGTCGATGATGAAGCACAATTCGGCGGTGCCGCCTGCCTTGCGCACGCCACGCGCGATCATCTCACCGGTCAGCATTTCGCGCAGGTGCCCGATGTGGAACTCGCCGCTGGGCGTGATGCCGGTGTTGACGAGGTGATCGGGCCGTTGCTCAACGAGCCTCGCCCCGATGACGTCCGACCAGTGGACCATGCGTTCACCTCAGACCGGAACGGCTCGAATGACGCCACGCAAGGGAACGTTGTCGATTTCGTTCCGCATGGTTTTGTTCACCAGCACGACCGCGAGGGCCGGTTCGCCGCCTGCTTCTCGCACGGCTGCGATGGTTCTCGACATGGTGACGCCGGAGGAGAGCACGTCGTCGATGATGGCGACACGCTTTCCGGAGATGCGTCCATACTTGTCGGACAAAGCGCCCAAGCCGGGTCCTCCCTCGATGTTGCGAAGGATGGCAATCTCTGCTCCAAGGTTCTTGGCCGTTTCCTGAGCGAACACGATGCCGTTGATGGAAATGCCAACGACGGTATCGATGGGGTCATGGCCGGTTTCCTCGGCGGTCACGTCGGCCATGATCTCGCCAATGGCTTCGATGCGCTCCGGCTTGACGCCGATGGTGCGCCAGCCGATGCGCACGTCGGTCGGGGCATCTCGGCCTTGGTTTCCGGCGAGCAACCACGCGACGGTGTCCTGAGACAGTGAGAGTTCATCCGCAATTTGCTGTGAGTTCAACCCCTCCGTTCGGAGGCGGGTCGCGATTTCCCGAAGTTCCTCGATGCTCATCGTCATGGGTCTCGCTTCTTCGTGCTGCCCTTGCGCCATGAACCCTTCCTTGGGACGCACCCTGTCATGGACAGATTGAAAATGGGTGCGCCGGAGCCGATGGCATGAGCGAGTTCGAGTACGAGGGCTTGCTCGACCGGGCACGGGAGAACATTCCCGAGGACATTTCCAACCGCCGGCGTTGGCGTTTGCCCGAGCCACAGATCCTCATTGAGGGGAGCAACACCCTCTTCCAAAACTTCAACGCCGTTGTGGCCATGATGGACCGGGACGACAACCACGTCTACCAATTCATCCAGAATGAGTTGGGTACGTCGGCCTCGCGGGACGGGCCTCGTGTCCGCTTCAAGGGACGGATTCCTCCCAAGCGCATTCGCCGCACCATCGTGAATTACGTGAACACGTACATCAAGTGCAACCAGTGCGGCGCTCCTGACACCCATTTCATCAAAGAAGACCGCACGACGTTGCTGAAGTGTCAGGCGTGCGGTGCAACCCGTCCGGTTAAGCTCTGATCAGGGCAGGAATCGCGTGGTCGCATCGGTCGACGGTTTCTCGACCTTGGGCAACCGTTCTGCGTACCCCGCCTTCACGAAGCCGATGATCTCCTCGACGTTTGCATCGATTCCGAGGGCGCTGTAGGTTTCAGGATGGCGCGTGAGGGCGCTCGTGGACCATTTTGCCGCAACGCCATCACCCCACAAGGACAGCACCATGTTGTGCAGTGCACAGACGCTCGCCGCGTAGTCTTCCTTTTCGCGGAAAGCATCTTCTGGACTCAACTTGGACGTCACGGCGAACAACACCGGCGGTGTCATGACTTTTCCAATGGCCCGCTTCAGGTCCTCTTCCGCGTTGTCGGATTTCTTGTTAAGCGATTTCGCCGCAGCCAATTCCGTGACGGCCGGGACGAGCTTTTTCCTGGTTTCCTGCCCGATGCTGTAGAATGTCCACGGGTGTGTGTGCTTGTGGCAGGGTGCCTGATTGGCCGCCTGGAGTGCACGCGTCACGTATGAAGAGTCAACGGGTTTCGCGGAGAACCGATGAGCGGTTCTACGGCCGATCAGGAGGCTGTGGAAGTCGGTCATATGATCACTTCAAAGCAAGTCGATTTTGGCGGCGAGAATGAAATCTGAACGAGTAAGGCCACCTGCATCATGGGTCCAAATCTTGACGACGGCTAACCCCCAACTGAGGTGGAAATCAGCGTGGTGGTTTTGCTCCTCGCACACTGCTCCGGCCTGTACGACAAAGGCAAGGGCCGTTGAAAAATCAGCAAAGTTGTACGCCCGCTGAATGCACGTTTGGTCTTCGATCGACCAATGTGGATTTATTTGGCCAAGAAGCGCTTGGGCTTCGTCAGTGCTGAGTTTTTGTTTTCCCGTCACGTTCGCAACACAGTCCTCGTGTGCGAGCGAGATGTCCTCAACCCCAAAGGTGGCTGTCGTCTTTGCCTTCCGCTTTGCGTTCTGCGGTTTCATGGAGGGAAGAGCGGCGCTTCTGGTCCCGGCGCTCAAAGCGCAACAGTTCCTCGTCGTCGATGTAGGCGGGGCGAGTGTGCGCCACTAGATCGATGCGGACCACGACTTCGCGAGCGAGGTAGATGTGGCGGCCGTCTTCGGTCAGGATTTCAAGGGACGAAGGCGTTCGGGACATCATGCGTCCGCGCACCCAAGGATCTTCGCCCTCAGGGATGGCTCGCACGTCGAGCATCACTTCCACCAGGTCGTCGCGTCGCAGGCCATGACGGCGGTCAAACAGGTCCCCTGAAGCCACGCTGAGGTGCGTATCGAGCTCCGGAGAGCCCAGTTCTTGCCACAAAGTGGTGGCCCAATCGGGGAGGGAGACGGCCGATTTTTTCTTCGCCATGAACCGGCCTCACCGTCCGAACTTCTTGAACCCTCCAATGAGGCGTGGTTTCAAATCGGGGGCGACGGCCGAAGGGTTGGGGGTCCTCATGCGAATCGAGTGGCGGACGCTTCCAACGGTGCTGACCGAGGAGGAGTTGTTGGACAAGGCCTTCGGGCGTGCCAAGAAGGCCGCAGACCGCGTCGATGACCCGAATCGCGTGTTCCGGACGCGGAAACAGCTGAGCCGCATGGTGCAGACGTCCTCGGACGTGCTGTGCACGACGTTGACCGAAACGGTCAGCCTCTGGCCCTCGCTTGACCAGTCGCCGACCTTCGACGTGGCGATGATCGAAGCCTGTGTGGGAACCGACGAATACCGCCACCATCTTTCCATGCTGCAATGGGGCGCGTCCCAAATCGGACGCATTTCAACGCAGAACGTTCGGAAGATGACGCGCACGGCACGGATTCCGTTGATGCACGACGCACGGAAGGAAGCCTACGGGCGCATCGCCTCCGTGATGGGCCGCGTTGGGCCTTCCCTCGCGTGGCTGGGTGAAGCGCGTGAGACGCTGAAGCGCCTGCCTCACTTGGACGCCATGCAGCCGATCATCGTGGTGTGCGGCGCACCCAACGTGGGGAAGTCGGCGTTGATCGGGGCGCTCTCCACCGGGACCATGGAGGTCAACCACTACCCCTTCACCACCAAGCAACTTCACGTGGGCCACTTCACCCACCGACGCTTGTCCCACCAGATGTTGGACACGCCTGGGCTGCTCGATCGTCCAATGGAGGACCGCAACGCCATCGAACAGCAAGCCATCGCTGCTCTGGAGCATGTGGGGTCCGTCGCCTTGTTCCTCTACGGCGCCAGCGGTGAATGCGGGACGACGACGGAGGAGCAGCTTCACCTGCTCGAGGAAGTGAAGGCTTTGCTGCCCGGCACGCCGTTGGAAGTCGTGACCTCGAAGGCCGACCTTCTCAACCCCCTGCCCTCCGCATGGGACGAGGTCAAGGACGCGGAGGCTGCATGGCGCGACGCCGGTAGTCCCGGACAACCGGACCTGCCACTCCTGCGGGATGAGGAAGGGCGCATCACCCTCTCTGCCTTGCAGGACGTGGGCTTGGACGCCTTGCGGATGCACCTCGTCCGGTTGTGTGAAGAGAAGCGGGAAACAGACCCCATGTCCCTTCCAGAGGGATGGCACCGATCAGACCGGATTTGAGCCTCAACCTGCTGCTCGAAGCAGCACCGGTCCGATGAAGGTGAAGGCGAAAAGCCCGAAGAAGATCAGCATCCACGTCCGCATCCGTCGCTCGGAGGCTTCGCGTCGGTCGAGTTCTTCGATGCAGGCGGTGTCCTTGCAGACCCTCGGGTCCGCCTTCACGTCCACCGGGCAATTGCAGATGCGGCAGTGGGCGTGAGGAGGAATGCTTGAGCCGCTTCGCATTGGTGCGTTGCCGGCGGGTTTGGCGCGAGCCTTGGCTGCCTTTGCGTCCACCATGCCGTTCACCTGTTGCTCCGGATGAGGGTGCCGTCGAAGGCTTTGCCCTCCAAAGCGGCTTCAAGACGGGCCAAATCACGCCCGTCGAGGACCACGAGGTCGATGGCGCCGCGCTTGGCGTGCCCCACGGCGATGGGATCCACCACGGAGGACGCGCCTGGTGCCAGGGCTTCGTCGATGCCGGTGATGGCCGCGAGTTCGTCGATGGTCATCTCCGCGAAGGATTGCGCGTCTTCGTTGCTCCTCGGGTCGGCGTCGTACACCCGGTCGACGTTCGTGGCGATGATGCACGTGGAGGCGCCAGCAGCGCGGGCAAGTTCCACCGCCACCGCGTCCGTGGTGTGGCCTGGGACGGTGCCGCCCATCACCACGACATGGTGCGCATCGAGCAGTGAGGCAGCGGCGTCGATGCTGGTGGGCACCTCTGAAGCGACGTCGAGTCCGACGTCCATGAGGACCTGCTGGAGCACGGTGGCGTTGAGTCGCGTGGCTGCGATGCCCACTTCGTCGAGTGCTGAGCGGTCGCTGAGCACCGTGGAAGCCAGCGCGATGCCTTCGCGGGCCGGTGCACCACCGCCCACCACAAGGCCAAGCCGGCGCCCTTCGCCTTCCATGCTAAGGACGACTTGACGAAGCCGTCCAAACCATCGTGCCCGGTCCTCTTGGGCTTCAGGGCGGAGGGTGCTTCCACCGAGGGCCACGACGAAGGTTCGACCCATCAACGCTGACTCCAGCCCTCGTCCCTTCATCCTATCCCCACGCCCAAAGGGTTGAAGCGTCCTCGTTCGGGCCTTGGATTGAGGGGGGAAGGTCATGGTCGACGACGCAGAACTTGCCGCCCGCCGCGTTCGGCTGAAGATGGCCCTCGAAGACCTGCGTGAAATGCGCGGTTTCGGGACCGAATTGGTGACCCTCATCATCCCTCCCGACCGGCACATTTCCGACGCTCGTTCGATGCTCCAGGTGGAACATGGTCAAGCGGCCAACATCAAGTCAAAGGGGACGAGGAAGAACGTTCAGGGCGCGATTGAATCCGCCATTTCGACCTTGAACCGGTTCAAGACGCCTGGCGAACATGGCTTGGCCATCTTCGTCGGTTCCGTCGTCATTGGCAACAACAAGTCGCGCATGGTGAACATCGTCGTCGAAGACCCGCCCCAACCGCTTCTCTCCTTCCGGTACCGCTGCGATTCCACCTTCGAGATCTCGCAACTCGAAGACATGCTGGTCGACAAGAAATCGTACGGACTGTTCGTGATCGACCGCGCAGAAGCCGCCTACGGCATCGCCAGCGGGAAACGGATTCACGTCCAAGAACAACTGGTGTCGAACATCATGGGCAAGCACCGTCAAGGTGGTCAGTCCGCCCAACGTTTCGAGCGGCTCATCGAGGAAGCGGCGCACAATTTCTTCAAGCGGGCCACGGAGCACGCCTGCGATTACTGGTTGCCCGAACTTGAGAACATCCAAGCGATCATCATTGGCGGTCCGGGAGCGACCAAGGATTACGTCGTGAAGCAGGAATATTTCCACCACGAGATCACAAAGAAGATCGCCGCGACCACCTTCGACGTGGGCTACTCCAACGAGTCGGGCATTCGGGAACTCGTTGACAACGCGGGCAACCTGATGCAGGAAATCGAACTCGATTCCGAGCGCGAGGTCATGAACGCCTTCCTTTCGGAACTCATCAAAACGAGCCCCAAGGCCACGTACGGTGAACGCATGATCCGCGAAGCACTGGCTGCAGGTGCCGTGGACCGCTTGCTCATTTCGGAAAGCCTGCGCAAGAACATCACCGACCTGGTCTGCGACAGCTGCAAGCACACGTGGACGGAAACGTTGGACCGGCATGAGAGCATGCCGTCCTGCACCTCTTGCGACAGCCACAAAGTCAGCGTGGTCGAGGAGCGCCCGCTCATCGATGAACTCATCGCGTCCGCGACGCAGAGCAACACTGGCGTGGTCTATATTTCCGTGGACACCGAGGAAGGTGCTCAGTTGTACGAAGGCTTCGGAGGCCTTGCAGCCCTGCTGCGCTACCCGATGATGTGAGGGTTCACGATGCAGCTCCTCCTCGATGCCGTGGCCGATGACCTTGAGGCCGCCTTGGCCAGCGTTGGCGTCAAGGGCGACCTTTGGCGGCGGGTCATTGGTCCCGCCCGTGAGCGCAAGGAAGGCGACGTCGCGTTGCCTTGCTTTCCCTTCGCCAAGATGGTCGGCCGTGCCCCTGCCGAGATCGCCGAAGCCGTTGCAGCCGCGATGGGCAACCACGAGGCCTTGTCCGAGGTTCGGGCCACGAACGGCTACCTCAACCTCGTGGCTAATCCGGCGTGGCTGGCTGCGCACATCCTCGACGACGCCGGGCCTTTGAGCGCCCCCGTCGCCCCTGAGGACGGCCTTGTCCTCATCGAACACACCTCGGCCAA
>DALQ01000057.1 GCA_002496845.1 Euryarchaeota archaeon UBA495
TTCGCCGTGGACAACCTGACCATCTACAAGCAGAACACGGCGTTCCTCCCCAACCCTCAGCAGGCTCAAGCCACCATCGACCTCGCGGCCAACCCGCTTGCGCCTGGTGAAGAGTACGAGACGTCGATCACCGCCAGCCTGGTGAACGACACGACCTACCGTGTCTCTGCAGTGCTCTCGAACAACGCATGGGACGAGCAGGAACTCAACGATGACGCCGTGGGATACCTCACGCCGTTCAACGTCTACGACCCTGCCGTTGAAGGCATCGAGAATTTCCGCGCGGGCGCCCTCTACGCTGAGGACACCTTCGACATCGTGGTGACCACCAACAACTGGGGCAACACCGAAGTCGATTTCGACGTGAAAGCTTCGGTCTTCTCCGCCCTCCCCTCCGACATCTACTGCGGCACTCCAAGTCAGGTCTGTGAGGAGTCCTTCGAGACCACCAGCCAAGGCTACCGCTTCAGCCACGACGGCAACCCCAACGGAGCCATCTACACCGAAGCGTCCTGCAGCGAAGCCGTCTTTGGCGAGGCTGCCTATTGGTTCGGCCACCCCTGTGACACGGCCACCAACGGCTACGGCGAGGAATGGAACGAGACCATGACCATCCCAGACGTGGACATGACCACCATGACCGGTGACTTCGTTGCCCTCAACTTCGAGTACTACGCGGACACCTTCTTCACGACGGATTCCCAAGGCAACAACGACCCAAGCGACACCGCCAACATCCAATTCCGCTACAACAAGGACGGCACTGACTTCCAAGCCAGCCTGCTCGGCCAGTGGAACGACTACGACGAGGACGGCACCTGCGGCACCGACCTCAACGACGACGGTTTCACCAACGCGACCGAAGCCGCAGTCATCAACTACGACGAGATTGAGTTCGTCGGTGACGCGGCACGCAACGACGGTACGGGTGGCAACTACAACGTCTTCTTCAACACCGACGACCTTGTGTCCTCTCGCTCGATTGACCTGACGCACCTCATCGTGACCAACACCACCTCCGGTGTCAATCTCGGTCAGCGCGAGTGCATTTCGCTCTCCGGCAGCACCGTGCAGATCGACTTCGTGTTCCGCTCGGACGACGACGGCCGAAACGGCATCAACGACGGCTTCAAGGGCATCGCGTTCAACAACATCTCCCTGCTCGAGTTCACCTTCACCTTGGACAACGAGTACACCGTGTCCCGCACCGGTGTTGACGCTGAGGACGTTGACCAGACCGTGGTTGCCAGCCACGACTTCACCGCTGGCGTCTACATGATTCAGGCCGAGACCGTCTTCGACAACACCACGCAGGGCACCGCTTGGTTCGGAGCCGACGAAGTGGAGACCTCCAACAACTTGGCTCGCGTGATTTTCAACGTTGAATCGGTGGACATTTCCTTGTCCAAGCCAAACACGTTGTCGTGTTTGGACGACCAGATCCTCGCTTGCACCATGCCGACGGATTCCGCAGAGGCCCACGATTGGAGCCTCTCCGCCATCAACGGTGTGCTCACTGGCGAGTACGTCTTCACGATGAACGTGGAAGACATCACCGACCCGGCCAACCCCACCATGGCTCACACGACCACCTACGGCTCCACGAGCAACCCGATTGTCCTGGACCCCCAGGAGCGTGAGGAACTGACCTTCACCCCGTGGACCGGTTGGCAAGACGGACGGACCTACAACATCAGCTACAGCGCAACCATCGCGGCCACCGGTGAATCCAGCGGCAACGTGCGTTACTTCCACGCTTCCTTCGCGGACAGCATCGACATCGCCATGCTCAGCGAGAGCACCACGCGCACCTCGACCATCAAGCAGGACCTTGCCCTCCTCGGAATGTCCTACACCCAATACGAGATTGGAGACTGGAACGACTACCTGACCACGACGTGGATCCTGAAGTACGACAAGGTCGTGCTTCCGTGGCAAACTCCGTTCGCCGCCAAGGACATCGAGGACGGCGGCCTTGGCTACTACCAGAAGCTCGGAAGCAGCACCAACAAGCAGACGCTTGAGAACTTCATGAACTCAGGCAAGACGATTCAAGCCCACATGGCGCCTCACGGCGACCAAATCTACGGGCTGGGTTCCGCTTCGGAAGAGCGGCTGCCTTTGGACATGAACATCCAGAGCCGTGCGACGGACAGCACGAAGATCCGCTACGCTGACCTCGACATCGCTGACCCCTTCCACCCCATTTTGGAAGACGTTGACAGCACGAACTTCCAGGGCTTTGACGCGGACACCACCGTGGCCACGGCCGTGCTGAGCACCGCTCAGAACGCAGAGGGCTCCATCCCGTCCGAGTGCGGTGGCTTCATGGAAGCTGGTGGCTCTTTCCAGAGCCTCCTGCGCACGCAATCTGAAACCGTTCAGGCCAGCGAGACCATCCTCGGCGTCTGTTCCTACTACAACGGTGGCATGATCGTGACCACCATGGACGTGGCGACCGTCTCCGCTCGCGCGGACAGTTCGACGTTCCCGCTGCTGGGCAACATGCTCTCCTACCAAGTGACGCCGTACCCCAACGGCTTCGGCACCCGGGGCAACGGCCTCGACCTGACGATCAACGGCGATGTGCCAGAGATCGACGCTGGAACGAACGAGTACAAGTTGCGCTACATGAAGAGCAACGCCGACCTCACGTTCGGCTTCTCGACCGCAACCACGGAGCCGCTGACCGCGGATTGGATCCTCGACGGTCCGACCGCCTGGGACGGCAGCGCCATGGCGAGTGGCATGAGCTACAGCACCGACAACAACCCAACGATGACCTTCTGTCAAGCCGACATCTCCGAAGTCACCGGCTGCCGCACCGGAGCCACATGGACCGTGGCCCTCATGCTCCACGACGCCGAGGGACACGCGAGGACGATCGACATCGTCGTCGAAACCAACGACCTCGAGGCTGACGAGTACGACCCCAACGCCAGCGCCATCGTCGTGACCGAGGACCGTGACTATGCGGAGCAACTCGAACTCACCGGGACCAAGACGCTCCCGAACGTGGAAGGTGAATGGGAGATTTACCGCCTGACGCTCGACGAAGACGGAGAGACCTCCATTGACTTCGACGCGGGCGACTCGTCCGACCAAGACGCGCTCTCTGGAAACGGCATCACGACCTACGAATGGACCGTCTACAACGACGAGCCCTACGGCGAGTTCCGCTCTCCAAAGGGCGTTTACGTCCAAAACGCGGCCAGCCAGGGCGAGTGGACCTACACCTTCCGCAACGTCACCATCGACTCTTTCGGTGAACAAGAAGCGCAAATCCGCATCGAGTTGATCGTCACCGACGGCGCAGACAACCCGTCTCAGAAGTTCCGCTTCTACTTCGTTGTCGTTCCCGATGGCTTCGGTGACGAAGAGCCCGTGGTGGACATCGACTTCAGCGCCAACAATTCGCGCGTGGTTGAGGACACCATTTCCGTGTCTGGTTCCGTCCTCACCGGGGCAGAAGACGAAACGGACGTCTTCGTGGAAATCGCCTTCGAGGAGTCCACGTTCCAGTTGACGCCCATTCAGAAGTTCAACGCTGAAACCGACGGCACCTTTGCGAAGACCAAGGACGGTCTTGGCGACGGTGACAGTTTCGTGCTGAACCTGTCCTTGGACGGCATGTACTCCAACGTCAGCCAGACCCAACGGATCTTCATCAAGATCTACGAGTACGACAGTTCCTCCGGTGAGCGCTGGGTCACCATCAAGTGGCTTGAGGTCAACTTGGCTCCGTGTCAAGGACTCGAAGCGGATCCCGATGCAGAAGCGGCCGGAGGTCGCTTCGTGCTCGTGGACGGTGCGTGTGCTTGGGAAGGCGCTTGGACCTACAACCCGGTCACCGGCGAGTGGTCTCCACCCGAGGACACCTCTGGTGGCGATGACGGAAGCTCCGGCCTCAGCATCCCACTCATCGCAGGTGTGGGTGTGGCGCTGTTGATTGTGGTCGTCTTGTCCCTGCTCGTCCTCCGACGTGGTGGCGACGATGACGACATGAAGAACGTCGACTTCTCAATGGGCATGATCGAACAGGATCCTGTCGAGCAGTACGTGCAGCAGTTGGTTGCTCAGGGATACCCCGAGGAGACCGCGCGTGCACACGCTCAACAGTACGCTGGACAACTTGGTGGCGCTGCAGCAGCAACACAAGCAGCTGCGGCTCCCGCAGGGGCTGGGCTGTACGAACAGTACTACCAGCAGTACCTCACGCAATTGACGCAACAAGGCTACGACGAAGCAACGGCCCAGCAGTACGCTGCGCAGTACGCTCAAGCAGCCCTTCAGCAACAACAGTGAGTTCCCTCACGGCTTCGGCCGTGCTCAGGGAAGCGGACGGTCCAGCGTAAGCTGGACGTCATGCTGAGCCCCGTCGTGACCCCAGCACAAGCGCCCTGGTTCAGGGAAGTGGAAGTACTTGGTTCGCAAGGGGTTCGGCATGCCTTCTGGGGGGCGCCCATCGAACTCAATGCGGATGACTTCGCTCCATGCTCCGTCGTTTCCAACAAAGGCGCGCGCAGCCACTCCATCGATCTGCACATGCACCCAAGGGGGCGTCCAATCCGAGTTTCGCTGAACCTCAGCGTCCTCGCTTGTCTTGAGGTCATTTTCCGTTGCTGGCTTGGTGTTCGTATTCTTTACCATGGCACTTGATATAAGTCCAGATGATTTAAACACTTAGGGAAAGTTGAGCGTTTGCCCAACAAAAGAAGAATATCTTACTCTTGTTCTCCAAAGCCGCCTTCTTCATCGTCCTCGAAGGCGTCCATGTCGGGTTCTTCCTCGTCCTCAATCAATCCAAGTTCATCGAAATGAGAGTCAAAATCAGGCAGGCGAGGAAGGTGACCTTTCGGCCAGTCACGGCCACGCTCCACAATCTTGAGCACCCGTTCTTGGTAGGAGAGCGGTGTGCGTTGGAGCAACACAGCATGGAGTTTGGAGATCCGAATGTCCTCCGGAATCAACACGTGACCAGACGAGGCTTCCACATCCATGGCTCTGACGAGGTTCAATGCGGGTCGGTTGATTTGCTGATGCCAGCGGGCGGATAGCCGCATGCCGATGATGGTCGTGGCGAGAATCGCCAACGAAACCAGGCATAGGCCCGTCAGTCCGTGTTGGGTTTGGTTCTGGGCCATGAGGACCAGCAGGAGAAGCGCTGGCCCGGCGGTCATGAGGAAAATCGTGGTTTCAGAGATGGGTCCACGGCGCATTCGCAACCGAATGATGTCCCAACCGTCATGGTTTGGCTCCCACGGACGGAAAAGCACCGCTCGGTCCCTTGTGGCGGCCCTTCGCACCAGCTTGAGCAAGGACATGATACGGGCGTTTTGGCTTGGGCCGACGTCGAGGTTCTCTGCGATGAGTTGTTCGAGGCGTTCTGCTGCTTCGTCGTACATCCCAAGATCGGCAAGGATGGTGGCTTGCTCGACCAAGGGCATCGCTTCTTTGGGCATGTGATGACGCGCATCCTGCCACCACTGGAGGGCGTCTTCCCAGCAGCCGATGGAACGCATGAGGTGGGCTCCTCGAATCCACAGGTCCGTGCGACGCGGGTCCAACTTGACCGCGAAGCGGGTCGCGCCGATGGCCTTGGCCGTTTCATCGAGGCTAAGCCGAGCGTTCCGGTTGGTCGGAATGTAGGCGTCTGAGAGCAAGGCCCAAGCCGCGGCGTGGTCGGGTTCTGCCTTGACCAGGGAGGTCGCGAGTTCGATGGCGTCGTCCCTGCGTTCCTCATTCAAGGCTTCCAAGGCGTCGAGGTAGAGATCCTCCGCCATATTCAGCACCCTCAATCGTCATCGCTTCGTGGGCGACGGATGGGCTTTGGGCCACGGTTGTGCGCGTGCCCATCGGCTTTTCCTCGGGACTTTCGGAAGGGGTTTCTCGCTCCCTTTGGTCGAATCCGGCTTTGTCCACCGTCACGTTGGCTACCGCGATCTTGCCGAGGTCCACGTCGGTCGCCTCCGCCACTCCGGTCCTGCCGAGGTCCACGTCGGTCGCCTCCGCCACTCCGGTCCTGTCGAGGTCC
>DALQ01000035.1 GCA_002496845.1 Euryarchaeota archaeon UBA495
TGTCATGCTTGAATCGATGCAGCGTGATGGCATGGAACCCGTGAATGTGAATGAAAATTCGACACTCGGTCCTGTGGTTGAGGAACATGCCTCGGTCGTAGATGTCTTCGATTACCTCAAGTTTCGTCAAATGTTCAAGATCAAAGAACACGTCTGGCTCTGGGGCGGCAAGAAGCAAGGCTTGGCCGTGTTGATCGATGACCAAACCTGTGCCAAGAAGGTAGGCTGGATTGTACACTCCTTCTCGAAATTCCCTCCTGTAACTCCGCAACTTGAACGGTGAAAATGCGTAAGAAGCAACAGATCTGGCCGTTCCAGAACCGACGGCTGGAGCACGTCCGACGATCAAAGGGTATGTGTGCTCCATCGACCGATCAATGGACCGCTCAAATGCGCCGCCCCATCTGCGTTCATCGCTCGGGTCGCCCCTCAGAATGAAGTCAGTGACGAGTCCGCGGCTCGGAACGGAAGCTTTCCGCTCGAGAAAGAAATTCTGCTGACAAATTGGACACGCATAGGTCCCACCACGAGGATCACTTACCTCAACCCGTCCCCCACAAGAAGGACAGTCGATTTGGACCACGTTGCCCTGCTTTCAGGGTGAGCCTTCACCTTTGTGCCGTACGATGGCTGCTCCGATGCAAAGAATGCACCCCGCAGGGACCGGCTCACAGGCGCAAACACCGGAATGTGCGAACAAGGGTAAAAGAAAGCGAACGTGAACTTAGCAACAATGCGAACAGCCGTGGCCATCCTCCTTGTCGCCACGCTGCTGGCCATGGCGCCGCTCAACCAAGTGGTCGCCAAAGACAACGGAATGTACAACAGTTCAGGTGGGTGTGGATGCCACGGCTACAACGTCGTCACCGCACAACTGAGCGGTGTGCCCAACGAGTACACGGCCTCCACCACGTACACCCTGACGGTGGGCATGGGCACCTCGCCAAACACCGGCGGATTCAACCTCGAAGTCAACAAGGGACAATTGTCGAACCCCGACGCCAACAGCAAGGTCAACGCCAACGGCCGGCAAGCCACCCACGACTATTCCCCCGGGACCACTTCATGGACCTTCGATTGGACCGCTCCATCGGCTGGATCGGGTTCGGCTCGGTTCGACCTCGCCGTGCTGTCCGGAAACGGAAACGGCGGCACAAGTGGCGACACCTACGGGACCACCACGCTGACTTCCAACGAAGCGGTGTCCAACGTGGCTCCAGTGGTCAGCAACGTCCTCATCGCACCAAGCGCACCGTCCACCTCCGAGGACCTGACGGTGACCTACACCTTCAGCGACGACGACGGCGACGCAGAGAGCGGCACCACCGTCGCTTGGTTCCGTAACGGGGCGGCTCAAGTCGGACAAACAAGCGTCACCTTGCCCTCCTCCGCCACGTCAAAGGGTGAATCCTGGCACGTGGAAATCACCCCCTCCGACGGCGAAGACACGGGCACGACCGTCGCCTCGAGTGCTGTGGTGGTCGTGAACTCCGCGCCGTCGGTGCTTTCCGTGACCCCCAGCAGCGTGGCGCCCGACACGTCAGACGACGTCACCTTCTCCCTCCAAAGCGAGGACCTTGACGGCGATGCCGGAGCGTCCACCGAAAGCCGATGGCACCTGAACGGCATCCGCGTTGAATCCTTGGACGACGCCCCCACCTTGCCTTCCTTCGCCACACGCCCCGGGGACGTGTGGACCGTGGAGGTCCGCGTGTCCGACGGCACCGACGTCTCTTCGTGGCTCGCCTCCGACAGCATCACCGTCGGCTCCAGCAACCAAGCCCCCGCGGTCAGCACGGTCGTTCTGGCCAATGGAATGGCACCGAAAACGGGCGATGACATCCTTGCAACATGGAGTGAAAGCGATCCGGACGGTGACGCAATCCAATCCGTGGAACTCGTGTGGAGCAAGGACGGCACGGCCGTCGAGTCTGCGAACAACCTGAACCCACTTCCTGCTTCGTTCACCGCCAAAGGAGAGGCATGGACGGTGGAGGTTCGGGCCTACGACGGCGCCCTATGGTCCGCTTGGGCCAGCAGTTCGGCCCTCATCGTGGCCAACACGGCGCCCCTCATCACGGACGCCTCGCTCACCTCGCCGTCCATGACCGTCGTGGACGACATGACCCTGAACGTCACCTCCACCGACGTGGACGAGGACGACCTCTCCATCGTCAGCGTCCGATGGTACCTCAACGACGTTGAACAAGGGACCGCTGCGGACCAAAGCACCCTGCCCGGCACAGCCCTGACGCGCGACGACGTGTGGCACGCCGTGGTGCGCGTCTCCGACGGCACCGACGAGGTCGCCTTCACCACACCCGGCGTGACCGTCCTCAACGCCGCCCCCACCGTCACGATCGAATGGCCCACCAACACGACGGCGTTGCAAGCCTTGGTGCCCACCATTGCCACCAGCGATGCCGACGGTGATGACCTCACGCTGGTCACAACGTGGTACAAGAACGGATTCCGTGACGCAACCCTGGGCAACCTCACCACGGTCCCAGCGGACAAGTTGGCCCCAGAACAATCCTGGCGCCTGGTGGTCATGGCCGATGACGGAAGCTCATGGAGCGAGACCGTTGAGGCCTCCTTGACCATCGCCAACCTTGGACCGCAGGCCTCCATTGAGGTGGTGACCAACGAGGTCTGGATCGGCGAAACGACGCAATTGTCGGGCGCATCCTCCACCGATGCTGACGGTCGAATCGTGATGCATCGATGGAACTGGGACGATCAGATGGCCACGGGTGAACAGGTATCGATGATCCTCACGGAACCGACCGACGTGACACTGACCGTCACCGACGAACACGGTGCAACATCCTCCTCAACGACCACGCTCTCGCCGAGCGCGGGCCCAACGGTCGAGAACTTGGTGGCGTCACATGACGGCAGCGGGAAGGTCCTGCTGACGTGGTCTTGGCCAGGCGAGGAGGTCATGCACCACGTCTATAGAAACGGCGACATGATAGGCACCACCTCAGACACGGACTTCACCGACCGACCACCGATGAGTGGAGCGAACACCTACACCGTGCAACCCGTCACCGACGAGCGCATCTTCCAGCAGGGCGCAGATGACGTCAGTGTGCTTGTCAACGACGTTGTCATCGAAACACCCGCGCCCGCAGCAGGACTTGGCTACGGACTTGGTGGAGCGATGGTGCTGGCCTTGTTGGTCTTGCAATTCGTGGCCCTGCGGGCAGGAGGTGGACGTACATGAAGCGCATCGTGGTGTTGATCCTCGTGTCCGCCCTCCTGATGGCACCGTCCTTTGGAGCCGCCA
>DALQ01000026.1 GCA_002496845.1 Euryarchaeota archaeon UBA495
TTGCGGCTGTTGCTCTGGTTGCTGCTCGTTGGTGGCTTGGTGTGGGCGTGGACGCTGGAGGCCTTCGGACCCGTTGGTGTCGTCGTGGTCCTCTTCGTCCTCGTGGTTCCGTTCGAGAAACTCTTCCCGCGTCATGCACAACCCTTGCGTCGTCCAATGGTGTTCTCGGACATCACGCACGCGCTGCTCTTGCCGGTCAATGGCGTCCTTGCTGGCGTGGTGATTGTGGTTGTGGGTTTCCTTTCGCTCATGTGGATTCCTGGGTTGCTGATTCGCCCCTTGGTGGACCAACTTCCAGAAACGCCACGTTTGCTGCTCGGCGTGTTGTTGTTTGATCTCGCCGTGTATTGGACGCATCGCTTCTACCACGAGGTTCCGTTCCTGTGGCGCTTCCATCAGGTGCACCACTCCACTGAGCACCTCGATTGGGTCTCTGGTTTCAGAACGCATCCGCTTGACGGCGCCCTGTTGGCCCCGGCTTTCTTCTTCCTCATCACCGCCGGTTTTTCACCAGAATTTGGCGGTCTCCTCGCCATCGCGCAAGCCCTCATCGGTCTCTTCCTGCACGCGAACGTGCGCTTCCGATGGCGCTTGCTTCACCCGCTCATCATCACGCCGGAATTCCACCATTGGCATCACTCCAGCCACGAGGAGGCGCGGTGGTCGAATTACTCGACCTTCTTGCCGATCTGGGACCTGATCTTCCGGACCTACCACATGCCCAAGGGTGAACGTCCGATGGGGTACGGCATCGACACCCCGATGCCCAACGGCGCCATTGAGCAGTGGTTGTTGCCGTTCCGTGGACTGGGCTCGCCGCTCAAGGTGATTCGATATCCCTGGCGTTCATTCAAGACCCTTCTACGCGGAATCAAAGCCTTGCTGCGGGACATCCGGTGGAGCGCCACGCGCAAGCGGGACCAGACGCCCTTTGGTGTGCCGAAGGTGCCCGTGCCTGAGGACATCTGATTGGCTCCGATTCGGTCGCTTCTTTCAAATGGCCACCGCGGGTCGGAGCGTTTGGTGAGCACCGTGTTGCATGACATTGCAAACCCCACCGAAGCCCATCTCATGTTGCGTGAGATGGTACGTGAGTGGGTGCATGAACACGTTGAACCCCAGGCGCATGAGCACGACCGCCTCGAGCGGTTCAACCTCGACCTGATGCGGTCCATGGGTGAACTCGGTCTTCTTGGGCTGACCGCTGGGGAAGCCTACGGTGGCGCAGAACTTGATGCAGTGGCCGTGTGCATCGTGCACGAGGAACTCTCCGCCTCCGACCCTGGCTTCGCCCTCGCGTACTTGGCCCACGCCATGCTCTTCGTCAACAACCTCGCCTTCAACGGCGACGACGGACAGAAGGAACGCATTCTGCCCAAGGTCTGCTCGGGTGAGTGGATTGGCGCCATGGCGATGTCCGAACCCGATGCGGGTACGGACGTTTTGGGAATCAGCACCAGCGCGATCAAGCAAGACGACGGCACGTGGTTGCTCAACGGTCGAAAAATGTGGATCACCAACGGCGTGCTCGATGAGCAGGGAACCCCCGCTGACGTGGTGTGGGTCTATGCCAAGACGGGCACGGACGGAAACGGTCGCGTTCAGATGAGCACCTTCCTCGTGGAAGCGGGCATGCCCGGATACAGCGTCGGTCAGAAAATCATGGACAAGACCGGCATGCGTGCCTCCAACACGGCTGAGCTGGTCTTCGAAGACTGCATCGTTCCTGCGGAGAACCTCGTCGGTGACGAGGGCGGCTCGCTGGTTCACATGATGGGTAACCTGGAGATCGAGCGTCTTGCCCTTGCCGCGATGTCCCTCGGCATCGGCCGTCGCGCGCTTGAGGAGATGAACCAGTACGCGACGGATCGCACCGCCTTCGGCAGCAGCATCCGAGACTTTGGTCAAATCCAGCGTCACATCGGTGAGTCATGGGCCAAGTACCGTGCAATGCGCGCCTACATCTACGACACCGCGTCCAACCTTGTCCTTGGCCAAGCCGGACAGCGCCTCGATTCAGACGGCGTCAAATTGTACGCCACGACCGCGGCGAAGGAAATCGCCGACGCGGCCATGCAGGTCATGGGAGGCTACGGCTACGTCGGAGAATACCACGTTGAGCGTCTGTGGCGTGACGCCAAGTTGCTCGAAATCGGAGGTGGGACGCTCGAATCCCACCAGAAGAACATCACGCGTGACCTTGCGAAGATGCACGATGCAATCCTCCGCTGATACGAGGGCCATTGCACGAAAGGTACCAACGACCCGACCCTTCCCGATTCCGTCGGTGAAAGTGTTATTCGTTCTGATTCGCTGCAAAAACCGTGACCACGCTCGGCGAGTACTATGCTCAGCAGTTCACCAATGTGTTCATTGTTTTATTTCCACGCCGTATTTTTGGGCAAAGTCAAGAATGTTCTGTGTTATGCCGTAGGTGTTGCCAAGTAAGTTGAGTTTGTTTGCTCCTGTGACCAACTTGTAGGTGTGAATGTCACGCTCTTCGTTGATGCTGTATTTGATGTATGAATCCTCATTGAGTGGGATTGTTTTGCAACGAACGATCTCATTGTTTTGAGAATTATAATCCACCAGAGTATTGATCGATGAAATGTAAACTTGAGATACTGATAGGTTGACGTCCTCAGAAAACGGGGGTTTCAATAGTACAAATGGTAAGATGATGAAGAGTCCTAGAATAGAAATTGGCAAAGTAGCAATCCATCCTCCTTCGAACATGAATCCAAAAATAATCCCGATTAAAATCAATACTGAGCCTGTGAAAACACGCATGAGTTTTTGGCCGACAGTGATGACTTTTTTCGTGCTGTACAATACAAAATCAGGTTCGATCTTCCGAGATTCTATTTCATGAGCAAATTCGCTGCATTGGATTGCATTCTGAGGTCGATTCATGCGAACAAACCACGCTTTCTTGTCGTGAGTATAACCTTTGACCCGACCTGAATCCCTCCACGATCCATGCGTGGGGCGTGTGTCGATTGGGTACGGATGTGCCTAAAACACGCCTGCGATTCGCATTGAGATCAACGCAAGGGTGCCGCACACCACGTAAATCAGAATCCCAATCGGGCTTCGCTTGAACGACGAAGAGGGCTTGAAACCAAGCACAGGTTCTGCCTGTTCTGCAAGGTGTTCTTCCACCTCTCCAAGGGACTTCATGTTCTTCTGCGGGTGCGTTGCTGCTAACAACATTGTGCGAGAAACCCTTCAGCTCAGGCGGCATGGGTCTTGCGCATCATCAGGAGATTGACCACGGCCAAAATCAGCACGGTCAAGGACAGCCACATGGGCATCAGCGGGACTTGGTCGTAGGGCAAGGAGAGCACGTCCAGCAGGGATTCTCCCCGCGTGTACGTGCCGCCCATGGACGCTGTGATGATCAC
>DALQ01000029.1 GCA_002496845.1 Euryarchaeota archaeon UBA495
CCTTTCGGGAACTGGATGGTCCATTTCCGCGAACCAAGGCAAGAGTGACCTCTACGTCATGAAGCGCTCAGCAAGCGGCTCCGGCGATTGGGCCATCTCGGGCGGTTCGAGTGAAAACGACACCGTCAGCGGATTGGGCATCACCAGCACGGACGACGTCGTGGTTTCGTCTACCATGAGTGCCAGCGGGACCTTTGGTTCCAAGGTGACCCTTCTCTCGGGCGGCAGCGATGCCGTCTTGCTTGGCATCACCAGTTCAGGGTCGTGGGATTGGGCTCAGCGGATTGCAAGCACCCAAAACGACTACGCGTTTGATTTGGTGGTGAACAGCACCGACGAGGGCATCATGGTTGGCGGTTTTGGAGGCAGCATCTCACAAGGCACGTTTTCCATCTCTCCAAGCGGCGGCATCGACGGCATGTCGTTCGGGTTTGATCCTGCGGCGTTGGTCGATTCCGATGCTGATGGTGTCCCTGACATCAGGGACAACTGCCCGACGGTCAGCAACCCTGGTCAAGGCAACACGGACTTCGACGCCGAAGGCGATGCCTGCGATTCGGACGACGACAACGACGGTCTGACCGACAGTTACCCAGACCTCTGCCCTCGGAACAGCCAATACAACTGGACGTCCATGCAAGACTGGGAAGACCCAGCCAATTCTTCGGATTGGGACAACGACGGCTGCCGCGATTCGCTTGAGGACGACGACGACGACAACGACGGCATCTCGGACGAGAACGATGCTTGCCAACACACCGGGTACAGCCCCCCACGCCCCACGTGGGTGTCAAACGCCACCAACGACCTCGACGGTGACGGCTGCCGTGACTTCGACGAGGACTTCGACGACGACGGCGATGGATTCGAGGACGGTGCAGATTCCTGCCCTTCGGTGGCAGGTTCGTCCACGCTCGGCGGCTTCACCGGCTGCCCTGACGGCGACATGGACGGATGGGCCGATGCTCAGGACGATTGTCCCACGCAGGCTGGGAATTCAACGGCCAACAACACGAACGCATGTCCTGACCAGGACGGCGATGGTTGGGCCGACATACACGACGACTTCGTGTTCGAACCCACGCAATGGCGGGACACGGACGGGGACGGTTTCGGCGACAACACCGATGGCGTCACGCCCGATGCATGCCCAGATTTCGCCGGTGGCTCAACCGTAGACCGCTACGGGTGCAACGACCCTGACGCTGACGGTCGCTCTTCGCCCGATGCGGACTGGACTTTGGAGGACGGTGCGGACGCCTTCCCCACGGATCCGGCCCAATGGTCGGACTTCGACGGGGACGGGCTTGGTGACAACTACAACGATCCGAATTGGGACGACCGCAGTCCAAACTGGCCCGGTGAATACCTTGAGATCGTGGGCGATTACGACCGATGTCCCGCAGTGGCAGGAAATTCCACGAAGTTGGGCGTGCTCGGATGCCTCGACAACGACGGGGACGGGTACGACAACAACAACGACGCATTCTACCGCGAAGCCTCGCAATGGACCGACGAGGACGGCGACGGCTACGGCGACAACCCGACCGGGTTTGAGGCCGATGCATGCCCAGAAACGGCCGGTAATTCTACGCTTGACCGCTTTGGGTGCGACGATTACGACGGCGATGGTTGGTCCGATCCCTTCGACGGCATCGGCACCGACGCCGCCCCTGAGGACCCCAGCCAATGGAGCGATGCTGACGGCGACTTCTGGTACGACAACCCCAACGGGAATTTTGCCGATGAGTGCCCCAATGCACCCGTGGCCAGCGGTGCCATGACTCGCCTGATGACCATCGACCGCAACGGCTGCCCGGACACCGATTTCGACGGGTACTCCGACCCTGACGCCGGCTACAACGCCTCCATGGGAGCCGACGCCTGTCCAGAGGACGGGTACGACACCACCATCACGTCGACCATCGATCGCTTTGGTTGCCTTGACTCGGACGGCGACGGTTACTCTGACCCCGACGAAGGCTGGACCGTGGCGATGGGCGCTGACGCCTTCCCCAACGACCCGATGAAGTGGCTTCCAGAGGTGGCCGAAGAATCGGGCGGTACGTCGGGCGGCATCGGGACCGTCGTCATGATTGGCGGCATTGTGCTGCTGATTGGGGCCGTCGCTGCAGCCCTTGTGGTGATGCGTGGTCGCGCTGGTTCAGAGGACGAGAAAGCATGGGTGGCCCCACCCGGCGGCTTGCCCCCAATGCAAGGGCTGGAGCCCGCCGTGGCCTTGCCACCCGGTTTGGCCATGCCTCCGGCCAGCAACGTGGCGATGCCACCTGGCCTGGTGATGCCAACGCCAACGCCAACGCCGGCACCTGCTCCCGCTCCCGTCGTGGACCCCGCGGCGCAGAGCTACTACGACGGTCTTCTGGCTCAAGGGTACGACCCGGCGTCGGCGCTGATGTACACCCAACAGTACTACCCAGCCTTCCAAGCTTGAGCCGTGGGCACAAGGGAAGCCTCTTGAGGCTCGGCTGGACCCGCGGGTCATGCAGTCCAGCGCAGTCTCCCCTCCGTTTCTCGTCGCCGACGAAAGCCAATCCGAGTTTGGTCGTCTGGAAATTGGCATCGCCGAACACGAAATGCCCGGATTGATGGCCATCCGCAACCGCTACGCGCCTCAGCGTCCGCTCGAAGGCGTCCGCATCACGGGTTCCTTGCACATGACCATTCAGACGGCGGTCCTGATCGAGACCCTCGTTGAATTGGGAGCAGACGTCCGCTGGGCCAGTTGCAACATTTTCTCCACCCAAGACCATGCCGCAGCGGCCATCGCTGCCAGCGGCGTCCCTGTCTTTGCCTGGAAGGGCATGAACTTGGAAGAGTACTGGGACTGCACCTACCATGCGCTGTCCCATGCCGATGGGACCGGGCCACAACTCATCGTTGACGACGGCGGTGACGCCACGCTGCTCATCCACAAGGGGTACGAACTCGAACACGGCGACCGCTGGATCGACACGCCCTCGGACAGCACCGAAGAAGCGGTGATCAAGGACCTGCTCCGCCGGGTCCATGCCGAGGACGACACCCGCTGGACCCGCATGGTCGCGGAGTTGGTCGGCGTGTCCGAAGAGACCACGACCGGTGTTCACCGCCTCATCCAGCGCTTCGAGGAAGGCAAGTTGCTCTTCCCTGCCATCAACGTCAACGACTCTGTGACCAAATCGAAGTTCGACAACCTGTACGGTTGCCGTGAGTCCCTTGTGGACGGCATCAAGCGCGCCACCGACGTCATGATCTCCGGAAAGTTGGCCGTCGTGTGTGGCTACGGTGACGTGGGCAAGGGATCTGCGGCCGCACTCCGCGCTCAGGGTGCCCGGGTCATCGTCACTGAAGTCGACCCGATTTGCGCCCTGCAAGCGGCCATGGAAGGCTACACCGTCACCACGGTGGAAGACGCCCTTGCGACCGCAGACATCTTCGTGACCGCGACCGGAAACAAGGACATCATCACGCTTGATCACATGCGCCGCATGAAGGACCAAGCCATTGTGTGCAACATCGGCCACTTCGACAACGAAATCCAAGTCGAAGCGCTTCAGTCTGCGTCCGACATCGGCCACCAGAACATCAAGCCGCAAGTTGACCGCTACGACTTCCCTGAGGGACACAGCATGTACCTCCTTGCCGAAGGCCGCTTGGTCAACCTTGGCTGCGCCACGGGACACCCCAGTTTCGTGATGTCCAACAGCTTCGCAAACCAGGTCCTCGCACAGATGGACCTCTGGGCGAACCGGGACCAAGCCGAGATCAAGGTCAGCATCCTGCCAAAGCACCTCGACGAGGAGGTGGCTTTGCTCCACCTCGAGCGCATTGGTGCGAAGTTGACCCCCTTGTCGAAGGACCAAGCGGACTACATCGGGGTCGAGGTCCAAGGACCCTACAAGCCTGAGGCCTACCGCTACTGAGCCACAGGACGTTGGATTGCTGGCGGTGGCCGAAAGGCCATTGCGCAGCGAAGTCGATCAGGCTCAGGTGAGCACTTCGAGCAGGCGATCTTGCTCGGCTGCGCGACGCAATTCCATCGCGATACGGCGGCCACTGCTCATCGGCTTGCGCCACAAGGCGTTGCCGTAGGGGTGACCCACGTTGACGTGGACGTTGGTGCCACCGCCGAGGCGCGGTGCCACGTCGTAGATGGCGTAATTCATGTCCTTGTCAATGCAGGTCTGGAGACAGAACGGCCCGATGACGCCGGGATCGTAGTGCTCCTGAGCGGCGTCGATGAACTTCTCACCGAGTTCAAAGGCGGTTTCCAGCAAGGATTCGCGAATGGTCGCAGTGTTGTGCCCCACGACGGTCATTTCGGGGATTTGCTGGTGGGCGGGCATCGTCATTTGCTGAGGAGCAGGCAAGCGAACGTGGCCGTCGAGGGAGGACTCGAAACGCCAGTCCACGCCGAGAAGTTCGAGGGACTCGTCGCGGTCTGCCAGAGGGCTGTGGAAGAAGTTGAGGTTGAACACGGGTCCAATCACGTAGCGCTCAATGCGGGCTCCGTCGAGGCTTTCTTGGTCGATGATGCCCTCCTTTAGCAAGGTCTGCGACTTCTGGACGTATTCCTCGTAGGAAGCACAGGTGAAGAAGCCCCGCTCAAGTTTCTTCTGAGCGTGGTGCAACTTCACGATGACCAAGCAATCGATGTCCTGTGGGTCATCGATCTTCTCAGGATACGGCAAGCCGGCCTTGTCGAGGATCCAGTAGTAGTCCTGGTCCTCGGTGCGCTCTTCCATGCGAAGCATGTTCCGAGAGCCAAACATCGGCACGTGGAAGTCGTTTTCGATGGCGTCGATGTCACAGTAGGACGTGAAGGAGCGGTTCGGGATGTACACCACGTTGCGGTCGCGCATGCGTTGCTGCATACCGGGGTCGAGGACGCCGTCGAACCTCGGCATCACGATGGCTTTGTCCACCATGCCCCGGCGCACGCGTCCGGAGGAACTGCGCTGGGATTGGAAGTACTTCGCGTACGTCTTCTCTCGGCCTTCTTTGCAGTAGGCCACGGTGGGGAAGCCTTCCTCGATGGCGCCGTCGCAAATGTCGAGGGCTGAATGCGAGGCCGTCATGCCCACGCGGAGCTTCATCCGGTCGTAATTCTCGACGATGCCAGCGATGTCGTCACGGGTAATCATGCCAAGGCCTCCAACAGACCTCCCCGGGGGGGGTTCTCAATCATACCGCTGCAGTTGCATCAGTTCGTCGGTCGAGAGTGTCTCGCCGGACATCAGTTTGCCCATGAGATCCGAGACCTCCATGCGTGGGGTCGGACGGTGGCTCTCACCGCTGTCAGCACTGCGCATGGCGCGGAGCATGTCCTGAATGGAATGGAGGCAACGGAGGGAGACGATGTAGTGGTGGTGGGCGCTGTCGGCCTCGCGCTTGATCGAACGGAGTTCGCGGTGCGCTCGTTCCTGCTTGGCGCGGGTGTCGTCGACTTGAGCGTGCCACTTGAGCATCAGGTCGTGCGCAGATTGGGCTGCAGCCGCCGCTTCTTCGACTTCTTGGTGGGCCGCTTCTTGCTCTTCTTGGGCCTGCTTCAAGTCTGCACTTACGGCCCCAAGTTCGGTGTCGCTGGCTTCGGCCGCCTTCATGTCACGAATCTGCTTCTGGATGCTCTTCATGCGCTCCATGACCTTCTTTTCGTTCTTCCCGGTGTGACGGCCTTGCTCGAATTCTCGTTCAAGACGGTCCAGGTCGCGGCGAAGGCTGTGGAGGGTCACAGGACGCTCTCGTCGTCCACGTCGGCCGAAGGGCTGTTCCTCAGGTTGTGGCTGTGGTCCACGGGATTCTTCAATCTTGGAACGGGCGGAGCGCACGCGGTCCGTGGCTTCCTTACGGACTTCCTTCTTGTTGCGAACGATTTCGTTGAGTTGCTCGCGCACTTCGCGCTGCTGCTTGACCTCGGTGATGAGTTCCCGAACCTCGCCGCTGAGCTCGTCACGGGCCGTTCGTGCGGTCCGTGCTTTCTCGTTGTGACCGTCACGGGCTTCACGGTAGGTGGTGGCTTTGGTGTCCACCATCGTTCGTCGTTCTTCAAGCAGGGACTTGAGGTCGCTCATTGCGGTCACCGTCAGGCCATGGACCCGACGTGGGAGCCACCTGCACGTCGCATTTAACCCTTCAGCGTGACAGAAGGCTGCAGCATCGCTGCACTTCGGCCAAAATACTCCCAAGATTTGGGGATGGTTCGGTCAGCACGAGCAAGAGCTCGCCACCTTCGAAACGCTCGGCCAGCAACCAACCGTGCTCTGCTTCGAGGGTCAGCCGTTCCTCGGGTTCCAACATCCCAAGGGCTTCCGTGCCCGCTTTTCGTGCTTCATTCGCCCGTGGTCCAGCCGAGGCGCGCGCCAATCCGTTGGCTTCCACAAAGGCGGCTCCCGTGATCTCACTTCGGGCTGCGCACAACCCCTCGAGCACGGACTGAGGCATGCCTTGCCTTCCTTCTGCGGGTGCATCAGTCTTCCCACGGCGGGGCAGGTGGCATGGGCCCGCGCATCAGGAGGCCGACGCCGTCGGTGTAGTAGTCGTGCAATTCCCCTTCCGCACGCAATCCACGGCGTTCGTAGAACCGTATCGCTCGTGCGTTGTCTCGACGCACTTCCAGCCGGACACCCGTCAATCCTTCGTCACGCCCGGCCTGCACGGCCAGATTCCATCCCTTGCTTCCCAAGCCTTGGCCTTGGAGGGAGCTTTGCAAAGCAAACGCGACCACCCGCTGTTCGACGTCCTTGAACGGGGTGGTCCAAAGCAAGCCTCTGAGGCGATCCGGTCCAAGTCCGGAGAGCATTTCTCCCTCCTCGTGTTCGAGCAGCATCAGGTTCCCGTTCCACGTTGGGACGGGTAGACTTGCGAGGCTCCTCGGGGTGTAGGTTTCACCGGTTTGGGACAGGAAGAGCTGGCACGCAGCCTGGGCCCATGCTTCACTCCATTCGGCCGGGCTTCGTCCAGTGCACCACGTGAACATCGGTTCACTCCCGTGGTGACTTCGGCCCCTTGCCGCGTTTCCCTCGACGTTGATTCAGGTCCTTTCGTCGCTTCGAGGCCGCGTGCCGTTCGGACTTGTGACGGTGCCGCTTGGACTGCTTTTCCTCTTGGCTAGTACCGGGTAGGCCACCTTGATCGAGCAATGCTCCGAGGTCGGCCAACGAGAGCGTGCCTCCAGTTTGAGCGCGTTCCCGCACTTCCTTGACGTTGACACGCGGGCGGCGAGGTCCACCACGCGAACCGCCGCGTTGGGGCCCGCTGCGTCGTTGCCCACCACGCTGCTGCCCCCCTTTCAGGAAAGCCTCCAACCTGCCGACTTCACGGCTGATTCGCTTGCGCTCCTTGCGTCGCTCCATCAGCAGCCGCGAGATTCGGTTGGCGCGTCGGTCGTATTCGTCCACGTCTCCGCTGCGCACGCGGACCTCCTTGAGTTCGGGTTCATCCTTGAGAAGGTCTTGATGGACCTGCTTTCGGTCCTTTTCCAAGGTACGGATTTTCTTGACTTCCTCGCGCTGGACTTGGAGCAGTTGGATGAAACGCTGGTGGTGAGCATCGCTTGCAGCCTTGGCTTTGTGCATCGACTGCAGTTCGAAAAAGCGGCTGAAGTCGTGTTGTTCACGTTCCAAGGAAGGGACACGAAACACGTCAACCTCGTTGGTCAAGGCGTGGTACAAGCGCTTGAGTTCCTCCTCGATCCTGCTTCGCGGCAACACCAAGCGTTGGTCTTCGGCGTCCCGCATCGCCTTCGCTTCATCCATCTCAGCAGCGCGTGTCCGCAATCCCTTGGCCACGGCCCGGATGTCTTGGCTCATCTCGTCCGTGTCGCTGAGGGCTCCACGCATGGCCTTGGAGAGGCGGATGGCCTCCTCACGCTCAGCGACGAGGGCGTCCACCCGATCTTGAGCCACGCCAAGTTCTGCGCGCTTCGTGGCCAAGAGTGCGGCGACTTTCTCTCGGTCCATGCCTTGCAGATCATCGAAGAGTCCCTTTGGTTGGTCAGGAGCAAGCCGGAGCCCGTCCACGGGCGCCAGCAACTCCGTCAGGCCGGTGCCGTTGGCGAGGCCCTCCCACATCCGCAGTCCTTCCTCCATGAGGTCGGCCCATCCTTCGGCCCGAACCACCCTGGAGAGGTCATGATCCAAATCGAAAGGGTCCTCGATGGCCATGACGTGATGGCCCATGCGGTCCACGGCGCCTTGCAGTTCCTTGACGGGGCCTGCCTTTGGAGCTGGCCAGCGCCGCTTGGAGCGTCGTGGGTCATCCGCTTCGCGGAGGCTGACGATCCGCTCGTCCCACGGGTGTTGGACAAACCAGCGGTGGAAGAAACTCGCAAACAGGTGGGCGGCTGAGGCATCACCTGGCGTGAAGGTCTCGGGTGCGAGGATGGTCGTGTCGTGCTTGCGTCCACCGTAGGTCTCGATGCGTCGCGGCTCACCTGCTTGCAGGTTGGGGACGATCGGTGCTTCGACCGATTGCAGGTGGCGCAGCACCAACACGGTCCATGCGTAGGAAGACAAGGTGCCACGGAAGGCGTTGGCCAAGCCACGCTGCAGCGCCCAATGTTTGACCGCAAGGGCGACGGTTTTCACGCGGGGGTCGACCTCAACGTAGGTGGCGATGAGTTCCGTGTTGCGCAGCGCAAGAGCGTTGTTGAGGCTCAAGTCAACAGGAATGCCGGTGGTTGGATCGGTGAATTTGACGATGGGCACCTTGGCTCGCCCGATGGTCTGAATGTCGCGGTAATCCTCGCCATCCAGCACGTTGGCCAGGTGCTTCAACACGCTCTTCGGTTTCCGGAGGTCTTTGACCACCAAACAGAGGTCAACGTCGCCGCGGCGCAAGACAAGTCCAGTTTCGGCCGAACCAAATGGATGCAAAGTGGATCCTCTGACGTGACGCTCCAGCACCCGCTTGAGGTGCTTGACAATGCTTGTGCGTTGTTTACGCTCAACGTCAGACGGGGACACCTCTTGCTCAAGGTCGGCGAGTTCGTTGGACAACCTCGCCAATCGATCCTCGTCCAAGGCGTCAAGGGAAGGGGCTTCGAAGGTGCCCTCAAGGTGGGCGATGGCCCGAGGCCATTGCGCCTTCTGGTCCTTGGACCAACCCGCGCTCACTCTTCTTCCTCCTTCGGTTTGGACGAAACGAAACTCGATGCACCGCCCTCGGCCACCTTCACCATGGCCTTCAGCAGAGGGTGATTTGCGTCCAGGCTCTCGGCCACCACGCCGCTCCAATAGGCGATGGCTTGTTCGGATTCATCCAAGGCTTTGGCCAAGCGACGTGTGCGTGAGTCTGCGCGGCGCAGCCCCTCGTCTTGGTCGACAAAATCACGGTGGTGCTTTTGGTGATCGTGGACAACCAACAGCATGGCTTCGTGCGCTTTTTGCGCTGCGTCAAGCATGGCGTGGGCTTCGCTCCGAGCCTCGTTCATGGCCACGTGGTCGCCTGCTTTCTCGGTCCTTCCGGCGACCCATGCTTCGTGTTCGGTCACCAAGGTCCGCATGGAGGCGATGAATCCAGCTTCGGTTTTGTGATCCCCAGCCGTCTGTTGCATCTCCTCTTCGATGGCGTTCAACCGTTCTTGGAGTCGCTCGCGAGCCCAGGCCGGGTCGGGCGTCCGAATCACGTCTTTGCCTTCCATGCCTTCTCGAAGTTCTTCGACACGTTCGAACGCGGCGCGTGCTTTGGCTTGGTAGGCATTTCGTTCGGCTTTGAGGGACGCAATCGTCGCACTGAGTTGATCACGCTGGCGCTTGGCGTCCGAGGCGAAGCCCTTGGCCGCCTCCAATTCTTGGCGTCGTGCGTCGAGTTGGTCGGGGATGACTTCAGCAAGGCGCTCGCGGCGATGAAGCACCAAACGGGCCAAGAGGTCCGGCTGGACTTCGAGCAAAGCGTCGACGTCCACGCGCCGGGGGGTCACACCCACCCGTGTAAAGGCTCCCCTGCGGCTCAGCATGGCGTGAAGGTGAAGAACCCCGCAGCCGCACATGAGCCATGGGTCGGCGTCATTGGCGCGGGCTCATGCTTGCTTCCCTGTTGATTTTCCTCGCGATTCCCGTCCAAGCCGACGGCGATGGAGTGGGGATTGATGTGGCGCAGTTGCCTGCTTTTGTGGACGTTGATGCCGACCCTGAACTCCAGGTGCATCTGCAAGGCTTTGGTCTGAACGGCACCGCAACGTTGCTTGCCTCGATCAGCAACGCAGAGGGTGCAATGGTGTGGTCACTGTATGACAACGTCAGTCTTGGCGACGAGGACACCACGGTGGTGCCGGTGAACCTGAGCACCGTTCCGGCCGGTTCACAGCAACTAGACCTGGTGCTCACCGGACATGTGATGGTTTCCAACGGGACCCACGTCTCTTCGGCCAGCGTCACCGTTCAGCGTGATCGGCCGTTGTCTGTCGGCATCGTTGGTGCAAGTTCCGATCGTCTGGAAAGCCTGACTCCAGCAGGCATCCCAAGCGGGGCAGATCCTCGCGACGGAGAACGAATTGCGTGGTTCATCACGGTCAACAACGCTGGAGATGTCCCTTGGAACGGGACCATTGAGGCCACCTTTGGCCAAGGTGCCCTCTCAGAGACGGTCAACCAAACGCTCAACCTTTCAGCCATGAGCACCAGTGAGGTCGTCTTGACCACCACCACATCGTGGAACGAGGGTCCCCTCGCGCTCAATGCTTCCTTGCTTGACGTGGATGATGATGATCCGAGCGACGACACCCTAGAATGGAACAGCACCGTGGACCCACCACCGTTGCCCTTGCTGACGATGTCCCTTGAACGTCAGAACACCCCAGAATCTGCCGGTGAAGCATGGCTGCACAACGCCTCCCTGAGCAACACGGGTCAACGTGCATGGGCCGGTTACCTCAACTGCACGTGGGCGGACGGTTCAACGCACGACAGCGTGCCCCTCTCCGTCGACGTCGCCCAGACGGTAAACGCCCTACTCGAGGGCCCGGCCAAGGACGGCGTGCTCTCCTGCACCGCAGAAGGCCCGCGTGTGGACGACCTGAGCGAGGCCACGGCCATGGATGCTCTTGATCTCTCCACGGCTCACTTTGAGGTCGTTGCGGGCGGCCAGCCTGTTCCCTTGGACGGCCCTTGGGACGTCGGTGATGAGGTACGATGGTCCGCCGTGGTCCGAAACGTGGGCTCGCGGGTCGGCTCCGTGGCCTTGGAGGTCGTCGATGGCGACGAGCGCCATGCATCCGAAGAGATCTCGCTCGGGCCAGGAGAGGCCACCGAATTGAGCCTCGCACATGCACTCGTTCGCTCCGGAGATGTCGTGTGGTCGTGGGCCTTGGTGAGCGATGATGGGACCCTTGCGACGCAAGGGGGGACGTCCACCCTGCTCGTCCGAGCCGCTCCGACCCTTTCGGCGTCCGTGGACCACGTTCATGTTGACGATGAGCACGGGCACGTCGTGGAGTGGAACCTGTCCCTCGCGTCCTCCGTGTCACGAGAAGTGACCTTGGACGTTGGACACGGCGTTCCTGGCGCATGGACGTGGGCCTCATCCAGCATCCTGAACCTTGACGAGCACGCCCTGACCGGAGAAACCCACCTCGGTTGGATCGACGAAGAAAACGTGGCGATTCGCGTCACTCCGGTGGAGTGGGTCCACGAAGGGGGGCCCTTGCTGGTCACCGCAACGGTCCAACCTGCCTCCGCTTCCGTAGCGCTCGTGCTCCAACCCACCACGGTGCCCGTGGATCCCGTGGCCGGGGGGTCGACGACGTTGACCGTCGAGGTCAGCAACACCGGCACGGCCCCATCGGATCCCGTTACCCTGCGCTTGGTGTCTTCCGGAGAAATCCTTGGCGTCGCTGAAGTCGAAACGATCGCTCCCGGAGGGTCGACCTCGCTGTCCATGTCGGTCTCTTGGCCAGAGGGCAATCCTGTCGGCATCGAAGCGGTCCTGGTCCACAAAGGCGTGCTGGCCACCAGCCAAGTCTCGTTCGAAGTGGTGGTTCCCGAAGTCGAATCCACGCTCGACATCCCATGGCCGGGGCTCGCGCTCGGCGTAGCGGGTGGACTCGCGTTGTTGACGGTGGAGGCTATCCGAAGGAGGTCCCCTTCTTCATCGGTGGGTTCGAAAGCCTCCACCACAACCTCATCTTCTCCTTCGGCCGCTTCCTCCACTCCCACAGCACCGGCCGAAAAGATCGAGGTGGCCTGTCCGGCCTGCGACCGTACCCTTCGTGTCCCAAGCGACTACAGTGGTGCTGTACGTTGCCCAGATTGCCGTGAACGCTTCGACGTTGAGCCACAAACTCCTGTTGCCGAGGCACCTGCTGCCCAAGTTCCCGAGAAGGAGGAGGTGGCTGACGTGCCGGAGAAGGTCGAAATCGGGTGCCCTGCGTGTGCTCGAACGCTTCGCGTCCCCACGTCTTTTAACGGAAGGGTGCGCTGTCCAGCCTGCAAGCATGAGTTTTCTCGAGCGGAGGCGGTATGATGGTCGGGCATTTCCAAGAGTTTGAGGACGAATACCTCGAAACTTTGTACGAATTTCATGAGTCTGACCCTGGAGGCTTGGTCAAAACCGGTGTGCTGGCCAAGCGCCTCGGGGTTTCTCCTGCTTCAGCCACGGAGATGGTGCAGCGTCTCTCAAAGCGTGGTTTTGTCTCCTACACGCCGTACAAAGGCGTCCTCTTGACCGCCTTTGGCCTTGAGCACGGGCAACGGCTCAAGCGACGTCATCGGCTGGCTGAGGTCATGCTTGAACGGATTCCTTTCGTGGGCGACGCTCACGCGACCGCATGCCGGCTTGAACACGCCATTGACGACGATTTGGAAGTGGCGCTTTCGAAGTGGTTGGGTCACCCCGAGACCGATCCATCCGGACGGCCCATTCCTCCTGCCGCTGGCGTGGTGGCCGAACGCCTTGCGTCCGAGGCTCCCAACAAAGAGCGTTCGGCGAGTGACCTCGCCCAAGGCGAAGGCGGCACGATTGTCGCCATGCGCCAAAGCGAGGCGCTCCATGACTTCGGTCTCGCCCCAGGGGTGCGCCTCGAGCGGACCTCGAATGGCTTCACCATGAACGGGTCCGAAGTGCTGCTGTCAAACGACCTTCTCGCTGCTGTGGTGGTCGATGTTTCCGCCTGATGGCCGCAGGTCAACGCGTTGGTTTCATACGGCAGAGGTTGAGGAATACGCATGGACGACCAGCCAACGGACGGCGTCTCCGACCGCTTGCGTCAGGCTGAACAAGTGCTCTATGGTCTCGATCAGCAGCTCCTCACCGGCGGCCTTCGGTTGACCTTGGTGCTTCCTGCCTTTGCGCTGTTTCTGGCCTTCATTGCGTGGTCGGTGGCGACCTCAACGGAAGTGCCCGCGTGGTGGACGGATGGGATTGAACCCACCCTCGGCGTGACGCTGGGTTGGACCTTGGTGGCGATTCAATTCACGATGGTCCTGACCTTTGCCCTCATGCTGGTCGTGCATCGTGTTCGCTTGGGATTGAGCGTTCATGGCATCGAATCAGAGGTGGCCGAACTGGGTGGCCAACACCGCTGGGTGGCGTCGTCTCACGGCTACGATCACATTGAGGAAGTGATGCATCGCTCCGTTCGTGCCACCACGTCGGCCATCGTGTTGCTCGTTCTTTGCCTCATCCTTTTGCTGATTGAATTGGCCCGCGGTCCATCGGACCCAGCCGGTCAAATCGCGCACCTCGCTGCGTCCTCCTTCCTCTTGCTGGCCTTTGGCGAACATCTGAGCCGCAGCGGTCGCTTGTTTACGTCGAGCACCGAAACCGGGCTGCTGGAGGCCTACGACCCTCCCATTCACCCCTCGACGCTTCATGCGGTGTTTGAGGAAATCTTGTTGACGGTAATGGACCCCTTGCTGCGTGCGAAGTACGAGCGTTTCATGACCGAGTTGATCGAACACCGAAAATCAGACGTGGAAGCCCTTCCAGCCAAGGAGAAGTTGCTCGCCCTCCAATGGATGCGCTGCGACGGCCAAATCCTCACGCCAGCGTTGGCCAAGGAGATTGAAGAGGTGCTGGAGGACGAGGGCGTGCAGTTCCTCAAGGAGCACAAGGTGTTCACCCCTGACGTCTGGACGCAACTCTTTGACAAGGCCACGGAAGTAGCACCTGCGTTTTTCCGCCTGATGCGGCGAACCACGGAACGCATTCGAATGGGCAACTTGCGCGGTCGGCAAGACCTCTTGGTGGACGTGGACATGGCCAACATCGTCGACGGAAGCACGGGGCTTTTCATGTACATCAGGAACCTCGATGCTACGCCACGAACCGTGGTCCTTCGAATGCAATCGCCTGATTTCCGCCCGAACGACCTCGCCCTCACCTTCCATTTGCCTGCGGGCGAAGCGGAATCCTTGCTGGGCTCTGCGCTTCCCGTTTCAGGCGAAGGTGACCACGACGTCATTGGTTCCCTGGTTCGTCTCTTGCAACTCGGCACCACGTCGTGGCAGTCCCTCATCCCCAACCGGTATGGGGAGGCCACGGTCACGGTCCGCCTCGAAAACGAAGACGGCGACCTCTTGTTGGGTCAGCAGATCAACACCCGCGTCAGGTCGGGGACAAAGAAGCGTCTGCGCCGCTCTGGCGTGGTCGTGAGCGCCACCCTCGGCGTCTTGGGCGTGGTGGCATCGGTCATCCTCCAAGTCAACCGTTTGCTCTCGTTGTGAGCCGGTTGCCCCACAGGAGCCTTGAAATGGAACACGGCGAGGCACAGCCATGCGCCGAGACCGGGACGAGCGCGAAGAGCGACCAGACGCTGACCTCCGTGAGCGTCTGCATGCGATGGAAGCCAAGGTGCGCAAGTTGCGAGAAATTCGCAACCAACACAGCGACAAGGCACGTCGTTCAAGGGACCAGCGAAACGCGGTCCAGGCCCAGTACAAGGAGCACCGAGAAACGGTGGACCTTCTCATCGCTGAGGTCAAGGCCATCCGTGCTGAAGTGAACCTTCACCGCGAACGCCGCAACGCCATTCAAGACCAACTCAAGCAGTTCATTGCCCAGATCAAGGGCCGCCGTGGAGACAAGGACGCCAAGCGCTCTGCCACGGCAGAATACCACCAACTCAAGGCAGAGATGGAGCGCCTTGAGGAGACCTTCGAAACGTCCAGCGTGGGCATGAAGAAGGAGAAGGAGATGATGGACAAACTCAAGCGCATGGGCAACCGTGTTGGCGAGTTGGCTCCAGACGTCGAAGAATTCGAACTCGTCAAGGTCGATCTGAAGGACCTTGATGGGAGCATTAAGATGCTCAAGGCCGAAGCCGACGCCGAGCACCAACTGTTCATTGAAGCCATCAAGCGGGCCGACGAGGTGTCGTCCAAGATTGACGAAGCCTTCGCTCACCGTGACTTCCTGAAGGCGGAAGGAGACCGCCATCACTTGGAGCACCTCGAACACCGGAAGGAAGCCGACGCTGTTCACGCTCAAATCGAAGAGATGATGACCGACGTCAACAAGGTCAGGGACGAGCTCAAGATGGCACGCGAAGAGCGTGAATCGTGGGTGACGGACCACAACGCAGCGGTCCGCGCTGAAATGCAGACCGGTGCCCAATCCGAAGCGGTCGCCGATCAGTTGGTGGACGCCTTGCTCAAGGACGGAAACCTGACCTTCGGCGGAACCATGGCAGAAGACGGTGCACGCAAGGACCACCGCGGTGGCGACGGCCGCAAGAAGCGGAACATGCGCCGCATCGACATGTCCTCCCGCCGACGCCGCTGAGGTGTCGACGTGTACGGCGTCATCATGGCAGGCGGGCGTGGGACACGCCTTCAGCCCCTGACCGATCATCGACCCAAGCCCATGGTGCCCTTGTTGGGGCGGCCGGTCATCGATTACGTCAAGGACGCCATGCTCGAGGCAGGCGTCTCCGAGGTGGTGGTGACCACCGGCTACCGGGGCGACGACCTTGCGAGTCACGTGTCAACGTGGTCAGAAGACGGCGTGCATGCTCGCGTCAACCGTGAGTCTACTCCGATGGGGACCGCGGGGAGCGTACGCTTGTTGTCGGACGTCTTGACGTCCACTTTCATCGTCGGTTCTGGGGACGGCGTCAGCACCCTCGATTTGGGAGCCCTGCTGGCCCATCACCGCGCCACAGGGGCGGCGTTGACGATCGGTCTTGTGGAGGTCGACGACCCGAGTTCCTTCGGCATCGTCGGCCTTGGCGCCACCAACGAGGCTGAGGTCGACGGTGATCTTCGTGGAGGCTTCGTGCGACGTTTCGCAGAGAAACCGGCGCCTGAGGATGCCTTTAGTCGACTCATCAACGCTGGAGTCTACATCGTTGAACCCGAGGCCCTTGCCATGGTGCCGGCCGGTGTGAAGTACGACTTCAGCCGTGACCTCTTCCCGTCAATGCTCGAGGCAGGACTTCCCATCGCTGGCCTGATGCTCGACGGGCTTTGGTTTGACATCGGCGAGCCACACCACCTCCTTGAGGCACAAGCCGCCTTGCTCGGTGGTCCTCAGGCTTTCTTGCATGACGGCGTCACCGTGCAGGATGGATCGACCGTGAAAGCATCGCTGCTGATGGAAGATGCAACGGTGGGCGCAGGCTGCACCGTCCAATCCTCAATCCTTGGTGTTGGCGTCACTGTCGGAGGCGGGGCCGTCCTTACACGCTGCGTCATCGGTGACGGTGTTGCTGTTCAATCCGGCGAACACTTGGTCGATGTGCGCCGGGCCGCCTAGGAAACTCCACGGTTTGGAGCGTGTCGGCATACGCCTCAAATAGGCTGGTACGCGCCAATTGACCATGAGCAGCGCCGACGAGGGGCCGCATCGGACCTACGAACGAACGTGGGCCGACATCGAAACGATGCTTGAGGCCGCTGAAGCCAAACAGCATGAGTGGAAAGATTGGTTTGAACGCTGCCGGGAAGCAGGCGACCGGGACGGCATGAAGGATGCTGCCCGAAACCACAAGGCCCTCGAAGGCGTCATCAAGACCCTCCGGTGGACCCTCGGTGAAGTCGGCGTCAGCTCGCCTTTGACGTGAACGGCATCGTCATCAGCACCACTCGCATGGGAAGAGCATGGCCGACGACCGATTCTCGGTGCGCATTCACGTCAGCGCCGTCGACAACGCATCCGTGATGCTTGATGCCCTCCAAGCATGGGTGGGAGACGTGGACGTGGAACGAAGCACCTTCGCTTCCCATGCAGGGCCCACAATGCTCACGCTGAGCGTCAATCTCCATCGAAAAGCGGACCTCCGCAAAGCATGGTCAGGGCTCTCGTCCGATGCCTTGTCGACCCTTCTTGAGGACCTCGCTGGACGTCTTGATGACGAAGGATCTGTGCATTTCCGAGTTGGGCTCGATGATTTGGTCGCAGGGCGGGTTGAACTCGCGGCTCCAGGGGCGCCTCGCTCAGCCAAGGTGCGATGCAAAGTGGCGGTGTATCCGGGGCAGACCGCCGAAGCCCGCCTTCGTGAGATGATTGAAGTCGCGCTCAAATGACCATGGGATTTGGACATCATTCATATCCCTCAAGCCACAGCAACTGAACATGCCTCACGTCGTGACCACGACTTGCGTCGACCACAAGTACCAGGAATGCGTCGCGGTTTGCCCAGTCGAAGCCTTCCGTGAACTCGACACCTACCTCGTCATCGACCCCGATGAGTGCATCGATTGCGGCGCCTGCGCCCCCGAGTGCCCCGTTGATGCCATCTTCCCCGACACGGAAGTTCCTGACGACGAAGATGCATGGATCGACCGCAACGCCGACGAAGCCGTCGATGCGCCCATTGCTGAAGGCGACTCCCCCGTCCTCGGTGACTGAGCCCGCTTGAAGAACCAAGAGGTGACCTCCATGGGTGGCGTAGACCTGACCAACATGCGTCGCGGCAGCGACTTGATCAAGCGAGGCTTTGCTCGTATGCAACAAGGCGGCGTCATCATGGACGTCGTTGACGCAGAGCAAGCCGCCGTTGCGGAAGACGCCGGAGCCGTGGCCGTGATGGCCCTCGAGCGTGTGCCCGCTGACATTCGCAAAGCCGGTGGTGTGGCTCGCATGAGCCACCCGGACATGGTCCAAGGCATCCTTGATTGCACCTCCATCCCGGTGATGGCCAAGGCCCGCATCGGCCACGACGGCGAAGCCCGAATCCTCGAGGCCATGGGCGTGGACATGATCGACGAAAGCGAAGTCCTGACCCCGGCTGACCCCTACTTTCACATCGACAAGCGAGCCTACGAGATTCCTTTCGTCTGCGGCGCGACGAACCTAGGCGAAGCCGTCCGCCGTGTCCACGAAGGAGCGGCGATGATTCGAACGAAGGGCGAAGCAGGCACCGGCAACGTCGTGGCCGCCGTGACCCACGCACGCATCATCGAACAAGAGATTCAACAGGTCAAGGGATTGACCGACGAAGGCCTGGAGTTGGCCGCAGACCACATCATGGACCGGTACCAAGTGTTGGCCCGCAGTTCCTCTCTCCCGGGCACCCACGACGTGACGCCCTTCGGGCCAATCGATGACGCCTTCAAGGCGTCTGTCATCGAAGTCCTCGGTGAAGTTCGCGACCTCGGGCGCCTCCCGGTCGTGACGTTCTCGGCCGGCGGCATCGCTACGCCCGCCGATGCATCGCTGATGATGCAGATGGGCATGGACGGCATTTTCGTGGGTTCTGGAATCTTCAAGTCCGAACATCCTCCGACCATGGCCGACGCCATTGTCCTCGCAACGGCCCACTTTGACAACCCAGAGAAGGTGGCCGAAGCCATGGCCATGACCGACGGTGCTCCAATGAAGGGTGACGAGTTGGAGACCCTCGATGTCCGCCTTGACCAGCGCGGCTGGTGAACGGCCTCCGTCGGCCCTTTCAAATACGGAAGGCGGGTCGCGAGACTGCAAACGGGGTAGCCCTCGTAGGAACAACAGGTGATCACATGGCAAGGAAGATGAGTGCAAAGGCACGTGCAGCAGCACGTAAGCAGCGTGACAAGTGGAAGTCCAAGCGTTGGTACACCATCCGAGCCCCCAGAGATCCCTGGAAGTTCCAGAACATTGGCGAAACCATTGGTGAATCCGACGAGCACGTCTTGGGCCGCGTCTACGAGATGACCCAGCAGGAGTTCTCCGGCGACTTCACCAAGATGCACGTCATCCTTCGCTTCCGCGTGACGGATTTCGCGGGCCAGGACGCCCTGACGACGTTCATCGGACACCACCATCAAACCGACCACGTGCGCCGGCAAGTGCGCCGCTACCGTGGCAAGGTCGATGACGTGGTTGACGTGGTGACCACGGACGGATACCTCCTCCGCATCAAGCCGCTCATCATCACGCAAAAGCGCGTGCAGACCTCGCTCAAGAGCGACATCCGCAACAAGGCGCGTGACATCATCGTCACGGGTGCAGCGAAGATGACCTACTCTCAACTCCAGACCGCCATGTTGAGCGGCGATCTTGAGAAGGAAATCGAAACGGCGGTGAAGTCGATTTACCCCGTTCGCACGTGCGTCATCCGCAAGAGCCAGCTCCTCCAGACCGGTGTGGTCACGGAGAAGGGCCCCACGTTGGATGAAATTCACGCTGAAGAGGCACGCTCCGCTGCTGAGTTGAAGGCCAAGAAGGCCGCTCTGCTCGCCGAAGCCATGGCCGAAGAAGGTGAAGACGGCGCTGAGGCGTCCGAAGACGAAGCAGAATCCGCTGAGGAAGCCCCTGCTGAGGAAGCCCCCGCTGAGGAAGC
>DALQ01000006.1:0-329 GCA_002496845.1 Euryarchaeota archaeon UBA495
TCCTGCTCAATGAACAACGGTTTCTTAACCGGGACCAATTGCGAGGTGTGCAACGACGAAGGCAAATTCATCATGAGCGACCGGGAAGCCAACTCCGTTGGCCGCATCCTCGCGTTGGTGCTGCGTCACGCTCCTGAGAAGTTCAACGTCGACATGGACATCAACGGCTGGGTCGAGACCCGGGAACTTTCCAAGTCCATCGCTGACAGCCGTCGCCACCTCCACTGGGTCCGCGCATGGCACTTCGAGGCCATCGCCAACGCCGATGAAAAGGGCCGCTGGCAAGTCGAGAACGAAATGATTCGAGCCACCTACGGCCACTCCATCGA
>DALQ01000006.1:713-991 GCA_002496845.1 Euryarchaeota archaeon UBA495
TGCGAGGCCACCGAAGTGGAGTCCCTGCTCAAGTTCGGCATCCTTTCTGGAGACCGCAAACACATCCATCTCTCCCGGACGATTGAGAATGCGCTTGAGGCCGGACACGTCCGCATCACCCGTCCTTCCATCATCGAAGTCGACACCATCCGTGCCATCGCGGACGGTCACACGATTTACCGCGCAGGAACGACCGTGTTCCTGACCGAAGAAGTCCCACCAACGGCTCTTTTCCCGGTCGGCCAAGACGATCCGATTGTCCAGGAAACCTTCGCCCG
>DALQ01000006.1:1381-18170 GCA_002496845.1 Euryarchaeota archaeon UBA495
GGGTCCAGCATGGCTCCGCATGACTCACAGGTCCCAGCGGCCAACGTCGACATGGTCTCTCGGACCTCAGATTCAACGGTGCGCTGGGCTGGCCTGACCGTCACCGTAGGGTCGAGACCCAAACGAATCCGTTCGTCATGAGCGGCCACAAAGCGCATTGCTTCTTGCAGGGCCGCCTGCAGTTGACGTTGGCGCTGTTGCCTTTCTACGGCGTCGGCGATGGTGTCTGTGGCTTCGAGTTCCGCCTGGAGATGCCGCATGAACACGTTGACGGTCGCTTCATCGCCCATGCTCCGGTGTGGAAAGCGGTCCGCCTTGAATGCTCGCGAGGCACCCTCTTGAAGCGACGGGGCGTGGCCCCACCATGGCCCCCGCCGTTGTCGTCAAACTTGGCGGCGGCCTCATCACCGACAAAGCGTCGTTGACCACGCTTCGTGCTCCCCTGCTCAAACGGTTGGCGAACGAACTCGCTGCAGCCGTGAACGCTGGCATCCACGTGCTTGTGGTTCACGGAGCAGGTTCCTTTGGCCACCTCCGGGCGAAAGCGTGGGCGCTGGCGGACGGCCGATCCGATGTCCAAGGCAACGACGGGTGCGCGAATCAGGACGAAGCCGTTGAGATGGTCCGAGCGGACATGCTGACGCTGTCGGGCCACGTGGTCTCAGCGCTCCGTGATGCCGGGGTCACCACAAGCACCCATCCACCTCACCGATGGGCAACCGGCGATGGGCCGGACTTCTCTGGGGACCTTGCCCCACTACAACCTGGCACCACGGTTCCCGTGACGTGGGGCGATGTTGTCCCGGTTGCTGGCCCCGCCTCCTTTGGCATCCTATCCGGCGATGACATGGTCCACCGATGCGCCGTGGAACTTCCCCACATCACGCGCGTGGTGTTCGCCATGGGAGGCGCAGACGGCGTGCTTCGTCGCCCACCGCATGAGGCCACAGAAGAGGATTTGATCACCGAATGGCGGGATGACTCCGCCTTCGAGGGCCATCATGCCGCTGAAATGGACGTGACCGGAGGCATCGGACTCAAAGTGGAACGTGCCCGCAGCATCGCTCAACACGGCATTGAGACCCTTTTCGTCAACGGAGAAGTCGAGGGACGCCTGCAGGCTGCTTTGATGGGCCAACCGGTGCGGGGTACACGCTTCCCACCAGCACAGAAGGGATGAAGTGTCGAATGCAACACCGTTTCTTCATGGCTTCCGCCATGAGGACCGACGTCGCTGAAGCCGACGCCGAGGCACTCGACGGTTTTGACGCACAGCAAGTCGACATGATGGCGGAAGCCATCATCCTTGTCGACGAGCGTGATCGCCGGCTCGGACGCGCCTCCAAGGTCAACGCGCACCGCGGCGTGGGCGCCCTTCACCGAGCGTTTTCCGTGATGCTGTTCGACGACAGCGGCCGACTGCTTTTGCAACGCCGCGCTGACGACAAAATCACCTTCCCTGGCATTTGGGCCAACACCTGCTGCTCCCATCCTCTCGACGTTCCCGAAGAACGGGAAGAGGCGGAGGGACTGGGCGTTCGTAGAGCAGCCGTGAGGAAATTGAAGCAAGAGTTGGGCATCGAAGCGGTGTCGATTGACGACCTGACCTACGTCGGTCGTTTTCGATACCAAGCGCGTCAAGACGAAACTTGGATTGAGCGCGAGGTGGATCACCTTCTGGTGGGTCGCGTCAAGGACCTCGAGGTGAAACCAAACCACAACGAGGTGGCTGAAATCCGGTGGGTCAGTCAGGACGAGATGGAAGCCATCCTCATCGAAGAGGAGCCAGAACACCCTGTTGCGCCATGGTTCAGATGCATCGCAGCGCGATTGATGGACGATGCGTGGTGGAATGCGGAGACCAAGGAAGACCACCAAGCTCTCTTTGACGATCACATTCACGACCTTGGGGACGTCAGCCACATGCTGCCGAACGCGGTTGGCGCAGACCTCAGCACATCCGTGCTCGAGGTCTTGCCCCTCATCGAGACCCGCATTGCTGACCGGTTGACGGCGTCACGTCATCCCCGCCTCGGTCAAGCCATGATGCACCTCATCGAAGGCGGCGGAAAGCGAATGCGAGCCTCGCTTCCTTGGTTGGTGGCGAAAGCCGTCGGGGACACGCACAGCGGTTTGCTCGACGTTGGCGCTGCCATCGAAATCATTCACAATTTCACGCTGGTGCACGACGACATCATGGACGACGACCCTGTGCGTCGTGGCCGCCCTGCGGTGCACATCGCCTACGATGTGCCGACCGCCATCAACGCAGGCGACGCCATGCTGGCCATCGCCTTCGAACACCTGTGCGACGCACCTTCGTTCGACATGGCCTTGCTCCCGGACATCGTTGAGCGCATTGCTTGGATGGTGCGCAGGGTGTCCGAGGGCCAGCAATTGGACATCGAATTTGAGCATGAAAGCGACGTGACCGAACCGCGCTACCTCGAAATGATCGAAGGGAAAACGGCCGTCATGTTCCAGGTCTGTTCCGAATTGGGAGCCCTGCTCTCGGGAGCGGACGAGGACACCATCGATTGCATGCGAGAATGGGGCCTGAACGTCGGACTGTGCTTCCAATTGATGGATGACCTGATCGACGTCGTGTCCGACACAGCGACCCTCGGGAAGCCGGCCGGTTCGGACGTGGCCCAAGGCAAGCGCACGCTCATGGTCATCCACGCACTTGACCAGCCTGACAGCGAAGCAAAGTCAGCCTTGCTCAGAGCCCTTGGAAAGGGCGAAGAAGCCACGGCAGCGGACATCGAAGCAGCGCATGCTGGGCTCGAAAATTCCGGTTCCATCGCATACGGAAGGGAACGGGCTTCGGCATACCATGCAGCGGCCCACGCGTGCTTGGACCGTTTGCCCACAAGCCCAGCCCTTCGTGCGCTTCGGGAATTCACCGACCTTCAGTTGGCGCGTCTGTCCTGAGCGTCACAACGTCCCCGGGACGCACGTCACCCTCGACCAACACTTCGGCGTACCATCGCGTTCTGGAAGGATGACGTGTCGCATCGATGGCTCGGAATGCACCGTTGGTGAAGGCACCGGCGATGGTTCTGCACGGTGGTGCTGGGCCGGTCAGCCGTGCACGAACGCCTCCAATCTGGAGGATGTCGTCTACGGCGAGGTGCTCGAAGGAGAGCCCACGAACCAGAACGTTCTCTCCAACGTCGCCCGGACGAACAGGATGACCTTCCGCACGCAAGGCGTGCAGCACCTCATGGCTCCACACACACAAGGCACGCGTTGGGCCGCCGTGATGCTTCAGATCGCGTTGACGATCGCCCAGGCAACCGTTCGTCCTGACAGAAAGGAGCGGCACCGTGGGTTTGGGCACGCCACCTTCGGGAGCGGCGTGAAGCGAGACAACGCTCGCTTCGGCGACCATTGGTCTCACTCAGCGTAGTACGCTTCGCCGTAGGGCTCAGGCTTGAGCCCCTTGCGCGTGCGGATTTCACCGACGACCTTGTCGAACAGGTGCTCGGGGAGCTTCTCGAAGCCAAGGTTCTCCGTGTTCCACACCGCACGGCCTTGGGAGGCGGCACGAATGTCGTTGGAGAAACCGAAGGTTTCCGCGATGGGGAGGACACCGACGACGGTCGTAACTTCACCTTCGCTGGGCATGTCTTCGATGATGCCACGGCGGTTGGTGACTTCGCGGGTCACTTGCCCGAGCCAGTCGTTGGGGACGGACACGAAGGCCTTCTGCATCGGTTCCATGATGACCGTGCGTCCGCGGATCATGGCGCCCTTGATGGCGTTGCGGACCGCGGGGATGGTCTGGGCAGGGCCACGGTGGATGGCGTCCTCGTGGAGCTTGGCGTCAACCACACGGACCATCATGCCGGTCACGGGTTCTTCCGCGACGGGGCCCTTCTTGCACACTTCATTGAAGGCTTCAATGATCAGTTCACGGGTCTCGTGGAGTCCTTGGATACCCTTCGTGTCGTTGACGAGCACGTTGGTTCCATGGATGGCGTAGATCTTCCGCATCAAGTCCTTGTTCATGCCAAACTCGGCGAACTTGTCACCGGTGGCCTTGGAATCCTTGTCACGGACGTTACCGTCACCGAAGTGACCGTCGCGAAGCGCTTCGACAACCTCAGGCGAGAGGGTTTCCACTTCGATGAAGAAGCGGTTGTGTCGGTTTGGCGACTTGCCTTCGAAGGGACGTCCCTTGTTGTCCGACTCAAGGCCTTCACGGTAGACCACGATGGGTGGGCTGACCTGGACCTTGATGTTCTGCTCTTCCTCAATCCGGTAAACCGTGATCTCGAGGTGGAGTTCACCCATGCCAGCAAGCAGCGCTTCACCGGTTTCCTGGTTGGTGGTCACCTGCAAGGACGCGTCAGCCTTGGCCAAGGAGCGCAGGGCGTCAATGAACTTGGGGAGGTCCTTCATCGATTTCGGCTCAACGGCCACGGTCACCACAGGGTCGGAGTAGTGGCGGATGGCTTCGAAGGGCGTGAAATCCTTGTCACGGGAGAGGGTCACACCGGCAGCGGCGGACTTGATACCCGTGATGGCGGCGATGTTGCCGGCCACGACCTTGGGGACGGTAATGCGATCTGCACCGACCATCATGGCGACCTGCTGCACACGCTCGGGCTTTGCAGCACCAATGGCGTACACGGATTCACCTTGGTGAATGGCACCGGAGTAAATGCGACCCACGGCCACTTCGCCCGCGTGAGGGTCCATCCAAATCTTGGTAATCATCATCGCGAGTTCCGCGTCGGGGTCGCAGGTCACCATGGCCTTGCCGATATCGGAGTCGGCTTCGCCATTCCAGATGTTGGGGATACGATAGGGCTGAGCCTGGACTGGGCTGGGGAGTTCGGCAACGGCCATGTCCAGAAGCACTTCATGGACGGGAGCCTTCTGTGCGAGTGTCTTCTGATCCTCGTTGTTGCAGTATTCGAAAATCTCCTTGAATGAAATGCCGGATTTGGCCATGTAAGGCACGGTGATGCCCCAGTTGTGGTAAGCGGAGCCAAAGGCGACCGTACCGGAGGCCACGTCAACCTGCCATGACTTCCTGAATTCTTCAGGAGCAAATTGACGGATGAGCTTGTTGACCTTCTTGATGGTCTCTTGGAAGCGAGCCATCATGTCCTCAGGGGTGACCTGCAACTCGTTGATGAGGCGGTCCACCTTGTTGATGAAAAGGACAGGCTTGACCTTCTCCTTGAGGGCTTGGCGAACGACGGTTTCCGTTTGTGGCATGGGCCCTTCAACGGCACATGCGAGGATGAAACAGCCGTCGACGGCGCGCATAGCGCGCGTCACGTCACCGCCGAAGTCAACGTGACCAGGGGTGTCGATGAGGTTGATCAGGAAGTCGGTTTCTTCGTAGGTGTGCACCATGGAAGCGCTTGCAGCGTTGATGGTGATGCCGCGAGCAGACTCCTGCTCGTCAAAGTCGAGCACGCGAGCAGCGCCCGCAAGATCGGAAGACATCATGCCTGCACCGGCGATGAGGTTGTCCGACAACGTCGTCTTTCCGTGGTCGATGTGAGCAGCGATGCAGAGGTTGCGAATCTGAGGCAGATCGTGCATGACCTCTGTGGCCTTCTTGATGTTGTCTTCCTTGCGTCCCATGGTGACCACCTTGCGGTGATTCGGGCCACCTGAAGCGGGTTCTTAAGTGCCGCGCTGCGGACTGAACGGAAAGAGAAGGCTAAGCGAAGATAAGGTCGCTCCACGAAGGGCGTCAAACCGACTCGGAATCGGAGGCTGCGCGGACGTGAAACCACAAAGCCACCAATGAACCAACCACGAGCACCACCATTGGAACACGCAGGTTTCCCGTCACGGGGTTGGTGATGCCGTGAACGGCCACAAACACCCCGTTCAACACGAGGAAGGCGAAACCATTCGCAACTCCAACGCCCTTGGCGCCTGCCGGAGAACCGAGGATCATCCAAGCCCCGAGCACCAGCATGACGTTGGCTGAGACACGCAGCGGTTCGAACATGCCGGAAACGGCATGAATCAGCACGTCCAGTGTTTGGACAACGACGACCGCCGTAAAAGTGCGGTGCAGATGCAAGGGTTCACCGAGCCGAGGCAGCGATGCGCTCAACTTCTTCCTTCTTCGCCACGGCAAAGGAGGTCACGTCACCCGTGCTGGCCTTCGTCAATTCGTTGACGATGCACTGCTTGAGGGTGCGCTTGGACTTGCGGGTGCCCGAGGCAGCGCCAGCCGCGAGGTTGCGGAGGGCGACGTCGAGGCGACGAGACGGGGAAGCATCGACGGCCTTGGGCTGGGAAACGGCACCGAACTTGATGCGCGTGATCTCTTCCATGGGCGCCGCGTAGCAAAGGGCGTCGACGAACATCTGCAACGGGTTGTCACCGCTGCGTTCGGCCATGGCGTCGAGGGCTTCCTCGAAGGCCTTCATGGCGCCTTGCTTCTTTCCGGTGTACTTTCCGGTGCGCATGAGCTTGTTGACGTAGCGCTCGACGACGCTCAACTTGGACTTGCCAAACCACGCGTTGGCGTGGCGGCCACCGGTGTGGGGGACGCCCACGGTGGTGAGGTTGACGTAAGGTGCCAGACCAGGGTCACGGCACGTCACTTCGCTTGCATCCCACTTGCCGAACACTTTCGTGCCGATACCGGCGATGGGGCGGGCCTCTTGCTCAACGACTTCTTCGCTCATGGTTTCACCTCAGCGAACCGGCTTCTCCTTTCGGCCACGAACCATCTCGTCAAGCGAGACACCGTTGACTTGGATGACCTTGTATCGGACACCAGGAATGTCACCGTATGAACGACCCATGCGTCCACCGATACCTTCGACCATGACTTCGTCGTGCTCGTCGATGAAGTTGATTGCGCCGTCGCCGGGAGCGAAAGCGGTGAGTTTGTTGCCGTTCTTGATCAAGGAGATCTTGACGGCCTTGCGGATGCCGCTGTTGGGCTGCTTGGCTTCGATGCCGACCTTCTCGATGACGATGCCCTTGGCCTGAGTCGACCCACCGAGCGGGTCGTGACGCTCGCGCGTCTTCAGCATGCGCTTCTTGTATCGGCGGTCAGACCAGCGAAACTTCTGGCGGTCCTTGGCCATCTTGGCCCCAGCAAAGAGTCCCCGACCCACATCATCACCTCATCGAAGCACGTCGCCCACCGTCGCCCCCTATATCAAAGCCGCGATGGCGTTTTCTCACCCACATTCGTCCGTGACGTTGAAGCCTTGCCGACATGAGGAGGTCTCATGGCGTTCAGGGACCACCTCGGCGCGGCCGTCTCGGTCAACGAACCAATCAGCCTCGTGCACGGCCTTTGGCGATGGTCGTACGCCAACGGCGGAGCCATGGCGGTCTTCGATTCGATCGAAGAGGCGCCCGGCCACCGAGCCGCTGTCAACATGCTCACCCGAGACCGTTTGTGCGCCGCCATTGGCATCGAGCCGGGCGCCTACATCGACACCCTCGGATGGGCGATGGCGAACCCCCAGGACCCAGTGCTGGTTCCGGAATCTGAAGCCGAAGTCTACGAGGTCCGACGCGACTCGCCTGAACTGAGTTCGCTCCCCATCCCCCACCATTGGCCTGAGGACGCGGGCCGCTACATGTCCGCCTCAGTCATCGTCGCCGACGACGGAGAACGACGCAACATCAGTTTCCACCGGCAATTGCTACGCGACGATGAACACCTTGTGGTCCGCCTCGTCCCGCGTCACCTTCGTACCATGGTGGACGAGGCTCGCGCGAAGGGAAAGGACGTGAACATCGCCATCGTCAACGCCCCAGACCCCGTGGTCCTGCTCGCCGCCGCTTCGACCTTCGCCGAATTCCTCGATGAGATGACCGTGGCTGCGGCCCTCCATGAGCGCCTCTACGGCCGGCCCTTGCGAACCACGACCGCGCCCAACGGCGTCGTCATCCCTGCCGATGCGGAATACGTGATGTGGGGCCGAATCACCCAGCAGGACGACGACGAAGGACCCTACGTCGACATCACAGGGACCGTTGACGACATCCGTCAGCAACCTGTGATTCACGTCGAGGGCGTCGCCCATCGCGAACATCCAATCTTCCACGCGCTGATCCCCGGAGAAGCGGAGCACAAGACGCTCATGGGTCTGCCCCGTGCACCCACGATCAAAGCAGCCGTCAGCGAAGTCGTTGATTGCCTCGACGTTCACATGTCCGATGGAGGCTGTGGATGGTTGGCGAGCGTGGTCAAAATTCGTCGTGAGCACGAAGACGACCCCCAGAAGGCCATTGAAGCGGCCTTCCGAGGCCACCCTTCGATGAAATCCGTCACTGTGGTGGACGAGGACATCGACATCACCGACCCGACCTCCGTCGAATGGGCCATGATGACGCGCTGGCAGCCTGACCGAGACACCATCATTCTGCGCGACCAGCGCGGATCATCCTTGGACCCGTCACGCTACGACGACGGGCGCACCTCCAAGGTTGGCTTCGACGCCACCGTCCCGTGGGGTGCTGACCGCAGCGCATTCGCCACCGTGCAACGACCCTGAGGTGCGGGCATGGAGGACCTCGAGCAGCGCCTCCAGCACCCACGCCGCCATCTTGGCGACCGGCACCTCGCTCAAGCACGGAAATTTCTGAAGCTCGCCATCCGCGACCCAGAACGCGCATCAGGAAACCTCGATTGGGCAGAGCAGCATGCGCGACAGGCCCTGCTCTATGATTTCACGCAGGCCGACGCGTGGCGCTTGCTTGTCGACCTCAAACACAGGGTCGAGGACGAGGCTGGCGTGCATGCGGTGTTGGAAGACCTGTTCACCGTGCTCGGACGTGACCCGGAACGCGCGGCCCAACTCCGTGGCGTCACCTTGCTCCCCGTGGCCAGCGAATTGCTGGAAGCAGCCTTGCTGAAAGATCCCCTCGATGCTGACGCATGGTGGAATCAACTCTCGGAAGGGGACACGGCCGAGGACGCTCTGGAGGACTTTGCCACCCGGTGCCGCCGGCTTGATTTCACCGATGCAAGGGCTTCGGTCATCTTTGCTCGACGTTTGATTCGCGTCCGTCGCCGTGACGAGGACCTCTTCGTGGACCTCTCCTCGCACCTCCTCGCGCATCGCCCCCAGAACCACGAACTGTGGCTCGACCTCGGACGCCTCCATGAAACGAGGGAACGGTACGATGAGGCCTGGCTCTGCTACGATCACGTCCAAACGCTGCGCCCACACGTTGACGCCCGCGACCGCTTCCAAGCACGCTTGAACGCGGCCTTGGACGGGGATGAGCAGCAACCGTGGTCCCCGCCTGACGTGGACACAAGGCAACGCTTCCTTTCGTCCATGATGGACCTCCGAACACGAATTTCTCCCGTGGTCGAGGACGTACCCGAACCCGCTCAAGACGCTGAAGAGGACACCCGTGACCCGAGCCTCATCCGAATCGAAACCCTGCTTGACCAAGGCGAACACGCTGAGGCGTTTTTCCTTGCTCGTCGCGAGTTGGCCAGCGGAACCGCGTGGGCACAGGACGTGCTTGACAGGGCACGTGCAGGCATGGAGGAACACTCGTGACGCGCTTCGTGCTCGCATGGGCCATTGAGCAAGACGATCCTTTGCTCCCTCTTGGTGAAGGCGGGCGCCTCTTGCTGGTCCGTCATCCTGAGCGAGGCTGGGAATTCCCCGGCGGGCGTGTTGAGGCGGGTGAAACTCCGGAGGAGGCCATGCATCGAGAACTGCTGGAAGAAACCGGCCGTCGCGGGCAGATCATTGCGTGGAACACGACCTACTACGACGAAGGATGGGTGGCGCTCATCCGATTGGAAGACGGACAGGACGCTGTCGACGACGAACACGTGGCTGAAACACGGTGGTGGAACGACGTCCCCCCTATGGAGACGTGGGACGCAGGTGAATTTTCAGACCTCGGTTTGTGGGTCAAGAGCGTGCATGGTGAGTTGGGCCATCCGCCTTGACCACGCCTCTTCACCCTCGTCATCGACGTGCTGCATGACCGCGCACAACATTGGGTCTTCAACCGCATCCTGAGCCCCAATCACGTGCGACACGATGTCAAGGCGCCCGTACCGGGCCGAAAGCAAAGCCACGGCGCGAAGGTCTGGACGCTCCACGCCGTCAACGCGGTCACCACAAGCTGCGGCGCACCATTCCAGGACTTCCTCGGCTTCCGAACGTAAGACACCGGGCATCGGCGCTTCATCGCCAATGTTGCGAGGCCCTGCGGATTCGACTTGCTCTTGCATGGGTTGTGCGTCGTCGGAAAGGTGGGCTTCGGCCATGTCAACGAAGGTCGTCCCTGCTTCGATCGCCAACAATCGCTGACCAGCAAGGATCGCATGCGCGTGAGAGATCCACAACAAGCGCAACGCGTCAAACATCTGCCCGAGGTCTCCGTAAATCCGTCCAGCCGCCAACCGGGAAATCGCAATGGATTCGTTGGCGTGGCCGTCCTTCCGGGACATTTCACCGTAGACTTGCAAGGCCATGACCTGTTCACCAAGCGCAAGATGGAAAGCCGCCTTGTTGAGGATCGCCAAATCGTGATCGCGGGAGGCTTTGGCCACGGATTTCAACCGCGTTTCCGCCCATGTCAGGTCGTCGCGCGCGCCCTCGTAATCCTCTTGCTCGAAACGGAAGAGACCACGCTCCATGCGGACCCGTCCCTCCAAAGCGAAATCCCTCGTGTCTTGGGATGAGCACACCGCCAGCGCCGCTTCGATGACCGCCTCGTTCAGACGGCCAATCGCTGCGCGAATGCGGACCATCTCCAACACCGCAGCCTGTGCAGGCGTCAAGTGCTCGGACCAGCCATCAACCAAGTCGAGCGCTCCCATGAAAACCGCTGCTTCACAGAGGTGAAGCCAGTCCGTAACGTTCGCTTCAGCCATCCAAGCCTTCACGTCTTCGAGGCTGGCCCCGTTTCGGGCGTTGTGAACCACGTCTTCTGGGCCCCGCATCAACCGTTCACCTCCGTGCGTGCCGTGGTGGCCACGGCTGCAAGCGCTGCAGTTTCAGCCGCAACGCGGTCGAGGCTTGAGGTCCACCCTGCTGCACCGTCGTGTCCACCGCCCTCGCCGCCATGGCGTTCGGCAAGCGCTTCGAAGAGGCGCCCCAAATGCAGGCCTTCGCGGCATGCTGTGGCGCGTGCACGGCCCGTCACCCGCGTCTTCCCATCGCGATGACGCACGACAAAGCACACGTCAGCCCCTGTTCCGAGGAGCAGGGAGGCAAGACGACCTTCGAGGGTTCCTGCACGGCTGGTGACCAAACGCCACGGGCCTGCATCCGTCGTGGTGGCGCGTTGCAGACCTTTCACCAAAGCGCCATGATCGCTCGACGTCAGATCTGCATCCGTTTCGATGCGGTCGACAAGCGAGCGGTAGTCCAGAGCATCCTCGCCGAGCAAGGTCACCGCGGATTGGAAGGAAGAGGAACCTGCATGCTTGAACCGCCCGGTGTCGGTGATGAGGCCCGCCAACAGCAGACGACGCACGGGTGGCGTCAAGGCATCAGGGCGGTGCTTGGCCAGGTACGAGGTGACGATTTCAGTCGTGGCGGAAACGGGCCAACGGAGGCTCAAATCCCCGTCCTGAAGGTCCCATCCGTCCGTGGCATGATGGTCCAAAACGCAGACAGGGACGCCTTCGGGCAAATCGAGGTCAAGCTGGTTTGGAGCGGCTGCATCGACGACCACCAGTCCACCAAGGGCAGTGGGCCATGCCGTCGGACGACCGAGGCGTCGGAATGGAGCGTGTTCTTCGTCCACAAGACGCTTGGCCAAGCGGCCAAGGTGGCGTCCGCACGCCATGGCCTGAGGCAAGGCAGAAGCCAAAGCAACGGCAGAGGCCACGGTGTCCATGTCGCCGTTGGCGCCGCAGACCACAGGCACGGCTCCGCGTGCAGCAGCAGCCTCCAGCCATGCATGAAGCCGATCGAGATCGGCTTCGGAGGCCGTCACGCAGATCCCTCGAGGTCCTTGCGCATGGTTTCGTACGCCTCAATCAACCGAGCCTCGTGTTCGGTGAGTCGGGCAAGATGTTCCTGTAGACGGCCATGGCTTGTTTTGAGGTCCTCAAGCAAGGCCGCACGGTCCCCGACTTCGATCAAGACCCCGCCAAGATGGCGGTGCAGGGCCAATCCCTCCGGTTGTCCTTCAACTGCGGCGATGGTCCCTTCCAATTCAGCCACTTGGTTGCGCACGGTGGCCACTTGTTGGCGTGCGTTCTGGACTTCGCCAACGACGACTTGGAGCCGCTCAAGGTCGCTCATGAGTCCCACGGAGGGGAGGCCCCTCAAGAACGCCGTGGTCCCGAAACGACCTCATCGGCCGCGATGAGCGAGCGAAAAGCGGTGTTCATCACGGCTCGAAGGTCGCTGATTCTCGCCTCCCCAAAGGCCCAGGAAAGGTGCTCAGTGGTCTGTTCAACTTCGTGTTCTGTGGCCAAACAAGCCACAAGGGCTCGACGCAGCGCAGACGCTTCAACGTGAACGGTCAACGTGGCGGCGCATGGCGCCGTCAGCCGACTCACTCCTCTTCGTCGATCTCGCCGTCAGCGAGGCGGCGCTCGTAGTCGAGGGCGGCCTGCTGGGCGATGTAGGCCATGTCGGCCGTTGTCGCGCCGTCGGCGTTGCGACGGATGATGCGAGCGTTGGTGTCGGAGGCGCGGGTGAAAGGTTCCCACACGCCGCCGGCGAAGGTGTAGCCGCACTTGCTGCAGTGCCAGATGCCAGCGGCCTTGCGGCGCACCTTGCGGTACTGGCAGGTGGGGCAGGTGTACTTGGCCGACTTCTTGGCCAAGGCGACGCCTGCGTTGCGGCGAACGCTCACACCGTAGCGGGCGCCAAAGCGTCCGGTACGTCCGGCTTTCTGAGTGCGCTTGGCCAATCAGTTCCCCTCCATGCTGCTGACGAGTTCTCGGAGTTCACCACAGTGCGTTCGGGCGACCTCAAGGATCTCGGCGAATTCGGCGGGCGTGAAGGCTCCTTTTAGCCCCTTCTGAAGGGAGTGGAGGTGCTCTTCGTTGCCGAGGGTGATGTGGATTCGCTCTTCGCCACCGGTCTCTTCGTCTTCGCAGGGGTCGTAGACAAAACGACCACCGACGCGCTGGAAGGAGGCCATGACGGGCGTGCCCTTGACGGCGAGAACGTGGTCCTCACCGACGTCGAAACGCTCAGCGGGCACCACGGCGGTGCGCAGAGCGGCGATGGCAGCAAGACCGCAGGCGTCGAAGATGTTGCCACCGTCCGACAGGACGTGGATGTCGATCATGACGCCCCAGACCTTCTCGCCGGGGACAATGCAGAGGGCTTCCATGTCGATGCAGCCCGACTCGCGAATCCCACGGTCAACGACGCGACCGAGTTCGATGGATTGAGGGCTGGGGGGACCGGGCTCGTACTTGCGGTGCGCCACAGGGCGGAGTTCAGCGCCGCACATCAGGGAACCCTGCGTGGGTCGGTCCGGCCACGGCGTGCGCAACTCGAACTTGACACCGGCGTAGACGACGGTGTCGCCCCAGGTGACCTTTGCGGAGCCTTCGGCGTTGTAGAGAATGCCGACCTCAAGCTGGACGTCACGGCGGTCCCAACGGCCACGGCCGTCGATGCGCTGATCGGATTCAGCAAGGCGCTCCAGTTCCTGACGCAGAAGGCTGGGGACGGGTGCTGCCATCAGGCCTCACCTCCGTCATAACGGGCCTTCAGAGCAGCGACCATGATCTCATGGATTTCTGCTGCAGCCTTGTAATTGTACTCGGTCGCGAGGTTGTACTCCTCGATGGAAAGGTCGCCGTCCATTTGGAGGAAGACGAGTTCCCCGGTGTTGGGGCAAATGCCCATCGGAAGGTCAGCCTGACCGTAGTTGTCTTCGGCCTTGTCGAGGTCCAGCACCACGGTGTCCTGGATCTTTCCAGAAGCGATGCCCACCACCATGTCGCGCATGGGAATGCCGGCGTCGGCCAACGCCACGGATGCGGCGGTGATGCCCACACAGCGGGTTCCGGCTTCAGCGGCGAGGATTTCGATTTCCACGCGAATCTTGGAGCGAGGGTAGCGCTCGAGAAGCACCACGGACTCCAGGGCCTCGGCCGTGACCTTGGAAATTTCACGCGAGCGGCGGTTGAAGCCGGGGCGAATTCGGTCGGAGGTCGAGAAAGGCGCCATGTTGTAGCGCACGTCGAGCACAGCGCGGTCTTGGCGCTGAATCTTGCGAGGATGGGCTTCCATCGGACCGTACACCGCGACGACCGCGACGTTGAGTCCGTGCTTGACCCATGCCGAGCCTTGAGCAGCAGGAAGGATGCCGGCCTTGATCTCGACCGGACGCATTTCATCGACGGTGCGGCCATCAAGGCGCGTCCCATCGTCGTTCAGGAGTTTGACATCGCCGTATCCACCCATCATGCATCACCTTGGTTCGGAGCGTTCGCCGCATGTGCATCGAGGAGGGCCTCGAAGCGGTCCGAGCGTCCTGCGGCAGCGACCGCTCGGAGGAGGGTGCGCAACCAGTCGATGCCGGCCGCGTCACCGTCTGCCCAAAGCCGACCGTTGTCGGCGAGGACAAGGCGGCAGTCGCTGAGGTCGCGAAGCCGCTTGAGAAGAGCCGCGCCTTCTGCGCGGAGTGCATCGTTGTGCTGCACATCGATGTCGAGGACAGCGCCTTCCGCCAAGCGGCGGAGGCCGATGCCCTTCATCGTGGCCACGACGTTCTGAACCTCGTCGACTTCCTGCACACGCATGAGCAGGCTGTCGTTGATGTCCGCGTGGTCGCGGGTGCCGCCAAACTCAACCTTCCAGGGAGCAAGGGACATGGGGAGAAGGGATTGGAACGGTCCGTTGATGTCGAGGAACCACAAGTTGCTGCGGGCCTCGATGACCGTGCCGATCACCAAATCGCCCGAGCGAGGCATGTAGCAGCTGGCCACCGGATCGACGGACACGGTGCCGTGACGCTCACGGACGTGACCAACTCGGGTGGCGATGATTTCGTCGCCCTGAATGAGGGCTCCAGTTCCGACACGACGCCCGGATGCCGGCCCGATGGCCGAACCCGGGGTCACGAGGCGCAGCTCGGCGCCGTTCTGACCTTGGGACATTGTTCTCTCCTGACCCGGCCACCCGCGACCCCATCATAAACCCAACACATGCGACGTCAGGCTTCTTCGTCGTGTCGGGCGACCATGTCAGGGCTGACCAAGGCACCGTCGCAATGGGGGCATCGGTCCTCACCGGACAGCGCTTCTGGTCGGATGGCCAGCACCGCCAAGCAGTGAGGGCAGGCCGCAAGCATCTCACCAGGTTCGAGGCTTGCTTCCATATCGATTGGCTTCTCTGCATACGCTGCTCGATAGGTTGGGAGCAGATGCACGCGAACGCGTCGGATGGTGCCCACGGCTGCCCAGAGCATCAGGAAAGCAAGGACCAGGTTGAGCATGTCACCCCGCAAGCCGCTCCAAAAGTACAGCAAGACGAGGGCCATGAAGAAGAGGAACGTGAGCGACATCGCGGCCACAGCCGGCCAATACGCCCAGGGCTTTCGTCGCCGGTAGCCGGCCCAAACGCTGCCAAACACGACGGCGAGCACCACCGAACCGGACATTCCCAAGTCTGTGTTGAACATCGTGGCCAACGCGATGGCTCCGTACCCAAGCAAGACCAAATCCACGGCGAGGATGAAGACCGTGCTGCGGTGGTGAACGTTGAACGGCGAGGATGACGGCGTCGGTCGCGTCGGTGGCGCACCTGCCAACACGAGGTCGTCGCCTCGATTCGCCATGAGCATGCGTTCCGGGGGTCGGCCATGAAGGCTCGCTCCCGGCGAAGGAGTCATGGCAGCGGGCGTGTCCCGAGGAACGTGAGCAGCGACACTGGAGTGGAGCGCCTCGGGGATTCCCTTGAGGGACGCAGGGTCGTCCTCGGCGTCAGCGGAGGCATTGCTGCGGTGGACACGGTGCGTCTTGCACGGGAACTCCGTCGGCATGGAGCCGACGTGCTCACGGTCATGTCCGAAGCCGCACAGCGCATCATCACGCCACTCGCCGTGGAATGGGCCACCGACGGCACCGTGCTCACCAATTGGTCAAGCGGCATGGATCAACTCGACGACGTGGACGGGGTGCTTGTGGTGCCCGCCACTCGAAACACGCTTGCTTCCCACGTCCACGGCCTCCAAGGAGGGCCGTTGATGATGGCCCTGTCCGTGGCCCGTTCGAGGGGCACTCCAATCATGGCCGTGCCCAGCATGCATCAAGACTTGGCCACCGACCCCGTGACGGACGATTTGGTGGAGGCCGCCCGTGCGCAAGGCATGAACGTCCTTTGGGGGCCGGAGGAAGAAGGGAAGCGAAAGACGGCTGATCATGTCGAAATCGTGGCACGTTTCGCCCACCATCTCAACACCCAGCGCGATGGTCGACGCTCGGTTGCGGTCACCTTGGGTGCAACGGCGACCCCCATGGACGACGTGCGGCGCTTGGTCAACACGAGCAGCGGACGAACCGGATGGGCCCTCGCAGACGACCTGTACCGACATGGACACGACGTGACTTGCATCGCTGGCCTGACCACGGTGCCTCAGCCTGCTTGGCTTCCGCTCATCATCCGAGCGGAAACCGCACCGGACATGTTGGCCGAATGCTTGGCCGTCGCTCGGGACCGATTGGACGCCTGGGTGCACGTCGCCGCCGTGTTGGATTACCTCATCAGCGAACCCGCTGAAGGAAAAGTCGCTTCGGGTTCCGATGCGTTGCAGATCGACCTCACACCAGGACCAAAGCACATCGACGCCCTTCGTGCCCTGTGTGAGGGCGCCGTCCGCATCG
>DALQ01000031.1 GCA_002496845.1 Euryarchaeota archaeon UBA495
GAAAACATCGCATGGCTCCGCAACCTTGGCGCTGCTTTGGTGGCCGTCAATGGCGTTGGAGCCTTGTTGGCCGCAGAGGACCCTGAACGAGAACGTCGTCTGTACGACGTGGTCATGCTGGCTTCCGTATTGGAAACCATTGCCTTGGGTTGGTCTACGCTGATGTGGGAGTTTTCTGCCACAGAGGCCGTGTTCATCACTGGCCCGCTTGCGCTGGCTGCTTTGGTCAGCGTGGCGCTGGTGGCGTTTCGTCCAGCAAAAGGATGAGCGGCGTGCTCAACACAAGTTCATACCCTCGTGTGACGGCGTTGGACCATGGACGATGAGCGATCCCTCCCGCTCTTCGTCCTCCCTATGACCCTCATGCCGGGCGAAGTGACCCAACTGCGGGTCTTCGAACCGCGTTACAAGCAAATGTTGGACACGTGCATCTTGGACGAACAACCGTTTGGCCTCGTTCTCAACGACCCCTTCCAACCTGTGCGTGGTTGGGATGGTCCAAGGACGACGGGCACCCTCGCGCACATCGAAGCACACGAAGAAGTTGGCAGCAACCACATGCTCGTGGTTCGCGGTGGCCAGCGGTTTGACGTGCAAGAGGTCATTGAACCGGCCCTCCCTCCTTTTTCGGATCCAGCGGTCAGCGATTTGGTCGGTGAAGACGGCTTCTTCCCAGATCAGGAGGTTTTGATGGACCGTGCCGAAGCATTGGGGCGGTCAGACCTTCCGCTTCACATCAGCGCGCGCGTTCGCTTGCGCCCGTCCTTCCCTCCCGATGAGGAATCCATGACGTCCGTGGCCAATCTCTTGAGGACGACGATGACGGGCATCGCCGGCGCCATGGGCATCGATGAGGCGACGGCAGCGCCATGGGTTGATTCGCGCCTCGAAGAGGTTGAAGCGGCCGGATCAGACGGCATTTTCCTGGCCGCGGCCATGGTGCTTCCCGACCTCGAATCCCGTCAACAAGTCCTCTCGAGCGATTCGTTTGGTGAAGCTTTGAATGAACTTGTCGTGGGCCTGCAGGAACTTCGCCGCGACCTTGGACTCGAAGAGGAATGACCCTCACATCGAGAAGAGGACTTTCCCAACGTTCTTTCCGTCGTGGAGGTGTTGATGCGCAGCAACCGCCTCCTCCAACGGCATGACACAATCGATGACCGGCTCAAGATGTCCCTCCATCACACCCTGCACCAACCGCTCCATTTGGTCAAATAAGACGTCTTGTCGGGACCACGTTCCCATGTGGACCCCCACCAATGAACGGTTTCGGTTCATCAGACGGAGTGGGTCGATTTCCGTCCGCCTCAACCACGCGAGGGCGGTTCGAATCGGCCGTCGTTTCCCAGAGGGAGCAAAGGTGGACATGCCGTAGGTGTAGACCTGCCCGCCTTCCCTGCATGCGGAGAGGCTGCGGACCAAATGGTCGCCCCCAATGGGATCCAACACGTGATCAACACCCGCTCCACCCGTGCCTTTGCGGATCACGTCGACAAAATCCTCTGCGTGGCGGTCGATGGGCGTGCCTCCGAACGAACGGATGATGTCGGCCTTTCCAGCAGAAGCCGTGGCCCACACCTGCTCAACGCCGGCCCAACGGCAAAGCTGCAGGGCAGCGGTCCCCACACCACCTCCCCCGCCGTGAATCAACACCGATTGTTCGGACGAAAGGTGACCCAGGTGATGCAGCATGTGGTGCGCGGTCAGGTAGGTCACAGGCATGGCCGCAGCGGCTTGGAGGCTCATGCTTTCAGGAACGGGAACCACACGATCGGCTTTGCACACCAAATGACTCGTTTGAGCACCGGTTCCGGGCACCGCGATGACCGCGTCACCCACCTCAAGGCGATCTACTCCAGATCCGACGGCGATCACGGTTCCCGAGGCCTCGTAGCCCGGGGTGAATGGATAAGGCGGTCGCGGACTGTACAGCCCAAGCCGTTGAAGCAGATCGGCGAAGTTGATCCCCGCATAGGCCACCTCGATGGCCACCTCATCAGTGCCCGGTTCGGTAGCCTCGAAGGACTCAATGCGCATGGTCTGAGGCGCGCCTGCTTTGGTGAACACCAACCGCTTGGGCATGCATCAGGGGCGGCGAGTTGGTGTTTGAAGCCGCCGTCGAAATGCGCCAGCCACCGTCAGAATGGCTTTGAACGGGCGCGTCCAGTGCAGAGCGATGAGCAGCACCTCCCATGAAACGGCCAAGCGCGTTTTGGAAGCCATCGACCAAAGCGGGGCGCACTACGGCTCAGGTTTCCCCATGATTGCCAGCGAGAACGTCATTTCGCCCATGGTTCGACGGGCGTGCGACAGCGACCTTCACGGCCGGTATGCGGAAGGATTGCCTGGAAAGCGGTACTACCAAGGCTGCGACGATTTCGACACCATCGAAACCATCGGCATCGACCTAGCCAAGAAAGTCTTCAACGCAACGTTCGCCAACATTCAACCGATCTCTGGAACCGTCGCAAACATCGCCGCGCTCAAGGCGATGGTCAAGCCAGGCGACCGAATCACGGCCGTTTCAACGGCGGACGGCGGCCACATTTCACATGCCCAAATGGGTGCCGTTGGTCTGAGGGGATTGGACCTTCACACCTACCCTTGGGACGAGGACCGAATGGAGCCTGATGTGGACGCCGCTGCTGCCATGATCCGAGAGACCAAACCCGCACTTGCGCTGTTTGGAGCCTCGGTGTTCCTCTTTCCCACGCCTCTGCAAGAGCTGGCTGATGCCGCACACGAGGTCGGCGCGCGCGTGATGTACGACGGAGCCCACGTGCTCGGCCTCATCGCTGGTGGCGTGTTCCAAGACCCACTCCGAGAAGGAGCGGACCTGATGACCGGATCTTCGCACAAAACCTTCCCCGGGCCACAAGGAGGATTTCTCCTTTCCAACACCGAAGACGAGAAGATGCAACGCCGCCTCAACAATGCAGTCTTCCCGGGCACGAATTCATCCTACCACCTTCACCACGTGGCTGGAAAAGCGGTGGCGTTGGCCGAGTTTGAGGCCTATGGCGCCTCTTACGCCCGCGACACCGTCACGAACGCAAAGGCGCTGGCGGAAGCGTTGGCTGCGGAAGGCTTCGATGTCTTGGCTGAAGAGCGGGGGTACACCGCCAGCCACCAAGTCTTGACCAGGCACGGCGAGACCGACTCAGGAGCAGGGCGAGCGGCTGCAGCCCTGCTCGAGGAGGCCGGGATCATCACGAACATGAACATGCTTCCAGGTGATACGCGCGCGCTTTCGCCGTCGGGCCTTCGGCTCGGGGTGCAGGAATTGACCCGGCACGGCATGGGCCCGGACCAGATGCAAGACGTGGCCACATGCTTCCGTCGCGCGCTGATCGACGGCGTGGACCCTGCGCAAGTGAAGAGCGAGGTGGCGGCCCTCCGAGAAGGCTTCACTGACGTTCAATACTGCTTCGAAGCGTGAACATCCCCAGACGCTGCCCGCACCCAGTTGACGCGACCAAGGTCCATCCGTGATGGGTCACGCTTCCGTATCGGTTTGCTTTCGGCGAACAAAAGCCGACGCCACGAGGACGCTCAACATCGTGGACACAACCCCGATGCTTGGCAGACCGTCGCTCTCTCCTGCATCCTTGGCCGGCACAGCATCATCGGGGCCGCCGCTCTCGCCGTCTTCACAAAGGATCCAGTGAACGTCAACACCAGGCGCTCCAGCCCCTGTGATGCCACCGGCTTCTGCAAGGTACAAGTCATTGGAACCCGCAGGCCATTCGACGACAGAGTTCCCCGAATAGAAGCCAACGGTGCTGTCCCACACCGGTTGCCCGTTTGCTTCCCACGTTTCCTCACATGGGCAGACATACGGGGTCCAGAACTCGTCCAGTCCACCGTCCACAATCGGATCTGCAACCCAATCAGGGCCGCCGCTTGCATCGTCATGGATGAAGACAATCTGGTAGTAGTTTCCAGAATTCACGGGGAATTGGTACACGTCACCGATGACAGGCGCCGTCGTGTTGTCCCACACCGCCACGTTCAATCCGTCGCAAGGGCCGGGGCTTGGCCCATTGCCGTTGCAAAGGACCCAGTGGATGTCGATTCCCGGCTCTCCGCCACCGACCGAGACGCCGCCAGATTCCAGTGGAATGTACAGGTTCCC
>DALQ01000038.1 GCA_002496845.1 Euryarchaeota archaeon UBA495
GCGGTGGATTCGAAATCCACTGTCGTCAGACTCGGGGGTTCGAATCCCTCTCTCGGCGCTTCATGCGTAGAATGCGTCAGGCTGTTCCATCAACTCGGAGATGTGGTCCTGAACGACACGTGGCGCGCGCGCTTCCAGCAACGAGCGAAGGTGTTCATCCACATCGGGCATGTCGCCCATGCCAAGTCCAAAGGTGCTGTCGAGCATTTTGGCCAGGCGTTGTGCTGCACTCGGATCTCGGCTTTCGCCGACCGTGGTGGACACGGCGAGGGACCCAGAAAGTCCGTGGTGAGGGGCAAGGGAGACGAGCAGCGCCAATGCTCCAATGCAACCAGCGCTGGGCTCAGTCCGGCTGACCGTGCGTCCTTCGGCTTCGAAGGACTCCAGGTCATCGTTCGAGGTAGCGACCCAAAACGTCCGTCGATCCTCTGCAGGAGCCCGGAATCCAGCAAGCCCAACCACCTCGGTGGCGCCCTGTAAGGCGTCCAGCAAGCCCACGGCCGTTGCGTGTTGGAGATGTGGGTGGCTGGATTGTGCTGCGCCGATCAGCACGTGAGCAGGCCCTGCGGCGGTCTCAAGGCGAATCAAACGGTGGTGTGGTGGCTTCAGGACGCCGTTGTCGTCGAGTTGAGCCAACGGAGGCAAGGAAGGGTCCAGGGCGTGGGCCACGGTGCGGGATGGGAGCAATTGCGTCAGCAGTTCTGCCGTCAGAATTCCGATGTCTCCCACGCCCGGGAAGGCGACGAAACATGGCGTTCCAGCAACTCCCTCTTCATCGAGCCAAACCACCTTCACCGACATACCGTATGAAATCGCCCCGACGGGGCATAATGCTTGGCGTTTGGGGGTGAGCGCAAAAGCGCTTCATTCCTCTTCGGTTCGTTCGCCGAGTTTGGGGAGGGTCTCGATCCAAGCAGGATCTTCGACGTTTTCCAAACGGCGGCGGTAGGGGGCTTTGGCGTCCTCAGGGGACCACTTGATGGGGGCGGCGGCACGGGTGGGCTGGTCGCAGCATTCGGCCGCCAAGGTCCAACCGTTGCAGGCAAGGCAGTGCTGAAGCAATTGGCGTCCGATGTCACTCCCTCCATACTTCGCCGGTCCCTGCGTTGGCCTCAATGGAGGTCAACGTGGCGGATGTCGCTTGCTCCCACAAGTCTTCGGCCGTTCGGAAATCAGGGGCCTTGACTTCGATGCGGTACTTTGGAGCACCGTCGTAGAAGCAGGCCACTTCCGTTTCCGCCTCGGCGTCGCTCAGGGCTTCCGCCACGAGGAGCGCGTCCTGAATACGATCGATGCCGTTCTCGTCGTCGCACGTGAGCGTGAAGACGCCACGGATTTCGACGAAAGGTGGAACGATGTTCTCCAACGCGCACTGAATGAAGGCTGGAACCCACGGATCATCAAAACCGGATTCGGACATCGCCGTCTCGCTGGTGGCCGCTTCCTCGAAGGAGCCGTACAGGGTGCCGAAGGAAGCGATCAATTCTTCGCGGAGGTTGGTCGCTTCCTCTTCGCTCCATCCAACTTGTTCCCCGAGGACGCCAAAGAGTTGGATGGCGCGCTGCTCGTTCTTCCACTGTTGCAGTCGGTCACGTCGCCGTTCTTCGGAGACGGACTTCAGGGAGAGCTCGAAGGACGTGCCGTCGCGGCGCATCCCGGTGATCTTGCAGATCAAGCGCTGACCTTCGCGAACGTGAGCGCGGATGTTGCGGACCCAGCCGCTGGCGATTTCTCCGATGAAAATGAAGCCTTCACGGTCGTCAAACTCGTCCAGCGAAACGTAGCATCCGTTTTGCTTGACGGTCGTGACCGTGGCCACGACAAGGTCGCCTTCTTGAGGGCCGTCGGTGGCGGTGATGCGGGCCATGTGAGGGTCCTCCCTCACTCATTGGCCTCGACGACGCGGCAACCCACGAGGTCCGCCTTCCCGCCAGAGGGGCGGCTGAGGGTGGCCCCGCAGACGGTGCAGGAAACGGTGTTCACGGAGCGATCGAAAATGATCGATTCCGTGCCACAGTCGCGGCAGGTGACGGTGAGGAACTTTCCAGCCATTGATGATCACCGGTCCACGAGTTCGAACTTCTTGGCGCGCTTGCACGGAGCATAGTGGGCCTTGCCCGTTTCCGTGCAGCGGTAGAGGATGTTGACGCGCTTGGTCGGCTTTTCACCGCTCGGCTTGGGACGGGGGAAACCACGGTAACCCGAAGTCACCTTGCGGAAACGGCGCTGACCCCAACGCAGTTCGGAGGCGCGCTTCTTCTTGACGCGCTCCACGGTGTGCAGGGTGTGCTTGCCCGCCGAGGGGCTGTAACGCTTGACTTGACGTGGCATTTTCACCATGTGCATCACCTGAGCGTTTCGCCCACCGGAGTCGGGTATTTAGCGATGACGCCCCACTCTTTGGCCGAGGAGGGGCGGCATGTCCCGATTTGCGGGGAGGGTTCTTGTGCCTCTCGCCAAGGTCCCGGGCATGGAGCCAGCGCTGACGGCTGCCTTGCTGCTTTGGCTTCCTGCTCTGTTGGCCGTGTTTGGCTGCTTCAATCTCTTGGGCCGAGGGGGACCAATCTGGAAGGTGCTGACGCCGATTAGCGTCCTGTTGGTGCTGCTCGCGCCGTTCACGGTTCCTGCGTCGGGCAGCACGGTTGCCGTGGAACTTCTGTGGGGCGTCGTTTTGCTTGGTGCCCCGTTGCTGCTTGGCTTGCTCTTGCTCGTGTTCAGCGGGGACGTCCCCGTCGGTCGTGTGCAAGGATGGGGCCTCCCCGGAGGGTTGGTTTTGGTGACCCTCGCGCTTGGCATGCTCGTGGCCTGGACGCCGACCTTCGTCGAGGACGTCACGCTTTGGGATCGTTTCGTGCTCGTTCTGTTGGGGTCCTGTGCAAGCCTGTGCGCGTCTTTTTTCGTCCTTCATCGGTTCTTTGTGTCACGTCGTCGCTCCCGCTCATGGCCCATGCTGTTTGGCGCCGTGTTGGCGACCGCGCTGTTGTTTTTGCATGGCGCGGAAGGGCAAGCAGGGGCGCTGGTTGTCGGAGAAATCGCGGGCATCTTCCTCGGGTCGGGTTTGGCCCTCTTGCTGGGGGTGATGGTCGTCTGGTCCTTCGAGCGGAACCTGCCAGAACCAGAATCCTTGCCTCCACCCAGCGACCATGATCTGGAGCGCGCGGCCGCCATTGTGGCCCGCCGTCTCCACCACGGAGGTGCCTCCGATGAGTGAGGTGCCACGGCCCTTGGCGTTCTTGGCCCTGGGCTTCGCGATGCTCCTTGGCCCTGCCGTTGTGCTGCTTTTGAGCGACGGCCCAGCGCCCGATCGCGAGGCCATGTGGGTTGGTTTGGCCAACGATGTGTTCGTCGGATTTGTCATCACTTCCGTGGGCATGATCCTCCTGTTGATGGCTTATGGCGACAACCGCGATCGGCCCGCAGCTCCGGTGTTTGGGCTGTCTCTGCTGGTCGTGGTTGGCTTCATGCTGGGCCTTTGGCTCCTGCAAGCGGGAGATCTCGTTGGCGACTCGAGCAGCCCTGTGGCTCGGTTCTTCACCGAGCTGGTCCATTTGGCCCCGGTTGGCCTCGGGCTGGCCCTCGCCGCTCCTGTTTCTTTGCTTGTGGCTGCACTTGGGCTGCGGACGTTTGCTCTCGATGAGAACGAACGCCCTCGGAGTTGATTTCATAAAGGGGTTGACGGTCGCCCATTTCCTGAGGTGACCGTATGTCGAAGGGTACCCCGTCCATGGGCCGTCGTCAAAAGACGACGCACATCCGATGCCGCCGCTGCGGTCGCAACGCCTTCCACAAGCAGAAGGGCGTCTGTGCTTCCTGTGGCTACGGAGCCCCCTCCAAG
>DALQ01000049.1:0-242 GCA_002496845.1 Euryarchaeota archaeon UBA495
CCCCCGGGGGGGCCTGTTGGAGGGGTGCTGGGAGGGTCCGTGGACGTCATGCCGGCCATTTGTCCGAAGGCGGCTGCGACGGCATCGTCGGCCGCGGCTTGTTCGGCGGCCTCTTTGGCTTGTGCGGCGGAAGGCGGTCGGGCGCTCATGAGAACCGTCAACAACACGGTGAGAGCGGCTTAAATATCGGTTCCCTCACGGGACGCCTGCCTGCCCGTTTGGTGTAGAGGTTATCATGCAGG
>DALQ01000049.1:650-17337 GCA_002496845.1 Euryarchaeota archaeon UBA495
CGCCACAAACGCGGCACCAGACCTTGATTCCGTCAGAACGTGGCGTGGCCCCTGCGATGTCGATGGTGACGCCGCACTTGCATCGCACGGTGGTTTCCATGGTTCACGGGAGCGGTGGGCGCCTCAAGAACCCGTCGTCGCGCGCACCACGAGGCGAACCATCGTCCGTGTCGTGCTGAACCCTTTGGTGGCTTGAACGTCCACGTTGGCCTGCCAGCCGGCAGCATCGAACACAGCATGAACACGCGCCGCAACGGCGCCCTCCTGATGGCGATCCACCAAGGCCCACCCAAGCACCAACGCGTCGTCTGCGAGCAGCGGAATCAGGTCCGTCAAGTGGTTCAGGCCTTCGTGTGGAAGGTTGACGAAAAGCACGTCTGCTTGGCGATTGACGTCAGGGTCATGCTGCCATTCGCGTCCATCCCCTTCGCGCACCACCAGCCTCGCCTCTGGATGGGCGCTTTTGCTGATGATTCGGGACAGGTTGTTGCGGAGGTACGGGATGGCTTGGCCGTTCAAGTCCCCCACAACTGCAACCTCAATCGCGCCGTTTTGGAGGGGGAGGCCGAGGTTTGGCCCAACTCCAGCATAGGGATCGTGTGCCACCAGGCGACGGCCGAGGTGCGCCTGATGTGCTTTGATGAGGGTCATGGCGCCCTCGCGTTCCCGGCTTAGTCTGGCGCTAAAGTAAGCGGTAGCGGGGTCGAGGCTGTAGTCCAAACCATGCTCCCGCACGGTCGTTTCCGTGCTGGCATCGGCCCCTCGCGCGGCGAGAACCCGAAGGTCGCGGATTCGGTACGGACCCGTCACGCCTCCGTCAACACAAACCACTCGAACGTGGAGGAATTGAGCCAGCATGGCCTGTGCAATGGCCTTCTCATGGGCCTCGACTTCTGGTTCCAGTTTGACGAGCAGGACGTCCCCTTGCACCTCATGTGCGGTGGGGAGAAACGGATCCAAGGTTTCCATAAGGCTTGGATCAAGGCGGTCCCGCCAATGCTGCGGGCCTCGCTCCAACGAAGGGCGGCGCACGATGGCATGGCCTTCGAACCCTGCATCTGCGTCCGCAGGAGCGAGATCGCTCAGAGGCAACAAGCGGTGGTCGCCATCGGATTGGATGCCAACCCCGGCAGCCAACCATCCGGCCAGCATCAAACGTTCCCGCCATTGGGCGGTCTCCGTGCTCGGCACCCTCAAATGACGCATGCCGCTCACGAGGACCACCGGTCAGGACGGCATCAGCATGACGGTCGAATTGCCCCCTACTGGCTTGCTCCTTGTCGGACTGGGGCCTGGCGGCCTCGGTGGGATGACCCTTGCCGCGCTTGAGGCTGCACAGAAGGCCGAACACCGATGGTATGAGGCCTACACTGCGCTTTGGCCAGAGCAAGACTTGGTTGATTTGGAAGCACGCGTCGGTCCCATCGAACGGGTCATGCGGCCCGACGTGGAACACCCGACTCGGATGTTTGAGCTTGCTCGAACCTCGCTTGTGGCGCTCCTTGTGGTGGGCGACCCGTTGCAAGCCACCACCCACGTTGACCTGCAACTTCGCGCTTTGGAAGCGGGGGTTCCATGCCACGTGTTGCACGGACTCAGCATCACAGGGATGGTCACTGGAGCGGCAGGACTGTCCAATTACCGCTTTGGACGACAAACCACACTGACCTACCCGCACGGGTCGTGGATCGCCACCTCGCCCCTCGAAACCATCGCCGTCAACCGCCACCAAGGGCTGCACACGCTGGTGCTCCTCGACTTGGACCCCACCGGGGCAGGCACCGGGGACCAGCGGCCAATGCGGCCAGAAGACGCTCATCGAAGCCTCCACTTGATGGCGGAGCGGTTGCTCGAACGAGCGACGAGCGGCGCGCCCGAATCCAACCTCAACACTGCAGCCCTTGACGACCTTGAGGTGGGGGCATGGCCCGTGGTGCTCTGCGCTGATGTGGGCACCGTGGACGAGGCCTTCGTCACGACCACGGTGGACGGGTTGCCCTCAGAGGCCGGCGGACGTCTGAATTGCCTGCTGATTCCTGCCGCCGTTGAGGGCGTCGAAGCCGAGGCCATCGCCCGATGGCGAAGGGCCTGATTCCGCCGCGCCTCCCTCGGAAGCGTTGATGGGGAGGGGGAGTGTGGTCGGTTCGATGAGCAACGTCGCGATGCTGTTGTCCTTCCTGCTCTTCCTCGGCTTTTTTGCGGCCGTTGGGCTCTCGAGCATGCGTGTCAAGGAGGACACCACGGACGACTACCTTGTCGCAGGACGCGGGATGCACCCGGCTTTGGCGGCTCTTTCTGCGGTCAGCACGTGGAACAGCGGCTACATGTTCATTGGATTCATTGGATTCACCTATGCGGTCGGTTATTCTGCGATTTGGATTGGTTTGGCCTCCAGCATTGGCCAAGTCATCGCATGGATCTGGCTCTACAAATACATCCAGCAAGAAGCCAACTTCCGTGGTGTGCGGTCTCTCTCGTCTCTGGTTGCCAACGTTGCCGGCGCACCGGAAGCCAAACTCGCCGCCATTTTGTCGGTGGCCTTCCTTTCCGTCTACGCTGCAGCCCAGTTGACCAGTGGCGGCAAGGCGCTGTTCGCCATGATGGGGTGGGACCCCGTGCTGGGCATCCTCATCGGTTTCGTGCTCGTCGTCGCGTATTGCTACGCTGGGGGCATCCGGGCCTCCATTTGGACCGACGCGGCCCAATCGTGCGTCATGATCATTGGAACCACCATGCTGTGTTGGGTGGCCTTGGGCCAAGTCGGTGGATTCAGCGGCCTCAACACGTCCCTGGAAACGCAAGACCCCATGCTCACTGGCCTGATTCCGCCCAACCTCGCGCTCGGCGTCAGCCTCTGGATTTTCGCGTTCTTCCTCGGGGGGCTTGGCGTCGCCGGGCAGCCTCAGGTCGTGTCCCGCGTGATGACCTTGGGCTCCGACAAAGAGCGCAAGCAGGCGATGGTCTGGTTCTTCGTCTGGCAAACGCCGTTCATCGCCCTCATGCTGGTCATCGGCTGGGCCAGTCGCGTGATGTTCACGCAGGATGGGTTTGACGCCGAACTTGGCCTGCCCACGCTTGCCATGGACGTGCTGGGCCCCTTCTGGGCCGGCCTCATCCTCGCGTCCATCTTCGCCGCGACCATGTCCACGGCTGACAGCCAAGTCCTCGCCTGCACCGCAGCGGTCACCGACGACATCCGCCCGGAATGGAGTCAGGACCATGGCACGACCAAGAAGGTCACGTTGGTGATGGCCGTGATTGCGACCGTCATTTCGTTGGTCGGGCTGTACGTGCCGGGGGGCGATTCCGTGTTCTCCCTCGTGGTCCTTGCCGTGTACGGCCTTGGCGGCATCTTCGTCCCGATGCTCATCGTGCGTTGGACCGGCTACCAACCGGACACTCGCCACTCGGTCACGATGATGATCGCCGCCTTGGTCGGCGTCATCGTCTGGCGCCTTCTTGGCCTCAACGAACACGTCTTCGAATCCATTCCTGGCATGACCATGGCCTTCCTTGCTCACTTCATCGACCATGCCTACCGCATCAAGGACGGTTCGCCTCTTGGCCGGTTCGAGGTCCCCTCTGGCCGCGCCATCGGCATCGCGGCCCTTGTCATTCTCGCGCCTGCGGCAGCCGCCGAAGGCGCTTACCTGCTGCGGGATGCACCAGAAGCTGCCGATTCTGCGGCGGCGTGGTCCATTGATGGAACACTAGAATTCATCGAAATTGGATCAGGTGAGGAATTCGTTGCCGACGGCCAAACCGTGCCTGTTGAGGCCCACAGCGACGGCGCTGGCAGTGCCGCAGATGGACGAAACGTCGTCGGCCTTGTGGCCACCCTGGCTTACAACGAGGACGAAACCTCAGGCGGGCCGGGCTGCGCCGCGCCGGGCGCAGGCGACGCCGAGCCCGACACCATCGCAGGTTTGCTGCAGCGGGGAGACTTGTCCCAAAGCGAAGAAGGGCAAAACGTCGAGGGAAGCACGGCTTCACATACGGTGTCCGTGGAATGGTTCGATCGGTCTTTGTTTGAGGCAGGCAGCGCCGAGAACATCTCGGAGGGCGACCTTCGAGCGGCGCTGGATGGAGGGGACGTTGGCTTTGGCCCATCGAGCCTCGACTTGACCGTAACTGTCGCGACCGGGGGCAGTGCCTTGTGCAACCATCAGGACGACGGCGAGACCGTGCAGTGGAGCATTTCCCTCGTTGTGCTGGACTATTCGTTGAGCAAACTGTGATGCGGACGAGGTGAGAAAGCCTCATCCCACACGCCACCCGCGACATGCTGAGGCAGACCGATGGCACGTGCACCGCAGGTCGAATTCCCGGGCAAAAAGCGCCAACGGGTTCGGATGCGAGGCACGAAACACGCCAATGAAGACACGGCGAAACGTCTGCGCCGAAACCTCGACCGCTTGCTTGAGCACCCTGAACGGGCCCTTCCGGAACTCTCTGGCTCGGTACGCCGAGGATGGCGTCGTGACCCCATCGAGCGGACCATGAAGGAAATCGACCAGGTGGTTCAGCGCCGCGGCGACACGGCTTGGCTGAAGAAGCGTATGCTGGCGAAGCGGGGAGACCACATCGCCAAGGCGCTCGCTGGTAGCTTTCACGCCGCTCATGACGTCGAAATCTCGACGGTGGGGAAGTACCAGAACTCCGCTTTTGGAAGCGGGTCGTACATCCGTCGAGGCGACGGGAAGCAGGCCTACTTGGCCAGCCTCCAGAACCATCACAACGTCACCCTCCGCATGCTGGCGTGGGAAGAACATGCCCGGCGCGGCCTGCACTTTTTCTCATGGAGCGATGGATTCGTGTGCACCGGCCGTGACACCACGCCACCTCAAGGATGGCTCGAAGACGTCTTGGAACGTTCTCGCTTTTCGTTCACCACCACCGAAGTCGACGGTGTTGAGGTGCATCACACGGAGGGAATTGATCCCACGGTGGTGGCGTCCGATCAGCACGACGCCACCGGCTACGTTCGGCTGGCCTTCCACCATGGGCCCATCGTGGCCGTGGACCTTGATGCCGTGGGCACGGCCGGGGAGAAAGACAAGGCCTTCGTGCATCATTTGGCCATGTCCATGCTGCCGCCCATCCTGCCTCGGCTCGTCGACGTGGAAGCGCGTTGGTCGCCCGAAGGATGGCCGGCTGATGAGCCGCTTCCACAGGCGTGCATCGATGGCATGGACCGCTTGCTCGATGCATGGCAAGGCCTCACGCTCAACGAAGGCGTCCTCGGTGGCCGCCTGAAGGCGGAAGTCCTCACCAACCTCAATCACGGGCTTGTGCTCGACGACCGCTGGTTGGACGGCACCAACATCGAACACGTGGTGGAACACCTCACCTCGGTTGGCGGGACTGAGGACGAGGCGACGTTCGCTGCGGCGATGCTCACCGCTCGCATGACCGAAGGTGGTGGCATCATCGACACGCGAGGCGAATTGCGGCCGCGTGATGAGGGCGCCTTGCTCGTCACCAAAGGCGCGAGTTTGAACGCCATCATGGGCGCTTTGTGGGCCGACCACCACGAAGACGGTCTGATTGGCCTCGGCCTCGAAGGCGACGACCTTGCTGCCATCCTCGCCTCCGTAGACGGGCGCCCCAAGTCCTTCGGAGCCTTCCTTCGAGGTTTGGACGACGCTCGCGCCGCCGCCCGACGGGAATCTCGGTTCCCGCATCGCCGAGGGCACCTGACCGGTCCGCTGGGTTTGACGCATGATTTGGTGCTGACCGGGTTGCTTGACGGGGGCGGAAGGGCCCAAAAAACGGCCTGCGACCGTCACGACGACATGGAAGCGGCGGCCGCAGCATGGGCTTGGCTGCTCGCTGCTGACCGCCACACGGGCCAAGAATGGCATTTCGAACCCGTGGCTCGGGACAGGGGGGGCGCGTGGTCCACCGCCGCTCGGGCCCTCATCGAATCTGGATCGGCTTTGCTCGAAAACGACGATGCCCCCCACCGGGAAGCATTCGAAGCAGCCTTGGCAGACCTTGCGGCGACCATGGGCGTTGCCGCACCGTGACGTTCAGGCTTCAAGCGCCTGGGCGATGTCGTCCCACAGGTCTTCCACGTCCTCGATGCCAATCGACATACGGACAAATCCTGGCACGATGCCCGCTTCCATCCGGACGTCTTCCGGCATGGCGCCGTGGCTGGAGTTGAACGGGCATTCGATGAGCGACTCGATGCCGCCGAGGCTGGTGGCTTCGTAGATGATCTTGAGCTTCCGCATGAAGCGGAGGGCGGCTGCGTCGCCTCCCTTGACGACGAAGGCAACCATGCCCGACCCGTTGGGAAGAACCCGCTGCGCAACCTCGTAATCGGGATGGCTTTCGAGGGACGTGTGGTACACGCGCTCGATGGCGGAATGCTGCTCAAGGCGTGCCGCAACGGTGGCGGCGTTGTTGCAGATCACCGGCATCCGGACGTGCAAGGTGCGCATGCCCCGCTCCAACAAATAGCACGCGTGAGGATCTGGGGATGCCCCGAAATGCACCTTTTGCTTGAAGGTCTTCGCCACAAGGTCGGCTCGACCGACCACGGCTCCACCAATGATGTCGCTGTGTCCACCGAGGTACTTCGTGGTCGAATGGATGACGAGGTCAACCCCGTACTTCAGCGGGCTGCAGCCCCATGGGCTCGCGAAGGTGCTGTCAATGATGCAGAGCAGACCGTTGCGCTTGGCCACCTCCACCATGGCGGGGATGTCGCAGACCTTGAGCACGGGGTTGGTCAGGGTCTCGATGTAGAGCATCTTGGTGTTGGGTTGAATCGCGGCTTCGTAGGATGCAGGGTCCCGCATGTCAGCGAGTGTGATCTCGATGCCAAAGCGGGTCATTTCGTCCATCAAGAGGCCGTATGTGCCGCCGTAAATGTCGCCGCTGGCCACGATGTGGTCGCCTGCGTTCAGCAGGCCAAGAAAGACCGCAGAAATGGCGCCCATGCCGCTGGCGAAGACCTCGGCATCCTCGCCGCCTTCCATGGCCCGGAGTTTCTGAGCGACCGCGTCGGTGTTGACCGAAGAGAGCCGCGCATACAGCAGGGTGTGCTGAGCTCCAGCCGCCCAACCGGCGTACCGTTCGTCCGTGAGGCGGTAGGTCGAGGATTGGAAGATGGGGGTGTTGACCGCGTCGCCGATGTGCTGTGTTCCTGCGTGAACGGCGTCGGTCGCAAAGCGACGGGGGGTCATTGGGGCGTCGGAGCCGCCTGTCGTGGAGTTCGTCTCGCCCGCGGCCATGATGCCACTCTTCCGATAAGGGACTTGAACGATGTGTTCGTTCATGCGGGGTTCATTCTTCCTCGTCTTGGCTGGTCACTTCGACCAGAAGGTTGCCAACGACGAGCAGTCCCCCGCCCACGAGGATCCACGGCGTCCATCCCACCAAGCCAAGCAGGAGCCCGTACAAGGTCGCCCACACCGGCTCGAGGGTGTAGATGATGGCCGCCCTGACCGGTTCCATATGACGTTGGTAGAGGTTGAGGATGCCCAAGGCCACGAGTGACCCAAACAGTCCAAGGCAAATCAGCGGGAGAAGGACCCCGTCGACTCGGAGCACCCCGACAAGATCCGAGGCCCCAGCAGAATCGCGGGTCGAAACCAGGGCCAAGGCCATGGCGAGAACCGCGACGGCCACGAAGGAGGTGAAGGTCAACGCCATGGGATCCATCCGCGTGGTGTACCGCTGCGTGAGGAGGATATGGACGGCAAAACACACGGCGCAGAAGACGGTGATGACCTCAGCCCAACCCCACGTCAAATGCGGAGGACCTTCGATGAAGCCAGCACCGAGGGTCGCAAGGAAGACGCCAAACCAAAGCAATTTGGATGGCCTTCCTTCGCCGAAAAGATTGGACAGCAGGGCGGTGCTGACCACGTACAGCGAGGTCAAGAAGGCGGAAGTCGAGGGTTCAAGTTCCCCCAAAGCGGTCATCTGTGCCAAGAATCCGGCCAGAAGGGCAAGCCCAAGGGCAAGGCCGGCCTTCCACACCTCCGGGTCGCCAAGGTGGCGGCGGACGGACGGAAACAGCGGTAGCACCGCAGCGGCCAAGGCAAAGCGCGACGAGATGAGGAAGGCCACAACGGCCGTGGTGCCGATGCGTTCCAAATCCGTCTCCAGCGCGAGCATAATCTCGCGCATCCAGATGAAGGTCGCACCCCATACGAGGGTGACCAGCAACAGCATCCACGTCGCCCGGCGGCGCACGGCTGACGTGGGGTCCACGCGCGTTTGAGTTGGGCCGAGGGTGTGAACGTTCCGCGCCAGCGGAAGGACCAACCTCAAGGAATGCCGGCCATGCCCATTGCTCATGCGCTCGTGGGAAGGTCCAATCGAAACCGGGCCATTGCCCGATGACGGGGCCGCGTTTGACGCCATTGTGGTCGGCGGAGGCCCTGGTGGTTCGGCCGCTGCTGGATACCTCGCGATGAAAGGGCAGCGCGTGCTGCTCATCGAAAAGGGCGTCTGGCCGCGTGACAAGGTCTGTGGCGACGCCGTCGGCGGCAAATCCCTCTCCCACGTGGCAGCCCTTGGCGTCAAGCCGCGCTTGGAAGCCACGCCCCACTTCCGCGTGACGGGCATCATGTTCTCGAGCCCAAAAGGCAACAGTGTCAGAGTCCCGCTTCCCGAGGAAGACGTGGAACGCTTGGAAGCAGGATACGCCCTTCCCCGCGCACAATTCGATCACCTCATGTTCGAGCGAGCGACGGAACTTGTGCTCGAAGCCGGCGGCGCCGTCGTGCAAGGCGCCGACGTACGGACCGTGCTGTTCGACGACGGCCAAGGCGGGGAGGACCCCGGCGCTGGCACCGGCGAGGCGCGCTCAGTTCGTGCCGTCGAAGTCCGCGTTGGCGGCCGAAAGGGGGAGATCTACACTTGGCACAGCAGCGAAGTCGTCGGAGCAGCAGGCTACCGTTGCCCGGTGGCAGCGGCTTTGGTGGAGGAAACCCACGGTGAGACGTTGGTCGACCGCATGCACTACTGTGCGGGATACCGCGAGTATTGGCAAAACGTCGAGGGATGCGGGCCTGACGTCGGTGACATCGAGATTCACTTTGTTGACTCCATTATCCCCGGATACTTCTGGCTCTTCCCCGTCTCAGAAGGGGTCGTCAACGTCGGTATCGGGATGGTCGTCGGTTTGATGGACAAGCAGAAGAAGAAGTTGAGAGCACTACAAGCAGACGTGATCGCAAACCATCCACTGTTCAAAGAGAGATTTGCAAATGCGACGATGATCCGGGGCAGCAACAAGGGGTGGCAACTGCCCTTTGGTTCACCCCGCAAGAAGGAGTCCCGGCAACCACGGCGCTCAGCGGGCTGCGGCATCCGCCTCGTCGGCGATGCGGCAAGCCTCGTTGACCCCTTCTCAGGAGAAGGTGTGGGCAATGCACTTGTCACGGGCGAAATGGCCGCACGGCACATCGTCGAGGGCCTGACACCCGAAGCCTACATGGAAGAAATGTGGGCCATGCTCGGGCCCGAATTGACGAACTCCTACCGGATGCAGAAACTGTCGCGCCGGGCCTGGTTGCTCAATTGGTTCGTCGCCAAGGCGAGCCGCAAGCCAGCCTTGCAGGAGATGATGACCGAGATGATCGCCAGCAAAGAGGCGCAGGAGAACCTGCATTCACCCCTCTTCATGGCGAGGACCCTTCTCTTCTGATCAGGCTTCTTCATCGCTGAAGGCTGGTCTGACCCGCACCGGGACGCGCGCCAGAATGGCCGCCAACATGACGGAAATCAGCACGGAGATGGCCAGCAATTGCCCGGTGTCTTGGGCCGGTGGGTAGCGGCTCAAGCCCACCACCGCAAACACAGAAACCGACGAAAATGCGGCCCCCCAACGCGCGAAGGCGTCTCTTGACGTGCTGCGATGGCCGGCGCTGGCGTGCGCCAGGTAATCGGCGGCAAAGCCCATGCCAAGAAGGACGGCTGGGGCGGTGTTGACGCCACGGCCGCCCATATGGCTGGCTAATCCGTCCACCGCAATTCCGACCGCAACGGTGCCAACCGCGATGCGCAGCGCTTGGTGCCGCGACCCGGACACCATGCCCGCCAAAACGAACACGGCAACACCTGCGGCCAAAACCTGCACGACCCTCGTGGCTTCGAAGGCCTTGGCCAAGGCGATGCCAACCACGAGGTCCCCGCCAATGACGCCGGTCAGGTCGTTGTGCTCCATGAGTTCGGTCACGTCCTGCTGAAAGAGGTGTGCGCCGTCGGCGTCCTCGCCGTCGATGATGGCAATCAGGTGAACGCCCGTCATGTCTCCATCCATGCGAAGGACGGAATCGTCGAGCAAGAGTGGCCCGCGGTGCCGGGCGTACCAGGTGGCCATGGTGTCGTTGTCGTACGGATCGTCATTTGGGATTCCGAGGAGCAGGGGTTGACGCGCTGTGCCCGTGTCGTAAGCGATGAGGGTCGGGTGCTGGGAGAGTTGCGTGGTAAAGTCGAACAGCCGATGGGGATCGTCTCCGCCTTCGGCATCAACCAAGATCTGAACCAAGGTGCTTGAGGAAATCATGTAGGTGCCGCGCAGGTCGTCCAATTCATCCAACGAAGGGTCGTCCTCGGGCAGGAACTGATCGATGTCGAGAACTTCCACGCCCGGCGGTGAGGTGACGGCAACCCCTGCCAAGAGCACCAAGGCCACCGGCCAAAGCCATGCGGTGGGTGCGAACCTGAGGTGCGAGGTTTGTGCTGGTGGGCGCGGCGGCGCGCGCCTGGTGGCAAGATAGACGCCCTCCATCACGTACCTGGTCACGAACCAGTCCAGGAAAATCCCGATGATCATCACCAAGGCCAAGCCCCGTTGAGCCCGGATGGGAGAAAAGAGCGCAAGGGACACTGCTCCGATGGTGGTGACCATGGCCACGAGAAGCAGGCGGCGGACCTCGGCCTTCGATCGCGATGAAACGCTGTACCAGAAGGCCCCGTCCACCGCCACAGCCATGATGATTGGAATGGCGATGGCGTCGATGACGGTGAACCGGTGTCCAAACAAGGTCAGAAGACCGAGTTCGGCTGCCACGACCAAACCAACCGATCCAAGCGTTTTGGCCACCGTCATGGGACGGCGGAGCACGAACAGCAGAATGGTGGTCAACAACGCTGCTGCAACAGGCAGCACGATCGAAAGGTCGTCTTTTGCGATCTCTTCGGACTCTTTGAACAGCATGTTGACGCCGGCCGGCTCGAACGTGTACGGCGTGGCGGCCGAAACCTTGTCCGCCCACCGTTGAAGTTCAAGCCAATCTGTGGGCGGTTCTTCGGAATCCATCCAGACCATCCAAAGCAATTCGTTGGCGTTCGGGGGAACAGTGGGGGACGCGCCCGCGAAAGCGGGGCACGCGACGCCCATGTTGCTCCCTTTGGGCAGCAAGAGAAGGCTTGCTTCGAGGGCACGTTGTTCCTCCACAGTCGCGTCATCCGCACACCAACCCTCCTCCATTGGGGGTTGCAACACCTCAGACCATGTGTCCGCTTCGACCATCGAACGGTTTTGAGAATCAAAGGCCATCGACCATCGTGCGAAGGGGGTCTCCAGTCGCTCAATCCACGTATGCTCGACGTCGAAGGCGTATGCGCCTTCTCCCTGAAGAACCCCGGACTCGATATCCATGAGGGCGTGAACGCGGGACAGGTTGGTCGTCAAGGGCCCTGCATCGTCATGACGAACACGGACGATGAGAAAGCCGGACAACCCTTCCGACGTCGCTTCTTCTGCAAGGCGATCCCTGGCAGGATCATCAAACAGAGCCGCAGTGTCCATCGAGGACTCGGGCGGAATCACGAGCAGTGGCAGGCAAAGCACCGCGAGCACGGTCAGCACAATGGCTTGGCCGCGGCGATCGAGTTCCTCTGGCAAGGCCCATGGGGGGCGCACGTTACGGTGAACCGCCTCACCGGTCTTCAACGCCACTCTGTCCACTCGCCGGTGCCGGGGTCTCTGTAGTACCACTGCTCCGAGCCGGCAGGGTACTCCAGACCTTCGTATCCGTCGTACATCTGCCCTGTGGCCGACCTCGGAGGTTTGGAAGGCGGGCTGGCGCTCACGCTAGCGGCCAATTCGTTGAACAGGGCTTCCTCAATAGCGAAGTCTTTGTCGATGACCGGTTCCGAATCGCGGCCACGAAGCAGCAACACGACCACGAAGATGGCCACGATGAGTGCGCCCGCGGCGCTGGCCGCGACCAGGACCGTTGAAGACAAACCTGCGCCTGATGTGTCGGGTTCTTCGGTGGCGTCGTTTACGTCGTCCTCGGCACATCCTGTCGTATCGGGGTACTCGAGGCAATATGCTTCGACGGTCATGTCGGCGGCGCAGGCGAGGCATTGTGCGTTCACCGCTTCACAGCACGCGATTGGGTCTTCGCCTGTGGGACGGTCGTCCGTACCGTCAAGTGCGTCACAAATACCGTCGCTGTCCACGTCAGAAGGCACGGAAGTAGCGAGGAGTGGGTCTGATCCACAATCGATTTCCTGTTCGTCGAAAACCCCGTCGCCGTCGTCGTCGTTGTCCCGGTTGTTGCCCACGGCGTCATCGTCCGTGTCCACCCACTCTGTAGCGTCGGCGGGGAATGCGTCGCCGCCGGTGCAAATGGACGGTATGCTGCTGGGACCGTCACAGTATCCGTCGTTGTCCGAATCCGGCCACAGAGGGTCGGTTGCGGGCGTCCCGGTCAATTCCATGAGGTCTGAACGCCCGTCGCCGTCATCATCGCTGTCGGCGTTGTTACCGATTCCATCGCCGTCCGTGTCGTCCCACTCTTGTGGGTCGTCTGGGAAGGCATCGATGGTGTCGCCCACCCCATCACCGTCTCGGTCGCCAGGCAACCCTCCGTCGATGCCGTCATCCTCGACTGAAAGGTTCAGCTCGGCGGGATGATACAGGCCGCCTGAAACCCGAACGGTGATGTTTCCTTGGGGAATGGCGAAAGACGCTTGGCCGTTGACATCGCTCAGCAGGCTCGACAGCGTCATGTTGTCTTTCACGAGGGTGACCGACAGCCCTTCGACAGGCTGGTTCGATTCATCGGTGACGGTCAGAAGCACCACGTCGCCTGGAGCAGGATCGCTCGGGGTGAACACCAGCGTGAGGTTTTGCATCTGGGGCGGTTCGGGGTTTGGAACGGAGAGCACCGTGCTGACGGCGGACACCAAGGTTGCGCCAGAGCCAGAGCCTTGTTGAGCCACGCCGATGACCGTGTATTCTGATATCGGTGAAGACAGGGCAGGGAGCGCCAAATCGGCGCTCGAACCTTGTCCCCATGCAACGGTGCTGAACCGGCTGGCATAGGTGTCAAGGAAGTCGATCACGTTGTCGGCTTGTTGCTCTTGGTCGAGGTCGTTATCGCAGACCCCATTCCACTCACGCTCCTCCCACTCTTCGCCGTTGTACTCGATGGTAAACGAGGAATCGTACGACGTGCTGGAGGAGAAACGGTACGGGGCATGCGCGTGGGAGAGGTCGTACCTCACCATGGCATATTGACCGTCATGGGTGGCGCTTTCGGTCCAATTCACCTCAGCACCCGTCGACTCATCGATCAAGGTTGCTCCAGCCAGGTCTGGCGCGGGCAGGCCAGAGTCGTACCAAGTGTCATCCGAGTAGTGATGCACGGTGGCTTCTAAGACATGATATTCCGATTGATTTTCATCGTCCCATTCGGGGTACGCATACCAACTGATTTCTTCGCAGACGTTGGTCAGGTCGGACTCGATGCCGGCCCAATCGACTTCGGGCCGGACCGCCTCGGTCATCAGCAATTCTGAGACGGTGGACGTGTCGATTACCGCTGGATCGAAGCCTTGGCTTGGGGACGCTACGGCGAGGATCCGCGTTGCCGCTTCAAGGTCCTCATGCAGGGCAACGTTCGTGATTTGACCGGGGCCAAGCGACCCCGTCAGGTTGAGTTCCTCTGGATTCACCACGATCAGACCGAAGTGCATGGCCGCGGGGGTCAACGGGTCGCTCATCCCTTCCTCTTCGGCGCTGGACGGTCCCATCATGACACCAATCAACGATAGCGGTGCCGTGTGATTCAAGAGCAGGCTCCGCGAAGATTCTCCCGCATTGAAGGTCATCTCGTGCATCTCTGCTTCCCCTGAGAAGTTCACATCTGGGAAAACCTCGGAGAAATCGAGGGGCATGTGCCCGACTACGGCGTGATGTGGGCCGCTCTCAAGTCCTGAAGCAACCACTTGGACGCTCTGGCTGATGCCGCTCACGTTGGCCGCGTACACAGGGAGCCCGGCAAAGTGGTCGATGATGTCCATGCCAGACAAGCCGACGGTAGCGGTGGTGGCCATCGCGATGTTGAAGCCGATTCCAGTTCGGGTGACGCCCGTCAAGGCATCTGTGTGTGAGGCTTGGACGATGTTCACGTACGCACCGGTATGCGGGGGCATCGCCGTGAGGGTCACAGTGCCTTGAGCGTTGGACGTGAGGACCTGTTGGTCAAGCACCTCAAACGGCCCATCGCTGATGAAGCGGTCGATGATGGCCGGGCTTGGGGTGCTGGATTGCTGCTCGCCTTTGAGTTGGCAGTAGCGGTGATCTTCGTACGGTTGATGATACGACGTGTGGTGCTCTTCGCCGTCGTCGCCCGTCAGAATGCCGGCGTCCTCATCGAAGGTGAAGCTCAAATCGTTCACGTGGCCGTGCTCCGTGGTGTATTGCACGGTCACGAGGTGTTCGGTGGTGCCGTCGGAGGTATCGTAGGAGTAGGACTCGCTCCCGGAATCCATCGGCGCCGTGGAAGAGAAACTGCTGCCGTCGCCGTAGTCGATGTCCACCTGATCCAGGCTGGCGTAGGGGTAGGGCGTGCCGTCCTCGCTGCGGAAGCTGCCATAGGTCCACTCAATGTTGAGTTCTCCCTGAGACCACATTTGCATCGTGCTGATCATGCACCCCGGACTGTCGGGGAGCGGCGCTTCGTGTTCGTAACGGAATTCGAGGCCGTCGTCGGTGATGCCTGTGGTGGTGAACAAGGCCACGCCTCGGGCACTGTCGGACACCTGGGCGTTCACGTCGCTTGACAGATTCCAGCCAAAGGCATCTCCTGAGGCTGAGAGGTATCCGTCGAAGGCGGCTTTGTCGTCGTCGAGGGGTTCGCCTTCGTTGTCCGTCTGGCGGGGCTCGACCGTCACGTCGAGGGCGCCGTCCACGTCATCGCCAGAATACTGGACGGCGGGGCCGGCGGCGTCGAACATCATGTCTCCATTTGGTGAAAGCGACGCTGCAGCAGACACGCCAAGCCCGGGAGAAATGCGCAGCAGTGCACTGTCCATCTCGGCGCCGAACAAGGCCCCATCCGCGGCATCGTACACCGAGGCCTGCACGTCCATCTCCGTAGCCACCGGCACGGTTTCATCGGCGTCGACCAACACGCCCAAAGCGGACACGACGAAGAGTTCCTCGTTCGCTTCAATGCCCATGGATTCGAGCAACGTGGGGCGGAGCGAACTGAAGCCCAACGTCGCCCGCGAGACGGTGCAGCCGTCGTCGACGCACGGGGGCGTCCATCCTGCCATTGGTTGACTGAACGTGTACACTTCTGCCCCTGCGCGGTCGGCGGTGAACCTGCCAATGTAATGGGTGGAACGGTCGCGCTTCTCGTCCAAGACAACGTTGGTGGTCTGTCCGCTGCTGTCGGTTACGCTCATGTTGAAATCGTTGGGCGTGTCTGAAGGTGCACATCCTTCGCACTCGAAATGCATCTCGAATCCGAGGTCGAGCTTGTACTTGTTGAGGGCCAGGGTTTCAACGGGGTGAAGGCCGTCAAAAATGACCTCTTCCCAGGTATCGCTGGAGTCTTCGCTGCCGCCGTCGTCACCGTCTTCATCGTCGTTTGAATCGTCTTCCGACTTCGACCATTCCAATTCCTTCCCGAGGGTGGCGTTGGCAGCCCACGAGAGGAAATCTTGCACGGCATTGCCCGCGTCGTCCCATGCGGGGTCTTCGGTGGTGTCGCGGAGGATCGTCAGCACGTCGACGTCGAAGGTGTTGAAGTCGTCAAAGCCGTCACTGACGTGCGGGTAGGACGCGTCCATTCGTGCTTGCCATTGCAGGCCTTCGGTGGTGTTGAGCAACAGCTCGTACTCCCAGAGGATTTCGTCAGGAAAATCGTCGCCGTCAAGGTCTTGCACGGTTACGTCCATCTGCGACCAGCCGTACACCAAACGTTGGAACGGCGTCATGTTGCCATAATCTTCGTCCGCGAGCGGGGCGGCCCAAGCCTCCAAGCCGTCAATGATGGCTTCGGGGTGGGCCGAAACCGAAAGCAGTGCGATGTTCCGAAGCACCGTCTGGAAGGAGGCAAAGACCATCTCGTTGTTGGACAGGTTGTCCAAGGCGTCGCTGAGGCCTTCCCATTCATCGCTGCCCACCATGGCGTCGTAGGCAGCGGAGAAATTGTCGGTGCCAGCGAATCGAGTGAAATTCTCGATCGGGTCGAAGGCTTGCATGTAATCCACGACCTCGTCGAAATCGTCCAACGTGCGAGGGAGTGGGAATTCGTCGCCATACACGAGCACGCCGGTCAAAAAGGCCATGCCCGCTTCTTGATCCGAGGACTCAAGGAAGTCAAGCAGGGCCTCGAGGAAGCGTGCGCCATCAGCCATATCGTAGGAAGGGTTGTTGTAACCCGCGGCAATCATGTTGTTCCACAATTGCGCA
>DALQ01000109.1 GCA_002496845.1 Euryarchaeota archaeon UBA495
GCGAGGAAGACCGGCGGCGTGTTGTCTTCGGCCGTCACGACCGAAGGCGACAACACGCGAGCAAGCGTTTGTGACTCGTTCAACCAGGCGACCTCGTCATTCTCCCCGTACGGCACTTCGAGGCTTCGAATGACGCTGGTGGACAATCCCTTGAGGGGTCCAACCGCGACCAGGTGCCCCTCCGCCGTGCCGCCGAATTCGGCGTATGTGCCGGCCCATTGTGCGGTCTCAAAGGTTCGACCGTCGGCGTCGTCGGTAGCGTAAGCAAGGACCTCGACAAGGAGGTCCATACCGGCTTGCTCATCGAGCAAAAAGCGATCTCCTGGTGCGGCTGGAATGGGCATCAACCCTGTTTCGCGGCCGACCGTCACGTCCCCGAGGCCGTCCACAGGCTCGGGAGCCACCGGTTCTCGAGGGATGGGGGACCGTTCGGGCTTCTCATCGCCCTCGGAGGCGTCGGGTCCCGATTGCTGCCAAATCACCCGAATGGTGCGGTTGTCGTGGTCAATACCAACCACGTCGTAGGACCATGATTCGTTATGATGAGCTCCAATGCCTTGGTTCCCAAAGAACGAACCACCGTTCAACCCAGTGAAATTGAACCACTCCTCCTGATGGATGATGTGTACACGGTGGGAAACGCCGCTGGCGTTTTCCGCATCCAGCGTGGCATCGATGTCCCGCACGATGCCGAAGGTGCCCTCGGCATCGCCGGTCAGCACACCGTCAACGTGAAGGCGATCTGCAACGGTTTCCCCGTCCTCGCTCCACTGATGGAAATCGTGCACGGTGCCGTTGATGGCCACGCTGGTGTTCTCGTCCTGTTCAACGAAACCGAAGGTTCCGGAACCACGGATTCGCTCAAGTTGGCTCACGCGAACACCGTCCTCCCAACGCTGCAAGGATTGGAAGGCCTCGAGGTCAAGGTCCATCCGAGTGCCGTCTTCGATCAGCGTGAAGTCCGCGACGGCCTCGATCTGTTGATGATCAAGGCGGCGGACGCCGTCCTCGTCCCATAATTCAAGCACGAGCACTGCAACGGTTCCATCGATGTCGAGGGACCCTTCGCTCTCGTTGTCCTCGATGGTGTGAACGTCCAGCGTTCCGTTCGCTTCGATGCGCAGCCGCTCGCTCACGATGCCTTCGATGATGGAACGGTTGAGGGTCGCCTCGGTCACGCTGGCAGCGACTTCCGTCCTTGCACCGTCGATGTCGTCGATGAGGGTCAGCGTGCCGAAGCCTTGGGCGTCGAACACGCTGGCCTGCAAGACGCCCGCCGTGCTGCTCTCGTTGCGCCACACGCGGTCCAGAACCAAATCGAGGTCAATCGTTGAATTGTCCGCGGTTTCGAGGAGCACCAAACGACCGTCGCCGAGCTCCCACGCCTCAAGTTGTTCACCCACGCGCTCTTGCCAACCGTTGCCCTCGAATTCCAACAAGAAGCGCTGTGGCGCTCCGTCCGTCAGCGTGGTTTGGTCCAACGTCCAGTTGGAGGACGTCGTGATTTCGTGGTCTGCCAGAGGTTGATTCCAACGTCCGACCTGCACCGTGCGTTCGACCTGCGGCCAATCGAGCGGCGAGCCATCAACGCCAATGACGTCGACCGTGAGGTGGACGGTGTCGTTCCAGGCCACCTCCTGATCGACCGTGAGGGTGGCCACGGAGCGCCCGTCTTCCAACGACCAAGCGACGGTGACGTTGCTGGAAAGGGCCGCGCCGTTTCGTAGATGGTCAAGGTCAACGTCGACCGTGTAATTGCCGTCGTCACCCATCACCAAACGGTAGGCGTGGGCTCCGTCGTCCCACGCCACCTGCAGGGTAGGGGTTGGCAGCGGGTCTTCTGCCTGCACGGGAAGGACCGCGAGCATCAGGACCAGAAGCATCAGCATCGCTCGCCGTTGCATACCACAACCTCGACCGGCTCCCACAAGAGGGTTGGGGGTTGATGCTACGCGTTGAGCACGTATCCAAGAAGCAGAGGAAGGACGAGGGTGGCGTCGGATTCGATCACGAAACGTGGGGTTTCTGGGAGCAGTTTTCCCCAGGTGATTTTCTCGTTCGGTGGTGCACCTGAGTACCCTCCGAAGGAAGGTGATGATTCACTGATTTGACCGAACCAAGCCCAGTGTGGGACGTCTTCGCCGAGGTCTTGACGGAGCATGGGGACGGTGCAGATCGGGAAATCGCCTGCGATGCCACCGCCGACCTGAAGAAAGCCCACAGGACGGGTTTGCGCCCGGTACCACTCGGCGAAGGACAGCATGTACTCCACGCCGCTACGAACCACATCGCTGCTCTTCAGGCGGCCGGCCATGATGTGCGAGGCCATGATGTTGGCAAGAGTGGAATCTTCCCATCCAGGGACGACGAGTGGGAGGTCGCTTCGGGCGGCTGCAAGCAGCCAGGATGTGTCGGGGTCTGCCTGCATGGAACCGTCAAGCACGCCGTCGTTCAACAAGTCGTAGAGGAAGGCGTGGGGCAACCGTCGCTCACCGTTGGATTCTGCGGACTGCCACCGCTCGAGGAGGTGCCCTTCGATGCGCCGAAAGGCTTCTTCCTCTGGAATGCACACGTCGGTGACGCGGTTCAGGCCCTGAGCGAGAAGGGCTGCTTCGTCGGCGGAGGAAAGATTGCGCCAGTCTGGAACCGTTTCGTAGTGGTCCAAGGCGACCAAGCGGAACACGTCTTCCTCGAGGTTGGCGCCTGTGCAAGAGATGGCGCCGATGTGCCCTGCACGGATCATGGGAGCAATGCTTCGTCCAAGGCCGGCGGTGCTCATCGCGCCAGCGAGCGTCAACACAAGGGTGCCTCCGCCTTCGAGGAAGGCGGTGAGGCTGCGGGCTGTTTGCCGAAGGGCTCCGGCGTTGAAGTGCTGGAAATGCTCCTCGACGAAGGCGCGGACCGTCATCATCAGCCCTCCTCTGGATGCAGGAAACGGTTCATCACGGCACGTTGGTGCACCACGAGGTCAGGCATTTCAGACGTGAAGGCGTTGAGGACGTCCTCTACGATGCCCTCCGCATTGGTGCCTCCGCAGGTGAAGCAATCGATGGCCAACCACCCGCGATCGGAGTAGCAATGCGCGCTGAGGTGGCTCTCGTCCAGAAGCACCACTGCGGCGAAGCCTGGTGGTGAAATGACTCCATCGAAGGATTCGACATGCGCGTGAACTTCCCTCGCCCCTGAACGTGCGACCGCGTCGCGCAAGACGTTGAGCACCCAAGCGCCTTCCTCAGGCCCCGGCGAGACGTAGCCGGTCAGGTCAAGCACGACGTGTTGTCCGTGCGACGCGAGAGGTTCCTTGGCGTTCAACGCGCCACGGAACGGCAGAATGGATTTGAATCCATCAGTCGTTGCCCATGCTGCTGAAAGTTTTGCGAGGAAGAGGGGTGCGGCGCCCTTGTTGGGCATCCCCAACAGCAGACCAGCGCCCCTCACGGCGAGCAAGTGCGTGCGCACCGACGATCTTTGTGGCGAGCATGGCCGCCGTGAATTGCGTCAATGGGCTGTCGGCTTGCCGCGCAATCTCGTTGACGTCGGCGCTGATGACCGTCGCCTTCGGCGCTGAAAACACGCCTTCGATGGCTTGGATGGCGTGCCAGAAGGTCAGCCCTCCAGGCACCGGCGTCCCGGTCGCGGGAACCAAGGTTCCGTCCAATCCGTCGAGGTCGAAGGTCAGGTGAACTGGCCCTTCCAAGGCATGCAAGGCATCCAAGAGGGACGCCCATGCGGCCTCGCCTCCAGACGGTGCCATGACGTCACGGGCGAACCATGCCGTGATGCGTTCATCGTCGTCAATGCGCTTCTGTTCCTCAAGGCTGTGTGCGCGAACGCCCACCTGAAGCAAGCGCCCAACGCCGAGGTCCAGGGCACGGGCAGCAGCGCAGGCATGCGAGTAGGGTTCTCCGTCAAGCTCACTTCGCAGGTCGGCATGCGCATCGATTTGCACCACGGTCAAGCGGCTTAGATCGCCCCCAAGGGCGGGATGGTCGCGAAGGGCTGCGAGCATGGGAGGGAGGATCCCGTGCTCTCCTCCAAGGGACAACGGGAACACGTCTCCGCCGCACCACGGTCGCAGGAAGGCCTCGATGTCGTCCAATTGCTCGAGCAGTGAGCCAGCCTCGGACGACCACGGTGTTTCGGTTCGGAACCTCAGGCCCGCAGGAAGGTCTTCTCCGAGAAGCACCTCGTGGAGTTCAACCTGAGCACTGGCTTCCAAGCATGCGATTGGACCGTCTGCAGTCCCCTGTCCGTAGGAAGTTGTCAGTTCGTATGGAAGCGGGAGGACCACCACGTCCGGTGCTGCGTCATCGTCCTCGGGCAAACCGAGGAAGGTGGGCAGGTCGCGGTCCATGCCCTGCGGGCAAGGTTGGCCGTCAAGAGCGTTCGCCCAAAGGGCCATCCGGGGACGGAAAGCCAATTTTCAGAAGAGGGTTGATATAGGGTGTCGAACAATATACAGTAGTGTTGCGGAGTAAAATCCGCGGCGGGGTGGGACGAACATGAGCATGACACTCAAAGACCTCACGCGTGCCATCCAACAGCACATCGACACCGACATGGACGTCGAAGTCGCTCGTGGCATGGCCGAACACGCGCTGGGCTTTTTCGGCTTCTACAACCGCATCATTGACAACGCGCTCGAACCCAACGACCGCAACCTGTTCTACATGTTCCAAGACTGGGACCTCTTGACCACCGAGTCCGAAGAAACCACGCTGTGGGACGGACGTGAATGGAGGATCCACTACTGGAAGTTCAAGCCCGACCTCCGTGAGCGTGTCGAAGCCTACATGCAACGCAGCCTCGACACCGAGGAGGTCGACCCCTATGCGGACGTCTACGCCGGAGATGCGGCGATGATCTGGACGCGCGAATCGGAACGCATTGCCAACCCCAACGCCTTCACCTCCGACTGGTGAGCGTGGGAAGGGTCATCAGACCCAAGCCCGTCCGCGGTCCATGCGCGGCCGTGCCCTGCTGCTTGTTGTGGTGCTGCTCGCACCGCTGGGAGCGGGAACCGTTCAGGCGCAATGGCCTGAAGTCCCCGCCGAAGAAGCGTGGCCCGGCGAGCCCATCGACAACCACGTGCACATGACGTGGGCCGCGTTGACCTTGGAGGTCAACGGTTGGGCCGACGACCATCCCGACATCGTGGACCTGATGGACGTCGGGAAGTCCGAACTTGGGCGGACCCTCTGGGTCGTTCGCCTGTCGGATTGGTCGATGGACACCAAACCGAACGGAACGGCGAAGGAGATTATCTACATCGACGGTGGCCACCACGGCAACGAATACCTCGGAACGGCTTTGGCGTACCTCACCGCGAAATTCTACATCAACGAGTGGGCGGCCGGCAACCAGGAAGCCATCGACGTCCTGCAAAACACCGAGTTGCACATCCTCATCATGCTCAACCCCGACGGCAACGACATCGACACCCGTTGGAACATCAACCAGGTCGACCTCAACAGAAATTACGACCACTACTGGAACACGTGCCCCACCACACAACCGGGCAGCAGCGCCTTCAGTGAATCCGAAACCATGCACAATTCGGACTACATGAACGCCTACGTGACCGATGCGGACCTCTACGTCACGATGCACACGGGCGTGTGGATCATGCTCTATCCGTGGGGCAAGTGGGCCGACCAGCCACCCGACTGGGAATTGTTCTGGAGCATCCGCGACGAGGTCCACGAGACGGTGTCGGACATTCCCATCCAAAACGCCAACCAAGGGCTGTACCCCAACTGTGGCACAAGCCGCGACTATGGGTACGGTGTGATGGGCTTCCCGACCTTCACCTTCGAGACCGACGACGAACAATTCGTCCCGGGGAGCTTTGAATCGCTGCACGACCGGCTCGCGGAAGAACTCGACGTTATGCGGTACCTCATCAACAAGGTCTGGTATTGGCGGGCTCGGCTTGATGTCGCCTCCCTTGATGCGTCAAAAGACACCGTGGTCCTCGAAGTGACGAACCACGGTTACGCCAGCACCACCAACGCCTCCTTGGAATACCGGCTTGAGGACGGCAGCGTTGCTTGGACCTCCTCGCTGTTCAACGTGAACGCCAGCACCTCGAAGACCGTTGAACTGCCCTTTGACGGAGCCGTGCTCTCTCCCGGCGGATCTTGGAGCCTGTACTACCAGAAGCGGGTCATTGACGCCTCGACGTGGGTCAACGAGACGGTCCCAGCCGAGGCCGTTGACGAAAGCGGCGCCGAAGAAGGCGATGCGATGCCCATTGGCACCGCTCCGCTGCTGGTCGTTTCGCTGCTCGCCGCCGTCGCCGTGGAAGGACGAAACCGGCGCGAAGACGGTGCAAAAGCCTCGACCGAGGATTGAAGTGCCACCCCTCGGTCCACGACCGGGAATCCACATGCGCATCGAAATCAGCCCGAGCAACACGCTTCACGGCACCCTCATTCTTCCACTCACGCAAGGCGACGACGTCGCTGACGCCAGCCTCACAGGAGTCCCCTCTGCCCTCAAGGCGCAGATCGCCAACGCCCTCAGCGATGGCGATTTCAAGGGGAAGAAGGGCGAAATCCTGTCCCTAGTCGGCACCGGCGAAGGCCGGGCCCTCCTCGTCGGGCTTGGGAAGGCCAAGGACCTCGACCGTGACGTTTGGCGTGAGATTGGCGCCAAGTCCACGGCGGCCATGAAGCCAAGCCACGGCAAGGAATTCACCGTCGCTGCTGAAGACGGCGACATGCACGACCTCGCGGCCATGGCCGAGGGCATGATGCTTCGCGACTACAGCTACGACGTCTACCTCACCAAGGACGACGACGACGATGAGGACGACAGCGAGGCCGTCGTTCGCTTCGCGTGCGAGGATGAGGACACCGAGCCCCTTGCGGCCATCGTGGAGCGCATGGCGAGCGTCGTCACAGGCGTCCACCGCTCTCGCGATCTTGGAAACTGCCCACCCAACGACCTCTACCCGATGGCCTACGCCCGTCAGGCGATGGAATACGCCGAGGACTTTGAGCGACTCAACGTCTCGGTCATCACCTACGAAGAAGCGCTCGAGCGTGGCATGGGCGGCCTTGTGGCCGTCGGCATGGGCTCCTCTCGCAAGCCCTGCATGGTCATCTTCGAATTGAACGCGAACATCACCGGGCGAGCGCCCGTCATCGTCGGCAAGGGCATCACCTTCGACACCGGTGGCATCTCGATCAAGCCAAGCCCCTCCATGGACGAAATGAAGTACGACATGGGCGGCTCCGCCGTGGTTTTCGGACTCATGCAGGCCCTCACCGAAAGCGGCTGGGAAGGCAAGGTCACCGGCATCGCGTGCATGGCAGAGAACATGCCTGCGGCCAACGCTCAACGACCTGGTGACGTGATTCGCACCTACTCTGGCAAGACCATCGAAGTGCTGAACACGGATGCTGAAGGCCGCCTCGTGCTGTCCGATGGCCTGTGGAAGGCCGGCGAATACGATCCGGAGTACATCATCGACCTCGCCACCCTCACTGGCGCCTGTGTCGTGGCCCTCGGCCACGAAGCGAGCGGCCTGTGGTCCAACGACGATGACCTTCGTTCTCGCATCCATGACGCCGGCAACGCTGTTGGCGAATTGGCGTGGCCGATGCCGCTCCTCCCCGCCTTCGAGAAGGAGATGACGGATTCCAAGATCGCCGACACACGCAACCTCGGCGCTGGCCGCTGGGGCGGCGCCAACACGGCGGCTGCTTTCCTCAAGCAATTCGTTCCGAGCCGCGGCGAAGGCGATGAGGAGGAGCAAATCCCCTGGGCGCACCTCGACATCGCTGGCACCTTCTGGGGCGCCAAGACGAACGCGACGGTGAAGCACGGCGCAACCGGCGTTCACGTGCGCACCTTGCACCGCCTCATCACGGGCGAGTGAAACAACCGCCGCTTTACGCGGCGCTGAAGTGTTCGATGACCTTCCGGGTCATGTCCACGACAAGGCCGACCTCTTCACTGGTCAGGCCAAAGTGAGGCGTGTAACGGAGCGCGTTACGCCCTCCGTGAATGATGCCAAGGCCATGCCGTCGGCACCACATCTCGACTTTTTCGTCACCCACCACGGGGAAGCGCTCAGGATCCAGTTCGGCGCACACCAGCAGCCCCGTTCCTTGGACGGAAAGCACGGCATCGGGGTGGTCGGCCATGACGCCTTCCAACCCGGCCACGAGTTCCGCACCACGGGAGCGGATGTTCTCACGGAGCTCCGGTGTGATGCGGTCGAGCACGGCAATGGCGGTCTCGAGGGCGCGCGGATTGGTCGTCATCGTGTTCCCATAGATGCCCGTGACGTACATGTCGGCCACGTCTGCGGTCATGCCGACCACGGACAGGGGGAATTGCCCGGCGTTGATGGCCTTGGACCATGCTTCCATGTCGGGCGCCTCGGCGTCCTGGAAGCCTTCGTAGTCGACGATGCTGAGGCATCCCTGTCCACGGATGCCGGCCTGCACCGAGTCAATGACCAGCATGCTGCCGTGTTCCTTCGTCAAACGGCGTGCTTCGTCGTAGAAGGCACGTTCAACGCAGACGCCAGGTGCGCCTTCGCCCTGCACAGGCTCAATCGCGAGAAGTTCGATGAAGACGCCCTCTTCGTCGGCTTGGGCAAAGGCGGCCTTCAGGGCCTCGATGTTGTTGGCTGGGATGAGTGCGAGGTTCTCGCGCCCCTGGAAGGTGTTGAGGTTCCTGTCGTAGCCGTCTTTGCACGAGTGGGAGATCTGAGCTGGGCGGTCCGTGCGTCCGTGGAACGCACGCTCAATGGCCAGCATGCGGGTGGGTTTCCCTTCGTGCCGTCCACCAGGACCGGTCATGTGCAGAGCGTTCACGTCGCAAATGCGCATGCCAACGGTCATGCCCTCCGAGCCGGAATTCATGCAGATGAAGCGCGCGAAGGGGCACCCGTCCTCGCGGCTGTGCCCAATTTCGTTGCGCAACCGCTTGATGAAGCGATGCTGGCTGAACGATGGCGTCATCACGTTGGCCATCACGTGGTTGCCGGCCATGGCGTCGATGACGTCTTGCGGACCATGGCCTGCGCCAAGCATCCCGTAGCCGCCGTTGTCGTGGAGCACGGCACCATGGGCCGTGACGATCCATGGGCCACGGGCAGCCAATGCAACGTAGGGGTTCACCGTGGGCGCGGCATAGAAGTTCACGAAACCTGCTTGCAGATCGCGCACCAAGTCTCCCTCGTCACGGAAGACCGCTGCTTCGCCCAATTCATGGACCAACGTTTCGAGGCGATGCTCCGCTTCATCGATGGCTTGGAGGAGACGCCCATCGGTCTCAAGGAAGCGCGAAATGGTTGCGTCATCAAGCCCGGGGGTACCGCTCGGGCCTTGCCGAGCGCGGAGGGCGTGAAGGCGTTGGAGGGCATCGTGCTGCATGGCCGCCGTGGTCATCAGGTTGGGGACTTCGGGTTCAACCCATGAACTTGACCACGTGACCATGGCTTCCCTGCGCCATACCTTGAAATACCCCGCCGCGAACGCGACTATGAAACCTAAGGTTCACTACTGAGGCGAGCGAATGGCGAACGGCGACGATTGGGAAGAGCGACTCATGGAGCAACTCCTGCAGATGTTGGCCACCTTCGGCATCGAGTTCGATCGGGACGACCTTGACCGAATGATGGACCTGTTCCGCAACCATCTGGAAAAGATGGGGCTTGATTTGGAGAAAGCCAACGGTGACGTTCGCTTCAACCTCGACATGGAAGAGTTGGGCCGCTTGTTCCAGAACGGAGGAGGTCTTGAGGACCTCATGCGCGGCTTGGGCCTCGACGTGACCGTTGACGCCAAGCAAGTGGAAGTGGACGATGAGGCGCACAACCTCAACCCGGACATCGATTTGCCTGCAAGCGACGTATTCCTCGAGGATTGGAACATGATCATCACCCTCGATGTGGCCCGAAAAGCCGACCTTACGGAGGATCAAGTCGAACTTTCTCTCGTTGAGCACGGGCAACAAATCGAGGTGCTCCGACGCACTCAGATCACGCCAGTCGCCCGGGTTTCGCTCCCGCATCGTTGCGAAGACGTGGTGGACTGGACCCTCAACAACGGCATTCTGGACATCACGCTTCGGTTGGTGCCGATGGACGAAGCGCCCACGAACGCTGGCGTCGACGAAGCCTACGACGACGATGAACCCGTGATGGAAGACGGCAGCATCGCCATCGACCTGGCCGACGATGACGACGATGACGAAGACGACGGCGGCATTCCCATTCTTTGAACACCTTTGGAGGAACACACATGAGCAACGTGATCGGCATTGACCTTGGAACAACAAACAGCTGCGTCGCCACCATCGAAAACGGCGAAGCTGTGGTGATCGCCAACGCGGAAGGGGCACGCACGACGCCCTCCGTGGTCGCGTTTGCCAAAGACGGAGGCGAACGTTTGGTCGGTGTGACCGCCAAGCGCCAAGCCGTCACCAACCCAGAACGCACCATGGTTTCCGTTAAGCGGCACATGGGAACGGACTGGTCCACCGACGTCGACGACGCATCCTACACGCCGCAAGAAGTCAGCGCATTCATCCTGCAGAAGCTGAAAGCCGATGCAGAAGCCTACCTTGGGCATGAAGTGACCAAGGCCGTCATCACGTGCCCTGCATACTTCACCGACGCCCAACGCAAGGCGACCCGCGACGCGGGCCGCATTTCTGGGCTTGAAGTGCTGCGCATCATCAACGAACCGACCGCAGCAGCCCTTGCGTACGGGGTCGACAAGGACGTCGACCAGACCATCCTTGTCTACGACCTCGGCGGTGGTACCTTCGACGTCTCCGTGCTCGAAATCTATGACGTGGACGGACAGCCCCAGATCGAAGTGAAGGCCACGGCCGGAAACAACATGCTCGGTGGCGACGATTTCGACGAGACCGTCATCGAATGGCTGTTGGCTGAATTCAAGAAAAGCACGGGAATCGACCTTTCTGGCGACACCCAAGCGATGACGCGGTTGAAGGAAGCTGCTGAGAAGGCCAAAATCGAACTTTCAGGCACCCAACAGACGCAGATCAGCCTCCCCTTCATCACCATGCGGGACGGCAACCCTGAGCACCTGGACATGAGCCTCGCCAGAAGCACCTTCGAGCAACTCACCGCAGGGCTCGTCGAGAAGACGATGGCCCCGACCCGTCAGGCCATCAAGGACGCAGGCCTGAAGGCCAGCGCGATTGACAAGGTCATCCTCGTGGGCGGTTCAACGCGCATTCCTGCCGTGCAAGAAGCCATCGAGAAGGAAACGGGCAAGTCCCCCTACAGAGGCATCAACCCCGATGAAGCGGTGGCCCTCGGCGCTGCACTCCAAGCCGGCATCATCGCCGGGGACCAAGGCGTCTCGGACGTGCTCCTGCTCGACGTAACTCCCCTGACCCTGGGCATCGAGACCCTCGGAGGCGTGACGACCACGATGATCGAGCGCAACACGACCATCCCCACGCGCCGGTCAGAGACGTTCTCGACCGCTACAGACAACCAGCCTGCGGTGGAAATCCACGTCCTGCAGGGCGAGCGTGAGTTCGCCAAGGACAACGTGACGTTGGGTCAATTCCACCTCGTTGGCCTGCCCCCTGCCCCACGCGGCATGCCACAGATTGAGGTCACCTTCGACATCGACGCAAACGGCATCGTCAACGTCAGCGCGAAGGACCTCGGCACCGGCAAGGAACAATCCATCCAAATCGAGTCCCAGACCTCCCTCAGCGAAGACGAAATCAAGGCGAAAATCGCAGAAGCGGAGGAATTCGCAGAAGCCGACAAGTCCCGCAAGGCCAAGGTCGAACTGCGCAACACCGCCGATCAGATCGTCTACCAAACCCGCCGAACCCTCGACGAAGCCGGTGACAAGTTGGCTGACGACGACACCTCGGGCGTGCGCACGCACCTCGATGAACTCGAAGCGATGGTCCAAGACGATGAGGGCCGCCCCAAGGACGTCGAAGACCTTGACGAAGCCAGCATTCAGGCCAAGGTTGGAGAAATCGAACAAGCCATGCATGGCATCTCGGCCAAGCTCTACGAAGCCGCTGCTGCCGAAGCGGCCACGGAAGGCGGCGAAGAAGACGGCAACATCTCGGTCGAAGACGACGTCGTGGACGCCGATTTCGAGGTCGTCGACGAGGATTGAACCTGACGCACGGTTGAAGACGTGCCTCCCGGTGGCCACGCCATGGCCGAAGCCCCGGTGCTCGAAGACACCGAGCGCACGACGGGTCGCGTCGCGCTTCGCAAAAACATCGCAGCGGCGATGGCCCTGTCTGGTGCAGTGCGCAGCACCCTTGGCCCAAAGGGCCTAGACAAGTTGCTCCTTGACGACGAAGGCCGCACTTTGGTGACCAACGACGGCGTCACCGTCCTTGAGACGGCCCGCGTGGAACATCCCGTTGCGCGCATGCTCATCGATGCCTCGTCAGCCCAAGACCGCGCCGCACGCGACGGCACCACGTCCGCGGTCGTCATCGCCGCGGAACTGCTGCGAAACGCATGGCATCTCGTCTTGCAGGGGGTCCATCCCAGCACCATCGTTCGTGGGTATCGCATCGCCGAGATCGAAGCGATGACGCACCTCGAATCCATCGCCTTCGAAGGCAATGAGGACGACCTTGTCACTGCGGTTCGTTCAAGCCTTGCAGGCAAAGCCAGCCGAGGCGTGCAAACGCGGCTCGCAGATTTGGCCATGGAAGCCGCCCGCTGCGTTGAGCGGACGGTGGACGGAAACCATGAGGTGGACCCGACGCGCGTATCGAAGATCATCGCCGTTGGCCGGCCGGCCACGGATTCTGAAATTGTCGAGGGACTTGTGCTGCAGAAGCGGCGCGCACACCCCGAGATGATTCGTTTGGTGGAGAACGACACGATCGCCCTGCTTGACGGCGCTCTTGAACGACGGAACATGCGCGGCGACGTCACCTTTCAAGCCACCAGCCCGGACGTGTTGGAAGCGCTGAGGCGACGCGAAATCAGCCGCCTTCTGGAAGACGTCGAGGCCGTTGCGGCCGCAGGCGTGAAGGTCCTCGCGGTTTCAGGCGCCATCGACGACGAGGCACACCGTAGGTTGCTGGACCTTGAAATCCAAGCCTTCCGCCGCGTTCCAAGCAACGACCTCGATCTCCTGGCCCTTGCCACCGGCGCAACGGTCCTTCACCACGTGGACGCCCTGCGTGCCGAAGCCTGCGGTACCGTTCTGGAGAGCCGGTCTCACCTGATTGGCGATCTGCATCATTGGACCGTTCGCGGCGAAGGGACGGCAGCCACCCTCATTGCCCGTGGGAGCGGCGATGAAATCGCAGAGGAAACGTCCCGTTGTTTCGACGACGCGCTCGGTGTGGCAGCCCATTTGCGAAAGGACCGGCGCTTGCTGGTAGGCGGTGGCGCAAGTCACGTTCACCTTGCCCGCCACCTTCGGCGTGTGGCTGAAGCCACGCCCGGGCGTGAGCAGTTGGCCATCGAAGCATTCGCCGACGCCCTCGAAGTCATTCCTCGTGCGCTGGCGGAAAACGCCGGCCTCGACCCCATCGATGCCCTGCTCGACGTGACCGCTGCCCAAGCCGAGGCCGACGACGGCGGTGCGCGGATTGGTCTTCATCTTGACAAGCGCGAGCCCACCGATCTGGGTGAGGCAGGGGTGCTCGAACCGCTGAGCGTGATCAAGCCCACCGTCAGTGGGGCGACCGAAGCCGCCTGTGCGGTGTTGCGCATCGACGACGTGCTCTGGGCCCGGCTTGAAGCACAGATTCCGGACGACATTCAGGCGCAATTGGACGCCATGGGCGGTCAGGACGACTGATTGGGGCTCCTCCTTCAACCGTCGAAATCCGCCTTGAATCCACACGAGCGTTAAAATGCCGTCCGACTGCCCGACGCCTGTGACTTCCAAGGAAGAAGCCATGTCCGTCGGCATCGACGACCTCGCCATTCACGTTCCGCGTCTGTATTTGGACATGCGCGAATTTGCTGAACTGCGCGAAGCAGACTACGACAAACTGAACAAGGGCCTGGGCCTTTCAGCCATGGCGATTCCAGACGTCCACGAAGACACGGCGACCATGGGGGCCATGGCCGTCATGCGGCTGATTGACCGCAACGGTCTCGACCCGCGAGGCATCGGTCGCCTGTACCTCGGGACCGAATCCGCCCTCGACGGTGCCAAGCCTACGGCCACCTACATCGTGGACATGCTCACGCAACGTTACGCTGCACGCTACGGCGTGGACTGTTTCCAGAACTGCGACGTGGTCGACATGACCTTCGCGTGCATTGGTGCCGTGGACGCCCTGCACACCACCTTGGACTGGTGTGCCCGCAGCACAGACGGCGACGAGCGAATCGGCATTGTCGTGTACGCTGACAACGCGAAGTACGAGCTCGGATCACCTGGCGAATACACGCAGGGAGCCGGTGGTGGCGCACTTCTCATCCGCCGCAACCCACGCTTGCTCGTGATTCCAGATTGCTGGGGCATCTCCACCAGCCCTGCACACGATTTCTTCAAGCCGCGCCGAGAGATGAGCCTCAGGGCCGTCATGGGTGACGTGCTTGATTTGGCCCGGGAAACCGGCGCGAACCTGAAGGAAGGCATCCTCGATCGCATGGTCCGCCATTTGCCGGGTTCGGCCCTGCGCAGGCTCGGCATCTTCGCCCACGGCGAAGAGCGTATCAGCATCCATCGAGACGAGCCCGTGTTCGACGGCCAATACTCCAACCGCTGCTACCAAAACGCCGTCCGTGATGCGTTCACGGATTTCCAAAGGCGTGCAGCCCGGTCCGGCCGCTACACGCACGACGAGGACGAACGGTTCACCGAGCAATGGGAGCGGATCATCATGCATCTTCCCTACGCGTTCCAAGCCAAGCGCATGTTCCCCGCCGTGTTCCACCGCGACCGCGAGGGCACCGCCATGTGGGACGACGTGGAAGCGATCGTCGGAACCCCTCCCGAACGCGAAGAGGATCAAGACGAAGCCGCGTGGGAGAAGGCCATGGACCAATACCGTCGGGCCATCTCGAAGACCGAAGCCTACGTCGCCTTCCACCGAGACCGGATCGAGAAGGGGCAGCGCGCCAGCAGCCTGATTGGAAACCAATACACTGGAAGCATCTTCCTCGCCCTGATGTCCACGTTTGAATCGGACTTGGAAGACAACACCAACCTCGATGGCGTTCGCTTCGGGCTTTGCGGCTACGGATCCGGAGCCAAGGCGAAGGTGTTCGAGGGCGTGGTGAGCCCGAACTGGCGCGAAGTCGTGTCCCGATGGAACTTGTTCGAGCGTCTGGCTGGCCGTGTGGCCATCGACGCCGTGGTCTACGAAGAACTCCACAAAGGCGTCCGAGAGGACTCCGTTGTTCCCCCGAACGGAGAATTCGTTCGCTCGGAAGAAGAGGAAAGCGACCTCGAAGGAGCGCGCCGATACTCTTGGATTTCCGCGTGAACCGCGCAGGTCAAACCTCAAGGGTCGTGGGCCTAAGCCTCCTCCGTGGAAGCACCGGGCACGATGGCAGCGTGGACCAAGGTCCGCGACGAAACCGACGGATTTGACTTGGTCAATCACCCAATTCCAACCCCTGGCGAGGGCGAAGTGCTGGTGAAAACCAAGGCGACGAGCATCTGCGGCACCGACCTGCACATCTGGAAATGGGACGATTGGAGCCGCGAGAACGTTCCGCTTGGGACCGTGACCGGCCACGAGACAAGCGGTGAAATCGTCGCCCTTGGCCTTGGCGTGGAGGACCGGAAGGTTGGCGACTTGGTCGCCATCGAATGCCACCTTGCGTGCTGGACCTGCCCCCGTTGCCTGGAAGGCAACGCCCACGTGTGCGAAAACGGGAGCATCTTTGGCGTCCATGGGCATGGTGCATTCGCACCGTACTTCGTGGTCCCAGCCGTGAACGCACGGCCCGTTCCGAAAGGACTTCTGCCGGAACACGCCTCCATTCAGGATCCGCTGGGCAACGCCATTCACACGCTGACCGGTGGGCCCGTTGAAGGCGCAACCGTCGCGGTGCACGGCCTCGGCCCCATTGGCCTCTTCGCCGTGAACGCTGCAAAGGCCATGGGAGCGACCAAGGTGATTGCCGTCGACTGGGACAACCGCTACCGGATGGAGATGGCCAAAGAACTCGGTGCCGATGTTGTTCTGGGGAAAGAACACGACGTGGTGGCTGAAATTTTGGCCGCCACCGATGGACGAGGCGTGGACAACTCCTGCGAATTTTCTGGAGCCGCAACCGCGCTCGCCAACGCCATCAAATCAACACGCATGGGCGGGTTCGTCAACGTGCTCTCGGTGTACGGCGAAACCATGCCTGAGGTGCCAATGAACGAGGTCGTCTTCCGCTACTTGCACCTCAAGGGCATCAATGGACGGAAAATGTGGGGCACGTGGGACCGCATGCATGCCTTGCTCGAAGCTGGAGCCATTGACGTGGCCAAGATCGTCACGCACAACTTGCCCGTTGCGGAATTCAAGCAAGGCATGGCCTTGTCCAGCAGCGGTGAATGTGGAAAGGTCGTCCTGACCTTCCCGGACATCGTTCAGGCCAAACCCTGAAACATCGGAATGAGATGGGTTTTGCATGGGCGGCCCTCGCCGAGAGGTTCACCAAGGCGTCGCAGTCGTCGCCATGTTCCTCCTTTGCATATTGGCCGGTGCGACCACAACAGCTGCATCGCCTGCAGAGGGTGATCCGACAAGCGAAAGCAGCGCATCAAACGGGAATGAATCCGCCCAAGAAGACCCATCGATGAATACGTCTGACACGCTTAACGGCACGGCCGTGCTCGAATGGTCCGATTTCGATTGTGACGAAAGACCTGCTGAGATAGGCGATTGGGTGCAGCGGGGCGATTCCCAATACCCAGTGAAGGGATCACCGGAATGGCGACCTGACATGCCGTCGGGTGACGTGGTCAAACGCTTGCATTGCTGGTTATCGAATCCCTACGCGTTCAACATCACCGTGGCTGCACAATCGCCAGACGCGGTTGAGGTGTTCGACCCTACTTTGGAGATATGCTGGATGGCTCCGGATCTTAACTGGTACTACACTCCCCCGATTTCATGGTACTTTTCGATCGCTGCACTCCAATGCGAGACCGGCCAATGGGACCCAGAATACACCTTGCAGCAAGGGGAAAACATCACCTTCGACTGGGTCCTTTACAGCGATTCGAGGAGCAACCCGCTACCTGAAGGGCAGCATGTGCACACGCTTGGGGCAAAGATCGTGGGGTACGGCGACAACAAGACGACCTGTCCGAATTGTTCGACGGTAACGGTGACCTCCACCCATCAGGTCGGTGCGTGGCATGTGACGGATTGGCACGGCTACCTCGCCTTCGATCCGTCCCTCTGTCAGGATACAGCATGGGTGAAAGAGACCAACAGGTACTGTTTTGCCATGCCCACCATGGTACAATCCAGCGGCTGGGTCGGGCATTTCACGCCCCACCCCTTGTCTGCCTGCACCACTACGCCGAGGTATGGAGAAATGCAATGGCGTTGGTACACTGTTCCAACGCAAGAGGTCACGATTTGCGAAGCACAGTTCAGCAGCACGTACGCGGAGCTTTTCCAAGCCAGCAACCTCCAGAGGGCAAAGTTGCTGTCCAACCACGATGTAGGTTTGCAGAGCGGCGATTACATCCATTGGGAATGGGACGGTTGGAATGACGACCTCAACGCGGTCCCGTCAGACATGTGGGAGGATCAGCGGTGCCCGACGGATTCCTTCGAGACGGTGATTTACCCCTCCATCATTGGAAACCAAAACCCACGGGCAAAGTGGGACGCAGAAATTCGTGTCCACCAGTACGATTTCGACCGGAATCATTGGACAACGTCCACGCTGATGGAACGTTCCTACCAGAGTTCCACATACACTGGTTATGATGCAGAACAATCCAGGTTTAACGTGGACGTTTCAACGTTGGACGAAAACGGACTGTTGCTCTTTGATTGGGTGGTGTACGAAAACGGGACGGAGGTGGCAGGTGACGTGATTGGTGAATGCCTGACAGCAGACGGTGTGGACTACATGGAGACCCTCATCCGCAGGGCCCAAGTGACCACAGGCGAATCTGGAAACCCGGTTCAGAGGGCGGTCAACACAATGGCGTTTGAACTCGGCATCAACGCCATTGTGTTCACGTGCCTTGCGATGAGTTTCACCGTCTTAGGTGGTCGGCGAATTCAGCAAGGCATCCAACGGAAAACCATCAAGCCTCACTTCCTTGTGGCGCTGGTCTTTCCACCTCTGTTTTGGTCGGGTTTGTACGCAACCCTCGGAGAACCGTGCTACATTTGGTGCGGCGATGACGACTGGAATTTCCCCGCGGTCTTCTTCCTCAACCTCATCACACTCATCGGTCTCGCCGCAATGGGATGGGTGGCGCACAGAAACAAAGCTGAAGGGCAACAGCCGGTCATGTCCTCCATCGCATTGGGCTTCCTGATCGGCAGCATGCTTGCAATGTTCCTAGTGGGTACACTCCTCGAACCGATCTTTTCGTGAATCAAGGTTCAGAATGGCCGGTCGAGTTCAACGGCGACTTCGATGTCTGGAATGCTACAGAGGACCGCGCTACTCCTCTTCCAATGTGGACATGAAATAGGCCTCAAGGTGATCGACACGTTCCTCGTCCAGTCCCAACGTGCGCGCCTGGATTTTCAGCATCTTCCTCTCATCATCGGTTACGATCAGGTCATCCATGGCGATGGAAAAGGCCTCAAGATATGCCAATTCGTTCCCGGTGTGGGCCTCTGGCATGATCGACATAGAGATTTTCGAGAAGGTCTCAAAAATTGGTTTCCGAAGGACAATCAAGGGAATGCCAATCAAGACACCACCAAGCCAGCCAACGCCTGCCGCGTTCTCCATCAGTTCGGTGGCCACCAGAAACGAGATGGCTCCCAAACCAGCAAACAAAGCCGTAGTGAACGTTTTTCTCAAGCGTTCATCGATGCCGAGGACCTCGTGTTTCATCACAGCGTAGGTGAACACCAGGCCCTCAAAAAGGGCGGCCAGCGCGAGATTCACCGTGATGAATGGCGTAACAACTCCGATGAGGACGCCCCATGTTGGAATTTCGCCATAGTCGAACAAGTCGCCATTGAACCAACTTAGTTCAGGACCTGATTCATGCTCAAGCAGGGCGAAAAACATCATCAAAGCCAGAATGGACAGCAATTGAAAGCCCGTCTTTCCAATGAAACCCAGCCGAATGGCCGAAATCTCGTTCTTTTCTGATGCCGAATCGCCTTTGAAAATACTCTTCGTGGTGAACGTGATCATTAGCGTCGTAACGATGGCGGCAATGAAAGGCACGAAGAAAATCAACCGCGCAAGTGGACCGATGAGGGTCGTTGACCACATCAACGGATAGACAGAAGACAGGCGCTCGTCACAATGCGGAACATAGGTCAAGGGTGTCCCGGAAGCAGTTCCTCCAACCCCGCTCCCGGCCGCCTCGCAGTAGATCCATAGGGTTTCACCAAGAGCTGCGTGAAAGCCACCCATGGACATGCTGCCGATGTAAAGCAGACCGAACGAGACCACCGGAATAAACACTTGAGCCCGGCCGTTGTAGGATTCAACCACCCACTTGGAAAATCGGTTTTCGATGTAGAAAAATGGTGCGCTGAGGTAGAGGAAGAACAGCATGATGCCTGTCGTGTAGAAGATGACTCGAATGAAGTAGAGAAATTGAATCTGTTCTAAGTCGTAAGGGTAGGCATAGAAAATTGAGGCCGTGAGGCAGCGGATGGACTCGGTCAGTAGCATCAAGCCGATGAAACGATTTTTCGGATTTTTTGAATCGGCCCGGAAAATCAGAATGGTCAGGAAGAGAATGGCCAGTCCGCTGAGGGTGCAGAAGAAGGTCATCAAGGTCCAAAAGCCGAAAGGTTGGGCCCCTGCAATGTCGATGTTGCTGAATATCCTCCAATAATAAGAAGGAAGTGAGCCGACGTCTCCCACGTTCTACAGACTTCACACGTACTCTATGACTTCATCGCACCGGCCGGCTGGCGTGCACGAATTTCAAGCACAATCTGGCAAAACCATACGCGGAGGCGCATTGCGTCCTTCGATTTCGCAAGAACGCCAAAATGGTCCTGACCTTCCGGACGTCGTTCAGGCCAAAGCGTGAAACGGCGTAACGCCGCCCTCACCGCATGGGCGACCCCCGTCAGGACCTTCATCAGGGCGTCTTCGTCTTCGGTGCTCCGAGTGGTTTTCGCGGGTGGGTGGCCATGGCCATCGGCTTGGTGTTGCTGATCATCGCCGTCCCGACCTTCCTAATGGCCGGCACCTTGGTGGATGCCCCACCTCCCGCAGAGGTGCCGTTGGTGGCCGACCCAGGCATGGAGCAACCCGACGATGCACCCACCGTGCTACGCGAGGGCCGACAAGGCGACGAAGGCCATTGGGTGCGAACCACGGCCAAAACCACGGAAACCTACGCAGAGGTGACCTGCAGCACCAACGAGGAAGGCGAAGAGTCCTGGAATTTGTACGTCCTCAACCAACGTTCACATTTCGAACTGCCAAACGGTGACATGCTGGTCTTGAGAAACCCCAGCGCACCGCACGGCTATCCAACACCCGGTTGCTCGGACTACACCGTGGGCGCCAACGAGAACGTGGAATTGCTCGTCTTTGTGAACCACGACACCGAGGAAGAGGAAGTCCTTGGCGTGGGCGTTCGGGAGGAACGCGCACATCGACCGATTGGACGGATGACCGCCTTCACGACCTCCTTTGGCATCCTTGCCATCGCCTCATTGACGCTCATGGGCGCCACGTCACCACCCGGAGCGCGCATGCTCAAGAATTTGCAACGCGCACATGACCCGCACCCACGCCTCCACCAAGACCAGGAAGGCTTGCGGTATGCGGTGGCACCTGAATGGGAAGGCGACCAGCACGATTGGGTGTTCGATCCGCCCGGTATCCAGGCGTGGAACCGCAGCATGCCGTACGCGCCAGACAACCCCGAAGCCTTGCTGCCCGAGCACCCGAACAACCTCGGGCAACTCCACTTGGCGACCTTCACGATGTATTCCGTGTGGGGGTTCGGCTTTGTGGCCGCCGTCACGATGCTTGGCATCTATTCGGACCGAGCCTACGGCCTGATCGGCCGCCTCCTAATGCAGGGCAGCCTTGCCCTGTTCAGTGGCCTGGTCTTCTGGGCGTCTTGGGGTCGCTGGAAGCGGTTGCACAGCATCATCGACACGCCCACCTCACCCATTCGCTCCGTGGCGGTTGGCATGGCGGAAATCGTTGGAGAAGTTCGCCCTGCCGCTTCCGGCTCCATGCGCGTCACCGTGGGAACCCAGACCGTCCCTGGTTCAAGCACGGCCATCACCGCCCTGACCAGCGGCATCGCAAAAGCCGCGATTAAGTCGATGACGGGACAACACCTCACCCAACACACCGTGGACGGCGTGGTGGCCTACAAGTGGATCCAAGAAGTCTGGGAAACGCGTGGAAGCGGGGATGACAAAGTCACGAAATGGTGGCATGAGGCTGAGGACAAGGGATCCACTCCCTTCTTGATTCACGACGGCACCGGCGGCCTTCACGTGGACCCTGCCACGTGGCTCGACCGTTCATGGGCCTCGGCCACGCAAGGAAAGGGCTCACGCATGGCGTCCTTGTTTGGCGGTGGTCGCTCTACGTTCAACTTCGGGCCTGCAATCTTCGATTGGCAGGTAGGGAACATCATCAGCGTCGGCTCTGTCAGCGGGCTTAATCGACCCCGCCGATGGACCATGCATTGTTTGCGCATCGGCGACCCCGTCTATGCCCTTGGTCGTGTTCAACCCCGCACGAGTGCTGCCTTGGCCGCTGAAGGCCTCGACGGCAGCGTGCCTTGTTCAAACCTGACGATGGTCGGGGAAGACGACGTGGGCGTCTCAGCAAGCATGCACAGAGGCACGGAATTGTCCGTCATGTGCGCGGTTCGCTCAACCACGGAAGCCATCATCACCCCTGCCCTGATGGTGATTGCTGCTTTGTTGCCTCTCCTGATGTAACCCTGCAGGATTCCATCACGCAACGCTCATAGAGGGCGGGCAACGGCTTCTCATCCCGTTGGGGGCCATGCGATACATCGTTGTCTCAGGTGGCGTCCTCAGCGGACTCGGTAAAGGCGTCACAGCGAGCAGCATTGGCGTGCTGATGAAATCCTGTGGATTGCGGGTCACGTCGATCAAGATTGACCCCTACCTGAACTCCGACGCGGGAACGATGAGCCCCTTCGAACACGGCGAAGTGTTCGTGCTCGACGACGGCGGCGAAGTCGACCTCGACCTCGGAAATTACGAACGCTTCCTTGACCTGAACTTGGGTCGCAACAACAACCTGACCACAGGGAAGGTCTACTCGAAGGTCTTGGAAGCGGAACGGCGTGGCGATTACCTCGGCAAGACCGTGCAGGTCATCCCCCACATCACGGACGCCGTCATGGATTGGATCGAGGATGTGGCCCACCAACCAAGCGACGATTCTGGGCTTGAACCAGAGGTGTGCATCATCGAACTAGGCGGCACCGTCGGCGACATCGAATCGGCACCCTACGTGGAAGCGTTGCGTCAATTCCAGTTCAGGATCGGCCGGGAAAACGTGACCTTCGTCCACGTCTCCTTGGTGCCCGTGATGGGACCCGTCGGCGAACAGAAGACGAAACCGACGCAGCATACGGTGAAGGAACTCATGGGCCTTGGCATCACACCGGACATCCTGGTGTGCCGCTCCTCAGCGCCACTGAATCCAGAAACCCGTGCCAAGTTGGCGGCCTTCTGCCACGTTCCAGAAGAAGCCGTCATCTCCACCCACGACGTGCCGAACATCTACCACGTCCCGCTGATGTTGGAGGCGCAAGGGCTCTGCGCCACCCTTGGCGTGGAAGTAGAACCCAACGGCATGTTGGACGCATGGCGCGAGATGGCTCACCATTTGGACACCCTCGAAGACGAGGTCGTCATCGCCATGGTGGGCAAGTACACCGGCCTTTCGGACGCCTACCTTTCGGTGATCAAGGCGCTCCAACACGCGGCCATGGCTGCAAACCGCAAACTCAGGATCGACTGGCTTGAGGCAAGCGACCTCGAAGACGGGAGTGCAGAGGACGTGCATTCGGATGCGTGGAACCGCCTGCGCGCCGCGAACGGCATCCTCGTCCCCGGCGGTTTCGGCCACCGTGGTGTCGAAGGAAAGATTCTGGCCGCCAACTACGCCCGAACCAATGGCGTACCCTACTTTGGCATCTGCCTCGGACTTCAGGTGGCCGCCATCGAATTCGCACGCAACGTGCTTGGGATGGAGGGATCAACCTCCACGGAATTCGACGAAGACTGCCCCAACCCCGCGGTCATCTTCATGCCGGAAATTTCCACGACCCATCTTGGCGGCACCATGCGGCTTGGCAGCCGCCCGACGCTCTTCCAGGTGGACGACTGCAAGGTGAAGCGGCTCTACGGCGGGCTGGAAAGCGTGGATGAGCGCCACCGCCACCGCTACGAGGTCAACCCAGAACTCATCGCCCAACTGGAATCCGCAGGCCTGACTTTCGTAGGGAAGGACGACACCGGCGAGCGGTGTGAGATCTTGGAACTGCCAGACCATCCATACTTCGTGGCCGTCCAGTACCATCCCGAGTTCAAGTCACGGCCCGGACGACCAAGCCCTCCTTTCCTGGGACTGATCCTCGCAGCCAGCGGGCAGCCTCTGCCCTGAGCGTTCAAGAACCCTCGACGCCGATGGGGCGGCATGAGCGCCGTTGAGACCGTCCTCATCACCGTTGGATTGGCCGGCCTGGTCGGATTTCTCGCGTGGACCTTAGCCGCACGACGTGCCGCAGAAGCGCGGACTGAAGACCAAGCCCAAATCGCGCGTCTCGAAGCCTTAATGTCCGCCTCTGAAGGGCAAGAACAGGCCCTTGAGGACCGCATGACGGCCCTGAGCAGCCGCATGGCCGAACAGCAACGAAAGGACTTCCTCGACATCGCAGAAGAGCGCTTCAAACGCTTGCAGAGCGAAGCCGAAAAGGAGGCAAAAGCCCAGATCACGGAGATGGAAGGGCTCGTCAAACCCATTGAACAATCCCTCGCCACCCTTGGCGAAGCCACGCAAGAACTCGAGGAGAAGCGCAGGGATGCCATCGTTGGAGTTGAACGTGAGATGCAACGCGTCGGCGCCCTTGCCTCACGTCTTGGTACGGAAACCAGCAACCTGGCCACGGCGCTTCGTAGGTCGTCATCGGTGCGAGGAGACTGGGGCGAAGTGGCCCTGCGCAACATCCTCGAACTCGCTGGCATGAACGCCCATGCCGACTTCAAGGAACAGGCCAGCACCGACACGGGGCGTCCTGACGTGATCGTGAACCTGCCTGGGAACGGTGTGATCCCCATCGACGCAAAAGCGACGGCGAAGCACTACCTTGAGGCCTTGGAAACCGAAGAAGGACCGCAGCGTGAAGCACTCTTTGATCAGCACGCCAAGGCCCTTCGTGGCCGAGTCACGGAACTGACCCGCAAGGAATACTGGAGCAGCTTCGGGGACCGTGCACAATTTGTGGTGATGTTCGTCCCGTCCGAGGCGCTCATTTCTTCCGCCTTTGACCGCGATCCGGCCCTGCATGAGTGGGCCATGGACCGACGGGTCGTCATTGCCTCTCCTGCGTCCCTCATCGGCCTTTTGCGCACGGTGGCGTTGACGTGGCAACAAGTGCAATTCGCACAACAAGCACAGGAAATCGTCGACACCGCGCGCCTCTTTTACAGCCGTATGGCGACGTGGTCAGGCCATTTCGCGAAGGTCGGGACGGAATTGAACCAAGCGAGCGAGGCCTACAACGCAGCCGTCAACAGTTGGGAGACTCGCGTGCTCCCACAGGCTCGCCGCTTGGAGAAGATGCAGGTGGCGGACAACACGGCTGCTCAGCTCAAAGACCTGTCAAACGTGGATCTGGCCCTGAAGGAACCGACGGTTCCCGAAGATGAATGATCAGACGGTGAGCACGAAGTAAGCAAGGATGGCGAGAGCGATGATGCTCCCCCCGATGCTGACTCCGACGAGGATGCC
>DALQ01000074.1 GCA_002496845.1 Euryarchaeota archaeon UBA495
TGACGGTCACCAACATGCGGCAGTAGACCATACCGTTCTCGCTGGCCTTGATGTCCCCCCCTTCGCAGTCCGATTCGGAAATCCCTCCTTCCACGGCAAGATTCCGGTCCACGACCATGGCGAAGGTCAGCGACTCCAGCACGTCGCCGACTTCGGCGCGTGCATCGGACGCGACGCTTGCGGGCAGCATGATGCTGCGTTCGTCAACCGCAGTCGAGGCGTTGGGCCATTCACCCAACCCGGTGATCACGGTGTCTTTGATGCGATCGGCAAAGACACCGTCAAAGCCACTGTCGTCGATGAAACGTACGGCGCGGACCGTTGAACTTGGTGGGCCAGCATCGGCCAATTCTGGATAATCGAACACGTCTGAGGTCCAATTGAGGTTCGTATCGTCAACCACGCTGGTGATCTCCAGAGGCTGGGCATAGGCGAATTCCTCAGAAAAGAACGAGGTGGTGTGCAAACCTTGCCGCCCAAGGACCACCATGCAGTCCTCAAATTCGACGAAACCGTCGAGTAATTCGGTGCAGACGGACTGCAACTCGGCTGTGTCGTTCGTCCAACCGGATGCGCCCTCGGCGGGCGCACGACGGAATTCCACCTTGGCATCGTAGACCTCGGTTTCGAGTGATTCTTGGAAGAAAATTTGCGACAGCCCAACGCCGTAGGAGAGCACGGTGGTGATGACCAAACTGGCGAGGAACACACCCGCCACGACCGCGAGCCCACGCTCGCGACCGCGCCATGCGGATTGGGTGGCCAAACGAAGGGCGTTTGGGGCGTCCTGCAAAGAGGACAAACGCTCCTTCAACCGGGCCATGCGTCCTTCCTCGCTCATTTTTCCTCACCTGCTTCGTCAAGGCCCCAAGCGCTCCGGATGTCGGAGGCCACCGTCTGACCGTCGCGCAAGAGTAACATGCGGTCGGCCTTGGAAGCCAGGTCTGGATCGTGGGTGACCATCAGGATGGACATCGATTTCGATTCGTCCGCGCACAGGGACTTGAACAAGGCGAGAACCTCTGCTGCACTTGCAATGTCGAGGTTTCCTGTCGGCTCGTCCGCAAGGAGAAGACGTCGTTCGCCGGCGATGGCACGTGCGATGGCCACACGCTGTTGTTGACCGCCGGAGAGTTGCTCAGGCACGTGCTCCATGCGGTCGCCGAGTCCGACACGCTCGAGCGCGTGGATGGCTCGCTTTTCCGCTTCCTTAGAGGAAACACCAGCCACTTCGAGCGCGAAGGCGACATTGTCGATGGCCGACAAGCCATCGATGAGGTGGAAGTCTTGGAAGATCCATCCGACTTGATTTCGACGCACATCGACCACGCTGGCCGGGCCCTTCAGCCCGTAGGTGCGGTCGTCCAGCGCAATGCTGCCTTCGTCGCCTGCAAGCAGGCCACCAATGATGTTCAGCAACGTGGATTTGCCCGAGCCAGATGGCCCCATGAGGGCGACCATCTCGCCTTCTTCGATGGTCATGTCCACGCCTTTGAGGACGTGGAGTTTGTTCGCTCCTGAGCCAAATGCCTTGGTGAGGGCTTCAATGCGGAGCATCATGTGATTTTTCGGCCGTGAAAATGGTATTTCAACCCATGTTCGCGGCGGCACCACATGCATCAGGGACGAAGCCAGCGCAATCACTTGCGCCAGCGAAGCCAGCGGGGCAAGAAGCGGATGCCGTTGCGGTGAACCTGACGGTCGAGCACGTCGGTCACGTAGAGGTCAAGCCAAGGATCCCTCATGCCTTCACCCCCGTGCGGCTGCTGATCCGGTGCGTGCCACCGTACCGCAGCGCAGGGCATCCAAGGAGAGAGCGGGTGAGCTTGCGCATCCGCTGTCCAAAAATGCCGTTCCTGTGGACCTGGCGGTCCATCGCGTCGTTCACAAAGCGTTCCAGGTAAATGTCCATGCGTGTGTTCCTCACCTAATACTTGGCGCCGGACCGATATAAAACAGCGGTAAACTGAGGCACACCGCTGATGCACTTTCTACACTGGTGTGGAAATTCAACCGTTTTGCAGGCCCTCGGCCAAGCGCTTCATCTCGGCATAACTGCCCTGCAAACGGTGGTCGTCATCGACCACCGTGAGCGTTGCAATTGGGTTCGCTTCCAAGGCCTTCTGGCTGTGCGCCAGCGGCACCACGACGTCGTTTGAGCCGTGCAGGATGGCCGTTGGATGCGGCAAGGCTGGCCACGCCAGCGGCTTGGCCGCCTCCACGAAGGACCACGGCATCACGACCGGTTCCTCCCAGCCGGGCGGGTGGAAGGTGTGCGCTCCCGACGCTTCCCAGGCCGCCATGCCCGCTTCACCGAGGTCGGCCCGAAGCAGGTCGAGGTAGCCAAAGGCCGGAGCGAGGAGCACCAAACGAAGGTCAAGCTCGGGCCGCTGCGCCGCGGCATTGGCGGTGGCGAGACCACCGAAGGACGACCCGATCAGCACGTCGAAGGGCCCCATCTCGTCGATGGCCTCGAGCACGACGCGCGTTTGGCTCGCTTGATCCCAACCGTGCTTGCGCATGTCGAGCGCGTGCACCTCCCAACCGTGCGAACGCAGCCATTCGGCCTTGCCGCTGTCGGGGCTGCTCCACAGGCCGTGAGCGAAGGTGGCGCGCATGAAAAGAAGAGGGGGCGACCTGTTTTGAGGATGGCAGTCGACGGAAGCAACGGTGATATAGAGAACTATATTCTTAGGGCCATGAAGACGGCTCAAAACGACGTGCTGCCGACCAACGACGTCTTACCCATTGAGTACCGGAAGCTCCAGGTGACCGGGGGCTCGACGTTCATCGTATCCTTGCCGAAGCCTTGGATTCGTGACCATGGACTCGAACGAGGCACGGTGGTCGGTGTGCAATCCCTCCCGACGGGGGAACTGCGGATCACGCCCACGGAAGTCAAACCTGTGCGCAGATCTGCCGTGGTCGATTTGGATCATCTTCCAGGTCACGCCTTGTACGACTTCCTCATTGGGTTGTACGTTTCAGGAGCGGACGCGATTTCTGTCAGGAAGCGCAAGGGCATGGGACCTCAGGAGCGGCGAATCATTCGATCCTTCCTCCGAGACACGCGTGGCATGGAGGTCGGCGAAGACAGCGAGGACGGGATGGACATCCTCTCCCTGCTGAAACCAAGTGAACTCTCGCTTCAAGTGTCGCTGAACCGTATGTATCTCCTGGTGACGTCGATCGTGGAAGATGCTGCGACCTACCTCAACGACGGCGTCGAGGAGCCCCTTGACGACCTTGAGGAGCGAGAGCGGCAAATCGATGCTCGTCGCTTGCTCATCGATCGACAAGTGGCCATGGCCTTGGAATCTCCGAACATCGAACGCACCCTTGGCGTGACGCGACTTCAAGCCGTGGAACACCTCGCCATGGCGAGGGCGCTCGAGCGCATGGGTGACCACGCGAGGTCCTTTGCCAACATCGTGCTGAACCATCGAGAAGGGCTGAATCCAGCGTTGATTTCCGAACCCTGTCGGCATTTGGACGTCTGGCTTGGTTCCCTTCGCACGGTCATCAGGAACATCTACGTCAAGGACGTCAATCACGTCATCGACGCAAAACGGGAGCTTGAGCAGTCGATTGAGGCCTTGGAAGCGTTTGAAGAAAGCATCATTGAGCACGGCAAAGGAAACCAGAACAACAGCGTCATCCTGTTTCGCTTTACGGAAAAGATACGCCGCCTCTGTGCCTACACCATCGACCTCTCAGAGACCCAGATCAACATGGTGATGGGCGCGTTGGTCGGCATCGACGCTTCTCGCTCCGAAACATTATGAGCCCCCCAAATCCATAGTCTATATAGTCTATATTGGGTTAGAAGGAATACCCATTCCTGCTCCGGAGAACATGGAGCCTGCCACCACCCTGTTGCTGATTGTCGCGCTCGCGGTCTGCGCCTACATGTCCTGGAACATCGGTGCGAACGACGTGGCGAACGCCATGGGAACCAGCGTCGGTTCACGAGCGCTGACCCTGAAACAAGCGGTCATCATCGCGGCCGTGTTTGAGTTCGCAGGCGCGTTCTTTGCCGGCGACGCGGTGACGGAAACCGTCCGAAAAGGCATCTTGACGGTCAATTTCGAACTCGAGATGTCCGATCCGGACAAGTTCTACGATTTGTCGCAGTCCCTTGCCCTCGGTTTCGTGGCTGCCATGATGGCTGCCGCGGTCTGGTTGACGGTCGCCACGCGCATGGGTTTGCCCGTCTCGACCACCCACTCCATCATTGGCGGCATCATCGGTGTTGGCCTCATTCTCGAGGTGCAATTCGGTGAGGAACTCATCGATTGGAGCGTTGTTCGTAAGGTGGTGATGTCGTGGGTGGCTTCGCCGTTGATCGGCGGCATCCTCGCCTTCCTGTCCTTTGCCATCGTCAGAGCGACGATTTTGGACGCGGAGAATCCCACACAACGGGCGAAAACACTCGCCCCTATCCTGGCACTGCCCACCTTCTTCGTGTTGGGGCTCGCGCTCCTGTTCAAGGCGCTGAAGGGCTTCTTTGGCCGGATTGAGACCATGGGCATCATCAATTCCAAGTACGACTGGTTGCCGGTCAAGGAAGGCGGATCGTTCAACCCGTTCACGCACTACTGTCCCGAAGGCGTCGATGTCGTGGTGTACCCCGAGTGCGTAGACGCGGTCCATCAGGGCGCTTGGTTCCCAATCAACGCCCTCTTGTTCGCCCTCGCGATTGGAATCTTCGCATCCGTCATCCTCCACCTCGTGCTTCGCAAGGTCGACTTGGAGGCAGAAACGCGCGGTTTCAAGGGCGTTGAGCGGATTTTCGTTTGGTTGCAAATCATCACTGCAGCGTACGTGGCCTTTGCCCACGGTGCCAACGACCGTTCCAACGCCATTGGCCCCATGGCCGCGGTGTACCAAGTGCTCTCCAGCGAAACCGGGATGCTGGCGGCAAAAGCCGACATCCCGCTCTGGCTCATCCTCATCGGCAGCGCTGGCATCGCCATCGGTGTCGTCACGTGGGGATGGCGCGTGATGGAGACCATTGGAAGCAAAATCACCGACATCACGCCAACCCGTGGATTCGCGGCTGAATTTGGTGCTGCTACAACCATCTTGGCCTTCTCCATGCCCTTCCTTGCCGTCCCCGTTTCGACCACTCACACCCTCGTGGGTGCCGTGGTGGGTGTTGGCCTCGCAGGCGGTGCAAAGGCGGTGGACTTCCGCGTCTTTGGGAAGATCGCGGCTTCATGGGTCGCTTCCCTTCCCGCTGCAGCCTTCGGATCGGTGGTCCTGCTGGTGTTGTCTGGCGGCGATTTCCTCACCATGGTCGTGCTTGTCACGCTGGCCTTCGTCGGTGTTGCTACGGTCATGTGGCGGACCAAGGACAACGAAATTCACGTCGAGGAAGCGCTCGCCGACATCGGTGGGGACGGCGCCGCCGTGACGCCCTTGGAAATCTTCCGCGAGCACGCCACAGCCGTGACCGCGACCGTGGACTGCATGCTCGAAGCCGTTGACCTCGCCATCGAGGGTGACGAGAAACTCGACGAGGCCGTCAAGGCGACCAGCGAAGCAGAACACAAGGCCGACCGACTCAAGGCCACGTTGCGTGAAGCGCTTTCGACGCCGAGCGTCCGCCTCATTGCGAGCACCGAAGAGAAGCTGCACATGATCACGCGCCAAGACCGCATTGCAGACTACGCCGAAAACGTGGCTGAACAGTTGTCCTTCCGGCCGTTGTTCGACGACGAGACAGCAAAGAAGAACCTGCAAGAGATGGCCCAAGCGGTCCGTGCCTGTGTCGGCGCCTACGAAGAAACCGTGCGTGCCTTGCGCGACTACGGGCTGTCTGGCGAGACAAGGAAGGGAGCCAACGACGTTCGCGAACTGATTCGAAAGGTCAACCTCCTCGAGCACGAAGCGGATTTGATCGAAGCCAAGGCAGCGGCCCATGTGTTCAGCGAAGGCGGCGGCGACCCGCTCGCCGCGGTGCACATGTACCGCGTGTTGCAGCGGATGGACGACGTGGCCAACGCCTGTGAAAAGGCGGCCAACGCCTTCCTGCCGCTCGTCAACCGTTGAGCCGACCGATTGAAGAAGTCGGGCACGGCCCTCTGGGCGCCCGAGTCCGCCCCAACCGGCCTTGCCGACCGTGGGCTTGGCACTCAGGGAGGCGAAGGCCATGGGCATGGATCCGGCACTGAAAGCTACCCTGCAGAAGCAACGCTACCACATCGTAGGGGAGCACGGCGGCGTGAAGACCTGCCACTGGACCAAGGAATCCTTGATCCGCGACCGCGCGTGCTACAAGGGCACCTTCTACGGCGTCAAGAGCCACACCTGCATGCAAATGTCACCCGTGGTCGATCAGTGCAACCTGGCCTGCACCTACTGCTGGCGTGAACCGCACATGGACACGCTGGAGTTGACCGACCAAGATCCGCTGGACCTGCTCTACGAATCCGTC
>DALQ01000043.1:0-28590 GCA_002496845.1 Euryarchaeota archaeon UBA495
GGGCAGTTGTCTGCGACCCAGGTGCGGGTGGCCCACTCGCAAATGTCGTAGCCGCCGGAGAGGATTCCGGAGCGCTTGATGTAACCGACCTTGACGATGTCCTTGTCCTTGGAGAGCACGTTGCCCAGCTGTTGGCTGGTGGTGCCGTGGCGCATGGTGCTGTTGATGTGTTCGAGGATCTCTGCGGTGTTGCGCGGGCGGTCGCCCAGGAATTTCTTGATCTTCTCTCGGATGCGGACGGTCTTCATGCTCTCAGTCTCCCCGGCCCCGGTCATCCGAGGCCATGAATCACAGGGACGCGGACGCCTATATCATATTAGCGACAGAAACGGTTCCATTGTTACACGGAACTACGCGTTCGCGGTGGGAAATGGAAGGAAAGTGGAGGCGCCCTTGCACAGAATTTACATTTTCCAATGGAAATGTGTAATGAAATGTAACGACTAAAGAAATCAGAGGTCGATTTCATAAATCGATACACCTTCCCTTGGCTTAGAGGCGGACAGATGGCCACTTCACGGATCCGAAGCGGCTACCAGAGGAGGATCCTCGACGAGCTTCTCGACGGACCCGCCACCGTGTCAGCCCTTGCACAGCGGCTGGGATTGGCCACGTCGCACACCTCTTCCACCCTTCGTACACTCAGGCAGCAGGCCTTGGTGACCCGGGACGAGCGTGAGGGCGTACGTGGCGCACCGCATCACCTGAGCCCACATGGATTGCTGCGCCTCCAAGAGGACGCGCTTGAGCGTCTGCGAGAAGCCACACGAGAACCGAGGACGGAGGGCACGAACGTCTTGTTGACCCGAGACGGCCCGTTGGTGGTGCTTGCTTACGGAGAACGCGTGCCTTCCGACCTGATTTGGTTGCCTCCAAGGCGCCTTGGCATCGAAGGCGCCCCCCTGTTGGCCTCCAGTGGAAACACACGGGGGGGCGCGTGGTGCGCGGTGCGAAGCCAGCCTCAGTGGTTCGATCTTGACACGCTCGAACCGTGCGACGCCCCTCCAAGTGACGCCTCCTTGGGCGACATCCGAACATGGACGCAAGGCGGGAGGCGTTTGGCGCTGGTTCGAGCGCGTGTCATGAGCGGGCAGGACCGATGGACGATGCCCCCTGGAACGTGGTTTGAAACCGAACCGCCCCACGAAACCGCCCCGGCAGCCCTCAACCGGAGCAGCGTCAACCTCGGATTGGTCCAAGGCACGCAAGTCCCGTGCAGGCCGTCCACTCCCATCCTCGGACAGTTGGGCGAAGCATGGAGGCGTGAAGCGCTGCTCAAAGGCCAGCATGGCTTCACCGTCCTGCGTTCCGCCCGACCTGAGCCCATGGCCATGCGGCCACAATCCCTCCTGCGCACATGGATGAGGCACCGGCATCCACGCCTCAGTGAAGCTGAACTCGATCGCCGAACGCAACGGGTGCTTGACCGGCTTCGTGGAAACCGGCGTGGCCGACCAAGCGAAGTGGCCCATGCGGCCTTGGCCGCCTTCGGACCAACGACGTGGGTCGAAGGCGAGACCTCCTTCCACGAACTGGCCCGCACCAACGGAGAAGGGACACGTGCCATCTGGGAGTGGGTGCTTGAGCACGCCTCTGATGCCGTGCAAGGCGAATGGACCCTCGACGCGAAGCATGCAAAATTACTGAAACGCGTGATGGCCGACGGCCGTTGCCGGTTGCTGGTGGCCGGGGATGCTCGACTCAAAGAGCACAAACAAGGCACGTGGCTGATCGATCACGACGGCGAGCGTTGGGTGCACCTCAACGAAGTCACTCGGTTGCGGTTGGCTCAAGACCGTCAACAGCGACCTCGAAAGCCAAACCTGTGGGAGGGGACGATTCCACGCTCTGCCGCTGACCTCATGGCAGGGCAAACGAACGATGACGTTGGCCGCCAATCAGAACGCACCACTGCAGCAGGCGACCGTGAAATCCGTCGGGCCTTGGCGGTGTGGCCGGAAGGCGACGACGACCTCGCCGACGAGATGGAACGCGAGCATCCGCTCGCGGCATGGATTGCCTCAACCGCCGGGGAACGTGGACGGAGGTGGCGTCGGATTGGCGCGGTGATCCCCGACGCGTGGATCGGTCTGCACGAGGCCAACATGGCCTCTGACGCTTGGTTGAGCGAGGACGCCTCCAGAGCGATGCACGATGAACGAGCGACCTACGCCCTTGAACTGGCCCGCAGGTTTGAGCAAGACCCGACCCGGCAACCCCAACCCGAAGGGGCGCCATCCCATTCCGTGGCCTGCACGGCACGTCTGTTGTTGCTCCGCGGAGGAGATCCACCAGCCCCTGAAGACGTGGGGGCGTGGATGGATGATCCGCTTCACTTCGAAACCGTGCTGCCGAGGGTATGGCAGGTTGTCACGTCACTCCCGTTGCGGGAAGGGCCTCGAAACGGCCCTCTGGCGACGTGGCATGCATGGTTCAGCGCCCCCAATGCCCCTCCGAACGTGGACACGATCATTCGCAGATGCGAAGACCTGCCGTGGCGATGGTGGGCACCGTGGCTGCCAGAGTGGCTGCCCAATGTCTTGGCCTCGGCCCGAGGAAGGCGATGGTTGGAGGGCTGCGACCTGATCTGGCCGATCATCGCCACAGCCTTGGACGGTGAAGGCCCGCCTGGTTGTGCACCGCCAAACCCACACTTGTCCTTTGACGGCAGGGACCTTTCGGACGTCCACTTGATTGAAGAATCGCCCCAAACCGAGGCTTTGTTCGATTTGGCCGAGGGAGCCATCGCCGCACAAGAAGGGAGGCCTCCGCCCCTTGGCCGGACCCATCCAGAGGCGTGCTGGCTCCTCACCTCGCCCGAATTATGGCCGACGTTCGTCGGTTTGGGGAAAGAAACCGGCCCCCTGAGCCTCGCGCTGCGTCATCGACGCGTTGATAGGTGAACCGCCGGACGGCGGCTTGCCACACCTGCAACATCGGGCCGAGCCACTGTGCAAACAGGCGATGACGTTCGATACCAAGGCAGTGGCCCGCTTCGAAGACCGCTGTGACCCTCGGGGATGATCAGCGGAGCAACAGCGGTACTTGTGATCGGACATGGGTCCTCGGATGACGTACGGATGACTCCGAGCCAACCAACCGGTCGCACAGACAACCCCTGCACATGGGTCAGGCCCCAGAGCTGTGAGGCGATGAAGCGGGCCGTTCGTGCGGGGGGACAGACCCCTCTTTTCACCAACTCAGCCGCCGATGCCATGAAGGGCTCAGCGGCGTCGCTTGGTGCATGACCTCCACAGGAGGGCACGCCCGGTGCCTCCTCGGGGGAACCTTCGACCGCCTCCACGACGGCCACAAAGACCTGCTACGCGCGGGGCTTGAAGCGGCTGCCCACCTTGAGGTGCACATCACGACCGACCAGATGGCGCTCGCCAAAGATCACCGCATTCAGCCGGTCGAAGACCGCATGGCTGCTGTCGAAGACGCCTTGCGTTCCATCCGAGAAACCGGCTGGAGCCTTCACATGCTTGAGGACGCCTTTGGCCCTGCACCACGCCACCCCACGGCCGATGCGTTGGTGGTCAGTCCCGAAACGCGCACGGGTGGAGAAGCCATCAATCGGAAAAGGGCCGAGGGAGGATTCGAGCCCTTGGTGCTCATCGAAGTGCAGCATCGAACGAACGATGAGGGAACCATCCTTTCCTCGACCGCCATCAGAAACGGACACATGGACACCACGGGCGGAGCATGGATTGCTTCAGAGTGGCGGGAACATGACATGGCGATGAGCCCGGCCGCTGAAGCGCATTTGAAGACGCCTTCAGGAACACCTTACCCTGGCCCAGAAGATCATCCAGAGGTCGCTATGGCTGCGGTGTTGGATGACCTGTCGACGCTCGACGGACCGCTGATCGCCGTGGGGGACGTCACCGCGAAGGTCATGCTCAGTATGGACGTGGTTCCCAATCTTGCGTTGATCGACGGACAAACGAAGCGCGTTGCTCTAAACGACGAGGATACCGTGGACCTGACCGCGTTCCCCCTCCGACGTGACGCCACCTCGCCTGCAGGCGTGCTGACACCAAACCTTCTCGCTCAACTCGAGGACTCGCTCCGCGCCGATGTCCCTTGCGTGTTGGTGGTGGACGGCGAGGAGGACATGGCCCCGCTCTACCTCCACCTGCTTGCCCCCTTGGGCGCCATCATCGTCTTCGGCATGCCGCGCCAAGGCCTGATGGTGCAGCGCACCACCTTGGACATGAAGGAACGATGCAGAACCATCCTGAACGCTTTCGAGGTGCGCTGATGGACGAACACGCGCCGTTGGTCACGGTCACCGTCTGCGTTCGCAACGGCGCAAAATGGGTCGAAGGGTGCATGGACTCCTTGCTCAAACAAACCTGGCGTCCGTTGGAAATCGTCGCGGTCGACGACGGCTCCACCGACGGTTCAGGCGAACTGTTGCAGGCCTTTCACGACCCAACAGGAGAAGTCCCCGTTCACGTTCTTCGCCGCCCCGCAGAAGGATTGTCCGCAGGGCGTGACGCAGCGGCGGAGGCAGGGAACGGCGAATGGATCGCCATCACAGACATCGACGTTCGTCCAATGCCCGACTGGATTGAGGCCCTGATGGCGGCGCGCCTCGGCCTTGACAACGAAGACGTGACCGCCGTGACCGGACGCACCATCTTCGAGGAGGGTGACGACCTTGTGTCCCGGTTGCGCTCCATCGAAATCGAGCGCAAGTACCGCAGCAGACCCCGTCGCACCAGCCTCGCCAACGGACCGTGCTCGATGTTCCGTTCCGAAGCCCTGCGCGCCACTGGAGGATTCGACCCGAGCTGGTACCATGCCGAAGACATGGAAGTCAGCCTTCGGATGCTTTCCTCTGGCGGCACGATCGTCTACACGCCTGACGCCATGGTCCGGCACGTCCCAGAGGAGGGGCGGCAGAGATTCGTGGCCAAACGGCGACGTGACGCTCGAGCCCACGTGCGCATCATGCGGCGCTGGCCTCGTCGGGCTCGCAAAGGCATGGCCTTCGATTTCCTCGGAACGCCCTTGCTGGTCCTCACCATGATGCCCCTTCGCGTGGCTTCATGGGTGGCGTTTTTGGCCGCACTTGGACCATCCATTCTCTGGCGGGTCCAGCAGGGAGGCGGGGGGACGTTGCCCGTGGACCTCATGGCGTCCACCATGACGGGCCTTACGGTCTGGGCTGGTTTGGTCTTCCTTTCGGAATGCGTCATGTGGGGAAGCGCCCTTGGGGCGGTCAACAGAGAGGTCATGGCGAACGTTCGTCGCAGAAACCGCCTCGCATGGATGGTCTCGAAGGCCGCCTATTCGCTCCGTATGCTCTTGCTGGCGTGGTCCTGGGCCCTGTGGACCGGGCTGATGCTCGGTGCATTGGATGCGTTGACCGGCCGGAACGGCCATCGTCGTCGCTGATCACGCGTCGGAATCGGTCAGTGCAAGGGCTCGCAGAGCGAATCCAAAGGCCACAAGCACGGCACTGACGGCGTAGACGCCGGGGTCGAACCAGTTGGTGTGCATCGCCCCACGGATGACGTAGAAGAGAAGGCCGACCAAAAGGCACCACGCACCAACGGTGTGGGAGATGCCACCTTCGGCGGACCCGAGGGCACGCCATGTGGAGTTGTCGACGAGGCTGCGGAAGAAGCCCGCCACGCTGCCTTCTTCGTTGGCGATGGTCCGGAAGCCAAGGGCCACCAAGCCACCACAGAGGACGATGAACACAAGGTCACTGGCCACGAAAGCGGGCGCCGTGGCGTGCGCCTCGAAGGCGGCGTTGAGGCGGCCCATGCTGAGCACGCCGGCCCACGAGATGCGGTAGCCGGGATGGGCCATGCCCATGAGGTTGAGGACCGCAAGCAGAAGACCCCACACGCCAAGGCCCACGAACCAGCGGGCGGTCGCGGACGAGGGCTCGATGACCATCTGGACGAGGCCGCGGCCTTCGTTGGACGTCTCGGTCATGTCGCTGGCCACCTGCCCTCTTGTTATAACGACGTCGCAGTCAATGGCGCGACTCACAGCCTGCTCTGGTGGCGATACTTCGAACTGAAGATCGGTTCCAAATCAGGTTCTGCGTCTTGGATGATGGCCGCCGCGTCCACGTTGGGGGGCAGGCTCGAATGGATTTCTTTGGTGCGGCCGTATCGCCCTCGGCTGACGGTGCGTGCTGTGATGAGCCCCAGCATGTCGAGGTTGGAAATCAGCATCGAGACGCGGCGCGCCGTCAGCGGGGCCTTGCCAACGTGATGGCACGCTTGGTCGTAGACGTCGTAGACCTCACCGGTCTGGACGCCCCTGGCACCCGTGCGCTCGGTGAGGAGGACGGCAGAGAGGACGAGCTTTTGCTGCGTGGGCAAGGAATGGATGACCGGGGTGATTTGGTCGGCCTCGATCTGCGATTGGGCGGTCCGAACGTGACGGATGGCCACGGTTGCAGTGCCCTCATGTTCCGCTTTTTCGGCCGAAACACGGAGCAAATCCAGCGCGCAACGCGCGTCGCCGTGCTCCTGCGCAGCCAACGCGGCACACAGTCCGATGACGCCTTCTTCCAACGCCTCAGAGTGCAGCGCGCTCGAAGATCGCTGAACGAGGATGTCGCGAAGTTGGTCGGCGTCGTAGGGGTTGAACACGACGTCTTGCTGACCAAGACGGGAACGAACACGCGGGTCGAGGAAATCGGTGAACTTCAGGTCGTTCGAAATGCCGATGACGCAGCACCGCGCCGCCTTAAGCGACGTGTTGAGGTTCGTCAAGTTGTACAACAGGTCGTCTCCGGCCTTGCGAACCAAATGATCGATTTCGTCGAGCACGATGATGTACACGCCTGCACGCTTTTCCATCCGCTTGACCAGTTCACCCAACACGCGGTCGGTGGGCCAACCGGTGAAGGGAATCTCGTCCACTTCATGCGCTTCGAGCATCGAGTTTCCAAGGTGCGTCAAAACACGGTATTGGGTGTCGATTTGCCGGCAGTTCACCGTGATGGCGAAGACGTCACGGTCGATTTGTTGCCCCTTCTCCACCAATTGGTTGCAGACGAAGGAGGTGACAGCCGTCTTTCCGGCACCGGTCACGCCGTAGAGGATCATGTTTGACGGAATTTGTCCGTTCAGCGCTTCGACCAAGTTGAACGTCAGTTGCTCAATCTCCCGCTCACGGTGGGGGAGTTTCATCGGCTGATGGCTGTGGCGGAGGTGCTCCTTGTTGCGGAACAACGTCGCACGGCCGAGGGCCTTGTCGAAGATGTTTCCACTCACTGGAACCACCCCTCCATAGCGTGTCCCCGAAGATTTCCGGAGCACACGCACAGCATGTCTCGCGGGAGTCCGAGTCCCCCTCATAAGCCTGCCCACCGAGGTGAAAATGAAACCGTCATCTTGTGCGCTGTTGTCGGTTTATATGGGCCCAATTGGAGGGGCCCATTTTCAGGGATTTGGAACGGATTCTTTCATCCAAACATCCAGGCTTGGCCGTTCCAAGACCACCCCTCGCCGTCCTTCGCCAGATGGACGTTTTTCGGCATGTCCGGAAGCGGCACTGACATCACTTCTGCGCCAGCAACGTCGTCGTCCACGAAGGTGTGCGTGATCACGAAGTGGACCTCAGGATGACGGGTGGCGAGCGCCACAATGTCCTTTGGCGTGTGATGGTGGTCCGTGTCCACCCAGTCCGGGACGCCCATCTCGACCACCGTCAAGGACACACGCCCAATTTCAGCCTCCAGCGATGCACAAGGTCCGCTGTCTCCGCTGTGAAGCCACGATGCGCCGTCCTCGTGGTTGAACCGGTAACCGTGTGGGTCAACGGCGTCGTCGTGATGCACTTCGAAGCGCGACCAAGACCATCCACCTTCGAGCGTCCCTTCGCTGGCTTCGACGACCTCGACCGTGTCGAGAAAGCCGTCAAGGCTGCCCGGGTACGCCAAACCGCACAGAAGCTGAATCCGTTCGAACGCCCCTGGTGCGCACACGATGCGGAGGGGGCGGGCGCCTTCGCGGTCGGAGATGTACTTCCGCTCCAGCAACAAGAAGGGCAGACCAAACACGTGATCACCGTGCAAGTGGGTGATCAAAATGGTGCGGAGATCTGCAGGAGAGCGGCCCGCACGCCGGAGGGCGATGAGGGCCGTTGGGGACGCGTCAATGAGGTGCTGACCGTCCAAGAGCGCCATTGAGTGGAGCCTTCCACGTGGAAGGAACGCGTTCCCTGTCCCCAACAGGTCCACGCGAGGGGCCATGCGTCAGCCAAAGCGGAAGGCCACATGGACCCATCGGCGAGGTCAACAGCGGCGTTTGACAAGGATGATAAGGACCCTTTCAGAGGCACGCCTGACGCTTGCGTCGGTGAGTCAGATGGGCGAAAATTGGTCGCTGAAGAACCCCTACCCGTCCAAAATCGTGGACAACTACATCCTCAACGGTGAAGGGTCGCGCAAGGAAACGCGCCACATCGCGTTCGACCTTGGCGACTCGGGCATGACCTACAAGGTCGGCGACGCCCTTGGCGTCATCCCAGAAAATCCACCCTTCATCGTCGACGAGATGATCGAACTGCAGGGCTGGGACCCCGAACACCCGGTGACCACCCACGCCGGCGAGCGCACCCTGCGTGACGCCCTGAAGAAGGACCTGGAAATTCACATGGCGAGTTCGAACTTCGTGTCGGACCTCATGGGGCGCGTCAAGCCCAGCGGCCTCCGCGTGAGTTTGTCCTTCGTTCAGCGTGAACGGTCTGGCGCCGAACCATCAACCCTCGCGGCAGGAAAACCCCGAGAAGATGCACGGTCCCGCGTGGAGAGCATCAACGCCTCCCCCGAAGCCGTGGCCGACTACCTCTGGACGCGTGACTACGTCGACATCATGCGAGAATTCAACCTCAGGTACACGCCTGAAGAATTCCTCGACCTCGCGGGGAAAGTCAAGCCTCGCCTCTACAGCATCTCGTCCTCGCCCGACGCCCATCCTGGGTTGGTCGAACTCACGGTGGGCATCGTCCGCTTCGAGTACCACGGTCGTAAGCGTGGTGGACTGTGCACCCTGTACATGGCGGACGAAATCGACACCAGCGGCGCTCCAATCAACGTCTTCATGTCCCCCACCAAGAGCTTCGTGCTCCCCGAGGACGGCGACGTTGACATCATCATGGTCGGACCAGGAACAGGCATCGCCCCGTTCCGCGCCTTCATGGAACAACGTGTGTACGACAAGTCGAAGGGCCGAAACTGGCTCTTCTTTGGCGACCAATCCCAACACACCGAGTACTACTACAAGGAAGAAATCGAGAGCTGGATGGACAGCGGGGACCTCTACAAGTTCACCACGGCGTGGTCCCGTGACCAAGAAGAGAAGATCTACGTCCAGCACCGCTTGAAGGAGCACGGTGCAGAAGTGTGGGAGTGGTTCGACAAGGGCGCCTACTTCTACATCTGCGGCGACAAATCGCGCATGGCCAAGGACGTTCACCGCGCCCTCATCGAAATCGCCATGGAACACGGCGGCATGTCAGAAGCAGACGCCACCCACTTCATCGAGAAGACGATGATGAAGGAAGAGAAGCGCTACCTTCGTGACGTCTACTGATCGTCCCCTGGGACCGGTCGAACCATCACGTGAATGCCCTGAGATTGGGCTCTCTCCACCATTCGATGGGTCCACACGGACTTTGGCCCCGGGCACGCCAACACGTGCGTAGCGTACTGCAGCAAGGTGTCCACCAATTCAGGCGCGGCCGCCGAACGCCCTGCATCCTCGACGCCCGGCCGAGGGGCGCCCCAGGCTTCCTCGAAGGCTACGAACTGGATGTTGTGGTTGCTCGCCCATCGTTCAGCCAACGCGTCAATGCCCGAGGCTCCACCGCAGATGATCGCGTCGGGCCAGCAATGGTACTCAATCCACGTCTCAAGTTCGGACTCCAGCCAACCGTAATCGTAGAACCTGCTGTCCCCACAGATGATCAGGTTGGTGACCACACCGTCGTTGTTCAAGTCCTTTCCAACGATTCTCTCGGCCCTCGCCCGGCCTTTGCCCAACCCGTCCCTGCTCATGAGCACCCATCTGCGTCGGTCCGTATCGCTCTTTCGGTCCTGTGTTTCATACGGTTGAGGACCGAGGGCATCATAGACGGTATGTTCCTCCGATTGGGCATGGCCTTCAAGCGGGTGCTGATTGCAAACCGTGGCGAGATTGCGCTGCGCATCCTCCGAACCCTCCGTGACCTCGGCATCGAAGCCGCGATCATTCACGGCCGTGAGGACCGCCTGTCCCTTCCTGTCCGTCTCGCAGACGTGGCATTGGAAATCGTCAGGACGAACCCCTTGGACAGCTACCTCGACATCGAAGCCGTGGTCCAAGCGGCCAAGGACTTGGAGTGCGATGCCGTTCACCCAGGCTACGGATTCTTGGCTGAAAACGCCGCCTTCGTCCATCGTTTGGAAGAGGAAGGCATCACGTTCATCGGCCCCGCAGCCGAGGTCATCACCCTCCTTGGCGACAAAATCGAGGCACGCGCTGCCATGGAAGCCGCCGGCTTGCCCACCGCCAAGGGGAGCAGCGAACCCATCAGCGAAGCCAGCGTGGCCGCAGCCCTTGCCGAAGACATTGGCTATCCGGTCATCATCAAGGCCGCCGCAGGCGGTGGCGGCATCGGCATGCAGATCGTCAACGCCGCGGACGAATTCGAAGGAGCCCTCCGGCTGTGTCAAAGCCGAGCAAAATCAGCCTTCGGCGACGACCGTGTGTTTGTTGAGAAGTACATCCAAGGAGCTCAACACGTTGAATTCCAAGTCTTGGCCGACGGCAAGAAAGCCATCCACTTCGGTGAACGTTTCTGTTCGATTCAACGCCGGCACCAGAAACTGGTCGAGGAAGGCCCATGGCTGACCGACGAAAAGCGGACGGAAATCGGCGCGCTGGTCTGCGCTGGTGCTGAATCGGTCGGCTACAAGGGCTTGGCCACCTTCGAGTTCCTCCGTGACGCCAACGGCGACTTCTATTTCCTTGAGGTCAACCCACGTGTCCAGGTGGAGCACACCGTCACGGAACTCATCACCGGCTACAACCTCGTTGAACTTGGCATCCGCGTCGCTCAGGGCGAGGACCTTCCGGTGGCGCAAGAGGACATCACCTGGCGAGGCCACGCCATTCAGTGCCGCCTCAACGCCGAGGACCCGAAGCAATTCATCCCCTCGCCAGGCCGGCTGTGGGACTGCCATTTCCCCTCAGGGTTTGGCATCCGTTGCGACACCCATGCGCACCCGGGCTACGAAATGCCGGGCTGCTTCGACTCCTTGCTGGCCAAACTCCTGACGTGGGGCCATGACCGTGACGACGCCGTGCGTCGCATGCGAACGGCCCTTGATGAAACGGTCATCACGGGCGTTGAGCACCTGATCCCGCTGCACCGCCGAATCATGGACGAGGAGGATTTCATGGCACGTGACATCACGATCCGTTACATCGAGGAGCACCCAGACCTGTTGGGCTGACGTGGTGGACGCAACGGCAGCCTTAACCGAACATGTTCGGCTTACGAGGCATGGGCACGCACCGGCTTCGCATCGAGGTTCGGCTTCCGGACGGCCACTGGGCCGGTGACGTGACGCGGGCCAACCCGACCGAATTGCTCCGCATCGAGAAGCACATGCCGTTGGCCCGCGGGCGGGGCACGGCACGGATTTCAGGCAGCCCCGCGCTGTACGCGTCCATTGACGGCCACCCCAAGATCGAAGCCTTGCGCGATTTGGAACAACGCCAGCCTTCCGTGGACATCAGCGCCGGTGGAGGTGGCTTTCTTCGACCGCTCATTGACGTGGGCGTGATCCCAAACACACCGTTCGAGGTGCGGGACGGCTGGGTGGAGTGGACCATTGAATGCACCCAGGTCAAGGCGAGGAACCTGATCCAACGCTTCCGAGAGGACGGTTTGCCGCACCGCTTGCTCTCGACACGAAGCAGCAGCACGGAATTGCTCACCCCAAAACAGCGGCAGGTGTTCGAGCTCGCGCTTCGCGAGGGCTACTACGACGTCCCACGTCGCACCAGCATCACGGAGATGGCCCGCTTGCTTGGGGTGGCGAAGTCCACGCTCTCGGCCCAAATGCATCGCATGGAATCGGCCGTGATGCGCACGTACGCAGAGGACATTCGAAAGACGCGTTGAATCGACCGAACATGTTCACGCGAACATGTTCGCCATGGACCCAAGGGTGGCCACCTCCTCCGGATATCATGGACAACCTGCCTGAAACGTGGGACGACTGGATTGCGAACTTCGAACAATGGCAAGACCGCGTGGGTTTCGAACGCGCATGGCTTGGCGACTTCAACCTCGACGTGAGGTTCGATTGGGACCGTGCTGGCGACGTCATCGAGTTCGGTGACTTGGCCGGTCGACCAAAGTGGGAACGGGCCATGCAAGTACCCCAACAAAACATGCGTGACGCCATGATCACCATGATCACCGTACAGGGCGACACCGAATTCGCCTCTGTGGAGCAACAACGCCACCTTCTGGCCAGCGCACCAACAGAATACGACCGGTATGCTGCAGCCCGAATCATGGCTGAAGAACAGCGCCACGGGTGGCAGATGGCTTATCTCTTGATGACCTACTTCGGACAACAAGGACGCCGTGAGGCACAGAAGCTCCTCGAACGGAACGGCCAGGAAGGCGACCGCCTCCTCGGCGCTTTCAACCGGCCAATGAAGCACTGGTTGGACTTCTTCTGCTACACGATGTTCGTTGACCGAGACGGCAAATTCCAACTCGGCATGTTGTCCACGTCCGGGTTCAAGCCGCTGGCCGCTTCGATGGGCCCAATGCTGAAGGAAGAGTCCTTCCACCTCGGCACTGGGTCCAACGGACTGCGTCGCATCATCACCGCTGGCGTTGTGCCATTGGACATGCTCCAGCGTTACATCAACAAGTGGGTCTCCACCGCGCACGATCTCTTCGGCGTCGACGAATCCTCCTCCGCAGAATGGGCGTACGTCTGGGGCATCAAGGGCCGCTGGGACGAGCGCAAGAAGCAGGAAGAGGGCGTGGCCCTCGACCGCGACCACCTCAACGAAGAGGCCCGCGGCCACTACCACCAGGAAATCGTCAACGCAGTCAACGCTCTGAGTGGCTACCTCCCTGAAGGTGCCACGGCCCTGTACGTTCCCCACGAGAACTTCAATCGCGACATTGGTGCGTTCGCTAAGGGCCGGTACACGGTCGAAGGCGCGCTCTTCGAAGGCGACGACGCTGCATGGGAGGCCTACCTCCACGCCGCCCTTCCAACCCCCGAAGACGAAGCCGCATTGCCAGCCATCTTCGAACAGCAATGGATCTCCGAAAAGCCCCTCACCGCACGCCAGCGTGCGACGGGCATCGGCGCGATTTCTGCTTGAGTCTTAAACCGGAGGAATCACGATGATTCCAGTTGAGCTCTACGGCGTGAACGCCGAACGCTGCGAACGACTGTACGACGAATTGCCTTCGCTCGTCCGGGGCATGGAAGACGACGACGCCTACGGTGAAGTCCTCTACTCCGCCAAGGAGAACAACATCCTCGAGACGGTCGAACGTGCTGACGCATGGGCCAATGAACAGCCCTTCGCATGGCCGGATGACGTGGCCATGGAAGTCGAAATGGCCCTCCGCAGCGCCCGCTATCCCGATGTCGGATTGTTCGAGCAACTGATGACGCTTGATGGCGTGGATGCCGAGCGGGTATCGCGCTGGGCACATTTTGTCGGACGGGTCTACCCGATCTACAGTGCAGAAGCATGCGCCGCCTTGGAGGCCATGAACCTCCCCACACCATTCATACCCGACGACATTGCCTCATACGGCGTGTATGTCTCCCGCATTGAGGGGCTGAAAAAGCACGCCCCGGCCGCCGGACTGCCGGAGATTGGGCTTCCAAGGGCCCGCGTGCTCCAGCTGGGCTTGGAGCGCTTCGAATGAACCACCTCGGTCTGCACGTCAGACTATGGCTCGTGGCTGGATTTTGGGGCGTGGCGTGGACGGCCGGACGGGTCATCGCCACTGAGATGGACGATTGGCCGGTCTTTGGCGCATGGCTGCGCTACCTCATCGCCGTGCCTGCCTTCCTTCTTTGGCTCAGGTGGTCTGAGGGCTGGTTTGTTCCAAGCATGGCGCAATGGAAGCGTCTGTTTTGGATCGGCGCGTGCTCCACCTTCCTCTACCAAGTCCTGTTCATGTACGGCATGGGGTGGACAGCAGCCGGCGACGCCTCGTTGATGATCACCCTCAACCCCCTCTTCACGAGCGTCCTTGCTGTCATCGTCCTTGGCCATCCAATGACGAAGGAACTTGGCGGGGGATTGTTCCTGGGGCTGTTGGGCATCACCGTCCTCTTCCTGGCCTCGCCAAACGTCGATTTGCCGGCCAACGAACGTTGGCTTGGAAACGGCTTCATCGCCGCATCGGCCTTGGCATGGGCCGCAGCCACCCTGTTGATTCGTCGTGCGATGGACGTTGAAGAACGTGAAAGGGACGGGCCCATGAGTCCGCTGCAGATCACCGTCTGGTCTTCCGCGGTTGGTCTGGTGTTCCTCACGCCTTGGTCTGGGTACGAAGTGGCCACCAACGGGTTGCCCGTGGTGGACGTGGCGAGCCTTGCTTCCATCGTCTTCCTCGCCATGGTGTCCACCGTGCTGGCCTACGTCTGGTTTGCCGAGGGCGTCAAGCGCATTGGACCAAGCCGGACCTCGACCTACGTCTACCTCGTTCCCGTCTTTGGCATCCTCAGCGGCCACGTGCTCCTCGACGAGCGCCTCGGATGGAGCCTCGCGCTGGCGTTGCTGCTCATCCTGAGTGGCGTCAGCCTTGCGCAGCGTTCAACGAAGGCCTGATGGGGCGTCGCATGACCCCGGGGGGCATGGAGATCTCCACCGTCGCCGTGATCGGAGCCGGAACCATGGGCGCCGGCATTGCACAAGTGTGCGCCCAAGCGGGGTGGCGTACGCACCTCCACGACGCCCACCCCGACGGTCTGGCCGCGGGTATGGAACGCATCGACGCCTTCTGGGACAAGGGCATCGCCCGTGGCAAGACCACGGAGGAACAGAAGGCGGCATGGTCGGCCCACCTGCACGCGGTCAGCGACCTTGGCGAGGCCGTCGCAACGGCCGATCTCATCATCGAGGCAGTGCCGGAAATCATGGACCTCAAGCAATCCATCTTCACGCAGGTCGAAGCCTTGGCCCGACCCGATGCGGTGCTTGGGACGAACACCTCAAGCCTCTCCATCGGCACCATCGCCTCCGTGCTGGAACATCCAGAACGCCTCATTGGGATGCATTTCTTCAATCCCGTTCCGATCATGTCGCTGCTCGAAGTGGTGAAGCATGAGGGCACGAGCGAGTCCACCGTCTCGTTGGCCTTGGACGCCGGAGCGGCCATGGGCAAGACGGCCATCCTCGTCAACGACGTGCCCGGCTTCGCCACCAGCCGTCTTGGCGTGGTCTTGGGCAACGAAGCCATTCGCATGCTCGCCGACGGCGTGGCCAGCGCCAAGGACATCGACACCGCCATGACGCTGGGGTACCGCCACCCGATGGGACCGTTGGCCCTCACGGATTTGGTCGGACTCGACGTGCGGCGCGACATTTTGCTGAACCTGCAGGCCTCGTTCAACGACGACGCCTACGCCCCTCACCCCTTGCTTGAGGCCCTGGTGGCCGAAGGGCGCCTCGGCAAAAAGACCGGCATGGGGATTTACGATTGGTCCAGCGGCTCGCCAGAACCTTGCGACTTGCCCGACCTGAACAAATGACGGTACTATTCAATCCAATTTTGGACGGCGCCGGGCAAGGAAGGAGGCAACACCCTCCTCGAAGGCCTTCGTCGTACCTGCCGCTTCGATGAGCGTACGCTCATGGTCGAGGTGCGTGGCCAAATCGTTGTCGGACTCCACGTGCAGCAGGTGTTTCGTCGCTTCACGGACGTGCTCGCTCCATCCACTCCAAGCCACAGCGACACCAAGGGCCGTGTCGATGAGGTGCTCGCTTGGAACGAGGTAATCCACCGCACCGTGCTCGTGCGCTTCCTTGGCGGACCAGATCGTGTTGTCGAAGAAGAAGCGGCGGGCGACTTGCGTACCGACCAGCCGTGGCAGGAGCCACGTTGATCCGCCGTCCGGCGACAGGCCCATGCCCGCGTAGGATGCAGCCAAACGGGCGTCCGTGGACGCCACGCGCGCATCGCACGCGAGAGCAAGCCCCAGTCCACCCCCTGCTGCAGCCCCATTGATGGCGGCCACGCAGATGGTGGATGAGGTGCGCATGCGCAACAAAAGCGGGTGGAGGTGACCGGTCAGATCACGAATGAGCCCCGGTGCGTCCCCTGCTTCGATGGAGGCTGCAAAAGCGTCGATGTCCGCACCGGCCGAGAAGAATCGGCCCTCGCCGGTGATGACCAAGGCGTGAACTTCGCCATCGTTCAACACCTCGTCGACCGCCTTGGCAATGACGGAAATTGAATCGCGGGAAAACGAGGCGCTGGCAGCGGCGCCGGTGAGGCGAAGCAAAGCCACGCCGGGTTGGGGGGTGGTCCTCTCAACGGTCATTCGCTCACCTCAAATCTTCACGTTGACGTTCTTGACACGGGTGTAAAACCGGAGGGCGTCAAGGCTCTGTTCAACGCCAATGCCCGACATCTTCCAACCGGTGAAGGCCGTTTGCGGGAAGGTGATGGGATACTCGTTGATGCTCACCATGCCGCACTCCAAGTCGCGCGCCATCCGATGTGCGCGGCCAAGGTGCTGGGTCCAGACGCCGTTGAGCAGGCCGAACTCGGTCGCGTTGGCCAGCCGGAGGGCTTCGTCGTCCTCGGTGAAGGTGGTCACGGCCAACACCGGTCCAAACAATTCCTCGGTGAAGAGGAGGTTGTTCTCGTCCACGCCGGTCACCACGGTGGGTTGCATGAAGGCACCACCAGGATGGTCGTCGGTCATGGCGGCGCCGCCAAGCACGACTTGGCCGCCCATGGCGAGACCCGCATTGAGCTTCTCAAGCACCTCGTCCCGATGGGACGTGTGGACCAACGAGCCCATGCGCACGCCTTCGGAGAGGCCGGGCCCAACGGGCCACTTGCCGATCTCAGCCACGATGGCCTCGACGAGGGCGTCGTGAACGTCCTCGTGAACGATGAGCCGGGAACCGGCCCAACACATCTGTCCGGCGTTCATGAAGATGCCAAAGCACACCGCCTTGGCGGCCGTGCGAAGGTCGGCATCAGGGAACACGAGATGCGCGCCCTTGCCGCCGAGTTCGAGGGTGACGGGCGTGAGGCGCTCGCTGGCCTTGGCCATCACGGCCTTGCCGGTCGGGACACCGCCGGTGAGGACGATGCCGTCCACGCCAGCATGACCCGCGAGGGCATCGCCGATGAGGCCGCCGGACCCGGTGATGACCTGAAGGACACCCGAGGGCAATCCGGTTTCAGCCGCGTCGATGGCCTTCGCCCACGCAATGAGCGAGAGCGGCGTCCACGAGGCAGGTTTGGCGATGACCGTGCAACCTGCTGCCAAGGCCGGAGCGATGGACCGCAGCGCAAGTTGGAGCGGGAAGTTCCAGGGCACGATGTGCGCGGTGACGCCCAACGGTTGCCTGAGGCTGTAGTTGAGGCGGTTCCCGGGCACAGGAATCGTCGAGCCTTCGATCTTGTCAGAAGCGCCCGCGAAGTACTCGAGGGTCCACGCACCATAGCGAATTTCGGAGAGGGCCTCACGGAAGGTCTTCCCGTTGTTGCGGCTCTCAATGGTGGCGAGTTTCTTGGCTTCTGCATAGGTCACAGCGGCCATCTTCTGGAGGATGCGCCCGCGTTGAGCAGGGTCCATGGCGGCCCATGAGCGGTCTTGGAACGCTGCGCGGCTTGCGGCCACGGCCGTGTCCACGTCGGCCAAAGTGGCCTTCGGAACGGTGGCAATCACGTCGCCGCTCGAAGGGTCGAGCACCTCGCCGGTTGCACCGTCTGAAGCGCCCGTCCACGCGCCGCCAATCCACATCGATTCCTCGTCCATGTCTACCCCACCGGCCGACGGATGAAAAGTCGAACGGCGGGGCCGGAGGTTCATTTTGGCGGGAATCATGATGTGACGCATGCACGAAGGACGTGCATGGTCGAGCGTGTGGGCCTCGCGGAAGCGACGATCCTCGCCACCTCCACGCGCACGCCGCGCTTGCTCGTCGTCGCCGGTTCTTCGGGGGCTGGAAAGTCGAGCACGGCCCGGCGCATTCTGCTCGAACGGGACTTCACCCGATGTGTGTCCACCGACGCCATCCGCGAGGTGCTTCGCACCACAGACGCTGAGCGGACGCGCCCTGCGCTTCACCGCTCCTCGTTCAGCCTGGGCGGCACCGGCGATGCGGTGCTCGACTGGTTGGAGACCTGCGACGAGCTGGAGCACGGCATCAAAGCGACCGTGGAGCGCGCACGGCGCGAAGGCGTCGACCTGCTCCTCGAAGGCGTTCATGTGATCCCCATGGACCGCTTGCTTCAGGCATGGCGCCAAGACGGCGGCGTGGCGGTTGGCGTCGTGCTGCGCGTGGAAGACGAATCACGCCACGAAGCGATGCTGCGGGAACGCGAGGAGGCTTCATGGCGCCGTGCGGACCGCTACATCGCCTCCCTCGACCGCATCCGCGCCATTCAGGACGGGCTGGTCGACCGTGCGAAGGTGGCGGGATGGCCCATCATTGACGTGGATCGCCAAGACGAAGTGAAGCGGATTCTGCATCACTTGGACCTCGCGTGGAACGCTCAGCAGGCGTGATCAGCGCAAGTCGACGGTGAACGTCAACGGGATTTCGATTCGGACGTCCGTGTCGGAGACACCGAGGTCCACAGCAACGTCGATCAGCCCTTCCGTGGCTTCGTTTGGAGCCACGGTGGCTTCCATGAGCTTGACTTCGACGCCGCGTACTTCGCCGTGGTGGAGCAGGTCGCGCACGGCGCTTTCCATCGCCAAACGCACCGCTTCCTCGGCTTCGATGTCGCCCGCTTCCATCCACATCTCTGCCCGGGCGCTGACCAGGCCAGGCAGCACCTCGTTGACTTGGGACGTGGTCCGGAGTGCACCGTCGGAGGCCGGTTCATGCGGCATCGCCATGCCCGCGACCTTGATGGAAAAGATGGCCATCGACATGAGGGAGAGCAAGAGCACCATGCCCGTGGCAAGCAGCATTTGCCCTCGCTCGTCGGCTTGACGTTCGTTGTGACGCATCAGACGCCACCTCCACGGTGCCACACGTCAAGCGTCAACGTCCACACGGTCCCATCGGTCACGAGCAGGTGATGCACGGCCACGGTTCCCCCAAGCGGGCTCCCAGTGTCTCCGTGGGGCGAGGCGGGGGCACGGTCGGCCGCAATCCAGCAATTCCCGTCATGGCCGTCGGTCAAGCGGTCCTGCAGCAAGGCGCACGCAGCGTCCAAGTCTTGGGCTTCGAGGTGTTCGTGCAGGCGGCTTTCCGCGTCCGACTCGGACGGTGTGGCAAGGGCTCCGGTAAAGGCGTCCACGCCGGCGCTCTCAAGCCCTGCGTCGAGGGCCACTGAAGGAGCGTCAGGGACCTGAATCTGAATCAGAAAGGTCGCGGACATGAAGAAAATCCAGAACAGGGTGAGCATCTCGAGGATGTGCACCTGTGCCGCTTCGTCCTCACGCCGCATGGCTCACACCCAGTTGAGCCGTGTTGGGCTGTACGGGCCAGCGGATTGATTCAGGCCATCGAGCACCTGCACGCCGATCAAGTCGGGTGAAAACGCGATGAGGTTGAACACCAAGATGGCCAAGACGATCATCATGCCCGAGTGCTTGAATCCGCTCGTGATGCGCCCGGTGGCCATCAAACCGGCCATCGCACCGTTGCCCATGGCCTGCATGGTGACGCCGTAGTAGAAGATGGTCAGGAAAAACAGTGGATCAATGGCACGGATTTGCATGTTTCCGATGTTCTGTCCGCCCGAATCGCCACCGTCGCCGCCGCCGGAGTTGGAATCCGCGATGGCAGGAATGAACACCTTGGCCAGCACAACGATCACGCCGAGGAACACCCCATAGGACGTCCAAATCACCGCAATGTAGGACCCAATGGCACGTTGCCGTTCGGCCTCAAGGAATTTGATTTCACGGCTGTCGTTGGCCGCCGTGATGAGAATGTCCGAAATCTTCCCACCTGCGCGGTCGGCCTCGGAGATGAGGGAGATGGCACGCTTGACGAGCGGGGTGCCGACACGTTCTGCGAAGATGTTGATCACGTCCCCGAATTTGACGCCCCACGAAAGTTGGCTGGACATCTTTCGAACTTCGTCGTTCAAGGCGCCGTATTCTGACGTGGCCAACGTCTGGACCGCCACGGTCATGGAAAGGCCACCCTTCCAATATTCGGCGAGATCGCGGAGGAAATCTGGGAACTTGTCCTCTTTTTCGTTCCGCTTGAGGGCCACGCGTTCCGCGTAGTAGGACGCGGGGAAGATGTAGAGGAAGAAGGTCAGTCCGAAGAAATTGAGGAAAATCATCGGCCTGATTTGAGAATCGCCCAAGGTCGGTCCAAGCCACAACGACTTGTTGTTCATGTTGTCCGGAATGCCGTCGTAGTATTGCGCCTCAAAGCGGAACTTGATGTTGGAAAGGACCTGGTCTTGCTCGTCCACCCAGAAGCCGAATTCGTAGCGCTCTCCGGGCTGGAGGTCCTCCACGAAGAGGTTGCAATCGTCACCGTCAACGCCCGCAACACCCTGATTGTACGCGACCGTCATCTTGTACTTGTCACGGATGGCCACCGTGTAGGGCGTTGGCTCCTGTGCGCTCAACGTGCAGGTCACCGTGACGGGTTGGGTGACAACGATCCCTTCGACGAAGTCACGGTCAATGCCCGGCATGTCGAAGGAGGAGCCCGCCCGTTCCACGTTTTCCCAGCCTTCGGTTTCCTCCCAAACGACCGTCTGAGGGTTGTCCTTGAGGATGGAACAGCTCTCGTTCATCGCGTAGGTTGGCGTTCCAGGTCCGTTGAAGGCCTGATTGCCGGTGATGGTCGAGCAGGCGAGGTTGGTGAACATGGGTTCGCCGTTGGCGGTGGGCAAGAATCCGGAGTTGGTGATCCAGAAAAGGCCAGAGCACGTCCCCAGCATGATGGACACGAAGAGAATGATCAGGAAGTTCCGTTGCGTCGGGTCGTCCTTCGGAAGGTCGAGGTCGACGACGATCTTCTTCTTCTTCGCCATGCCTTCACCCCCTCACATTTCCTGTTCTTTGCTGCTGGACCACACAAGGAAGGCGTAGGCAACGTGAATCAGCGGGATGAAGCCCAAGACGATGCCGTACAGCATGCCCTCAGACATTTGTGCACCTGAACCCGACACCCAGAACATGATGACGAGCATCACGATGAGGAAGAGCGGCATGGCCACAGCGACCACAATGTACGACTCGGCCAACAAGGCGATGCTTTCGAGGAACTTGTGCAAGCGCGTCCGGTTCTCACGCATGTAGTGCTCTGCACGGTTGAGGAAGAACAACTTCAGTTGACCACCGGCGGTCAGGGTGCCGATCATGCCCTGGAAGAATTCCGTCAGCCAAGGCGAGGCGGCACGGTCCACGGCCATTTTCATCGCGGTGATCAGGTCGTATCCCATCAGCGTGATGTCACGGTAGATCATCGCAGCGTCATCGGCCACGTCACCGTAGATGTCCTTGTTCATGGCGAGGGACCGGAAAATCTTGCCAGGGGTGGCGTTGGCCGCGCTCATGGCGGCGGTGTAGGAGGCGGCGTAGGGCAGGTACTTCTCGATCTTGTCACCGCGCTTCTTGGCCGCCGTGGCCGCTGCTTTTCCGGACATCTTCCACGTCAGGAAGGGGCCAATGAAGCCGAAGACACCAGCGATGGCGACCTTCGCGAAGGGCGGGAAGACGCGGGTGCGGTAGTAGGGGCAGCCTTGGTAGGGCAAGGAGTCGTCCAAGAGTTCCTTGTTCCAGTAGACCCACTCGAAGCACTTGTTGTCGATGGCGGGGTCCATCAGGCCCTCATACAGCGCAATGGCCCCAATTTCAGGGAAAAACACCGCCGCCAAAATCAGGGCGCAAATCGCAGAGACGGCGATGGTGATGAGGACGGTCTGCGCGATGTAGACCTCGGGCATGATGTCCAATTTTCCCTTGATGATGTTGTCCGAGAGTTCCTTGTTGGCTCGGGCGCGCTTCTTCAGCATCCGCCCAAGCAGGCGGTTGCAGAACTGCTGCCAGAGGGAGAGCTCCATCGTCGTTCCCCCTCACCTGAGTCCGTCGACCCGAGCGAGGACCTCCTGGGGACGAACGTAGTACTCCGTCACGATTTGAGACACTTGGTCGGCCTTTCGAATGTCGTTCAGGACCATCCATTCGAGGATGCGCTTGCGGGTTCGCAACTCGCGGCGCATTTCCTCTTGGCTGTAGTTGATCTTGACCATGATTTTCTCCAAGACGTAGGACTTCCCGCTGAAGATGAAGTCGTCAGAGGACACGTCCCAGCGGAACACCTCGTTGGTGATGACTTCCAAGGAGTTGGGGTCAATGCCGACGATTTCGACGACTTGCTTGGTGCGGCGAACACGGTTGCCGTTGATCCTCGTCTGGATCTGAATCGAGCACGCTTCGAGGGCGGGGAGCAACACACGAGGGATGTCAATGGGCTTGTTCTCAAGCCGGTGCACGAGCGAAGGCACGGAGTCGGCGTGCACCGTGGAATACGCACAGTGCCCGGTGGCCATGGCCTGGAACAGCACGTAGGCTTCCGCACCACGAATCTCACCCACGATGATGTATTCTGGACGTTCACGAAGGGCGGCCTTGAGCAACTCGAACTCACCGATGACGCCCTCGGTCGACTCACCACCGAACCCTTGTCGGGTCAATCCGGGCACCCAGTTGGGCTGTGGAATGTTCACCTCACGGGTGGACTCGATGGAGACGATCTTCATCTGCCAAGGAATGAAGATGCACATGGCGTTGAGGGTCGTGGTCTTGCCCGAAGCAGTACCACCGACGAACAGCATCGGCACTTCGTTCTGGAAGGCAATCCACAGGTAGGCCACCATCAAGGACGACATGGTGCGGAACGCGACGATGTCCGCCGGCGAGAAGGGGTCGTCTTTGAAACGTCGAATGCAGAACGACGAACCGCGGGTTGACACTTCGCGGCCGAGTTTCATGACGATACGCGACCCGTCCATCAGCGTCGCGTCAAGCAGAGGGTCGGCGACGGAAATGTGCTTGCCACAGCGCTGCGCGAGTTTGATCACGTAGGATTCGAGTTCGTCGTCGGTGTTCCATACGCAGGTGGTCTCCACGGACTCAAACTTGCGGTGGTAGGCGAAAATGGGCACGCCGGTGCCGTCCAACGAGATGTCTTCCACGTTGACGTCGTTCATCAGAACGTCCATCTTTCCGTAGCCAATCAGGTCGCGACGGATGTAATAGAAAATCTTCGACTTCGACTTCTTGCTGATCTTCATCCCGTAGGATTTGATCACCTTGTCCATCGCGGCGCGGAGGTAGGCTTCCGGCTCGGTGTCAATCTCCTCAATGTTGGATTGAAGCGACCGGATGAAGATGTCCATGATCTCATCGAGCTGCTCCTGTTCCTTCTTGGTCATCGGAGGCTCGATGATTTGGTAGATGATGTTCAGCGTGCGCTTGTCGCGCACAATTCGAGCGAAGGCGTGAGGCGGCATCACGGGGTACTTGTCCAGTTCGTCGTACATGGCCCGCTGGGCTGCACGACCTCGTTGGCCTCCTTTCCCCCCTTTTCTCGCCATGGTCACGCCCGTCCAATCGGTTTCTCCACACCCGCGGCCCGACTATAACCTTTGGTCGGGCCACGTTGCCGCCGCACCCCGAACAGGAGGCGATTTTTACCGTCAAGCGGTCAAGTTCTGAAGCAAAGCACGGGCCTCGGCTCGAAACGCACTGAGAGGGTCACGGTTGTGCAACACGTGGTCAGCTTCCTCCATCAGTTGGCCCACACCCCACCCCAACTCACGGGTGTCGCGGGCTTGGAAGTCCTCCAGCGAACCGTCCTCAGCCCGGGCGCGGGCCTGGCTTCGGTTGAACCGAACCTCGGCCTCGGCATGGATGGCGACCACGCGGAAGTCCTGACCCCAGCGTGCGGTGAACACGTCCCGCTCGGCAACCCCGCGAAGGCCGTCGATGATGAGCAAGGCCGGGCGTTCCTCCATCGCGTCGATGGCATCGGCGAGGCGGACGGCAAGCACGTCATCGCCATGCTCTGCCCGCAATTCGACCGCGATGCGCCCAAAGACGCGAGGATCACCTTCGAGGCCTTGGCGAACGACTTCTTCACGCACCATGTCCCCCATGGACCGGACAGGAAGGGCCAGCGAGGACGCCACGTCCGCAAATTCCCCCTTGCCGCAGGCGGGCAGCCCGCAGACGGCCAAAACGCGGACCATGACCCGCCGTGAAGCCGAGGGAACATGAAGGGCGCGACGGACTCAGTTCTCGAAGGGCTTCTTTCCCCAGCGGACGTCAATCAACGCCCAGAGCACCGCAGAACCGACCAAGAGGCCTCCAGAAATCGAGAGGATCCCGAGGTATCCACCACGAACCATCTCGAGGTCGTAGGCGGTCGCTGTGGCGCTGAGGCCGTCTTCGCTGACGCGCTCCCACCAATTGCCGTACAGCTCCACGTCACCTTGGGTGAACGAGAGGAGGAAAAGGCCGAGCAAGGGAAGCACGGTCCCGAGCCAGAACCAGAACATGATGCGCCCGTCGAAGATGGCCTTGTTGGGGCGCAACCCCATCAGGAAGGCCGTGAGGGCCACGATGTAAATCGAGTTGGCAAACATCACCGCCAGACCCGTCGGCAGGGCAGCCCACTCGTCAAGCCGCCACGCCATGAGCACGAAGAAAATCAAGGAAATCCATGACGTGGCAAGGAAGTACACCACCACCTTGGCTCGAAGCAATTGAGGAACACGAAGCGGCAATCCGTTCATGAAATCAGGGTCGTCGAGGATGGTCAGCCACGAGTAAAAATTGAAGCCAAAGAAGCCCAAAAACGGTGCATACGACAACAGGTTGATCGGGATGGGGGCCTCGGCGAAATCGATCAACCACGCCATGCCGAGCAGCACCAGCAACGGCACGGAATAGGACACGGTCATCTTCTTCATCGTCCCCGAACGGATCAAATCCACGAATTCCTTCGCGACGAGAAGGCGCAATGGCCCGTTTCCAAGGAAACGAAGCCGACGCATCATCGGGTTCAGCAGGTCCTTCCTCGAGGTGACCTTGACCTCGAAATCGTCGACCAGCAACGAACTCGCAAGGGCACCCAGCAGACCTGCTGCAAGCAGTCCACCGACGAGGGGCAAGAGGGCGTGGTTCCGTTGTACGGCCAAGCCGACCAACGCAGCGTCCCACGGCAGGACGCCCACGCCCGCCGCCAAGCCAACGCCCACCGCCACGACGGGACCAAGCCAGGTGAACGGACGGCCACGCAACCAAAGCACGGAAGCGAGGAAGGCCAGAGCCAAGCCTTCCGCCAACGTGGTCGCCATCGCCGCCCACGTCCAAAACACGGACGACCATTCCAAGGGCGTGTGAACCAACCCTGCTTGATCGAGCAACAGCCCGACGCTCATGCCGATGACGATCGGCGAGAGGATGAGCAGCACGTAGTAGATCAGGTCCTTCACGAAATACGTGAAATGTGCCGCAGACATCGACAACGGCTGCAAGGCAGGGGCCGCCAGAAGCCTGTTTTTTGAACCGGTTCGCTGCATGATGGCTTCTTGGCCCTTGAACGCAAAAGTCCCCATGCCAAGGGAGAACATCAGCAGCGGAAGATGAACGCCAATGCGCAACTGATCCCAACTGAAGGTGCGCTCGTCAATGTCGGACACCTGTGCAGCACCGGTCCCAACGAGAAATTGCAGCCCAATCGTGGTCACTGCCGTGATGAGGCTGAGCAGAAGAGGAAAGAGGATGATTTGCCGTGCCTGTGCGAAATCCACGGTTTCTCTCCACTCTTCGAGGAACATGGCGCGGAAGGTGGTGCGGAACGCCGCCCACCCGCGCCGAGGTTCGTTCAAATGCAAGCCTGGCACATGGGTGGAACCGTCACCGGGAAGCGTCGCAGCACGGGCATGGCCGAAGGCGTCAACGACCTCGTCCCAATCCCGCGAACGGACGCTTGCGCCCACGCTCATTCCTCCTCTGCGTCGGTTCCTGCGATCTGCTCGGCCTCTTCGATGGTGTGACCAACCAAGCGGATGAACACGTCTTCGAGGCTCTCGCCGTCGAGCTTGAGGTCGTCGATGGCTCCAGCGGCCAACACTTTGCCTTCGTTGATGATCGCCATGCGGTTGCACAACCGTTCCGCGGACTCAAGCACGTGGGAACACAGGAAGATGGTCCCGCCTCCGGCGACATGGTCAAGCAACCATTCACGGCATTTGCGCTGATAGATGGGGTCGAGGTTGGCGAAGGGCTCGTCGAGGAACAAGAGCTTGGGGGCATGAATGAACGCCGAGGCGAGCATGACCTTTTGCCGCTGACCTTTCGAGAGGTCCTTGCACATGGTGTCCCTTTTCTCTTCAAGCCCAAACCACGACAACCAATGGTTGACTTTGCCTTCGACGTCGTCCAGGCTTCGAAGCCGCGCCACGAACGTGAGGAACTCCGGCGGGGTGAGAAAAGACGGCGGCGATTCGGATTCCGGTACGATGCCAATGTTGGCCTTGAGGTGCTGTGGATCGGCCACGGCATCGATGCCCAGCACCTCGATGCGTCCAATGCTTGGGCGAAGTTGTCCGGTGAGGAGTTTGATGAACGTCGATTTCCCTGCACCGTTGGGACCGAAGACCCCGAAGAATTCGCCTTCGTGGACCCTGACGTCAAGCGGATGAAGGGCCACGAAATCCCCGTACCGCTTCCCGATGTCCTTGGCGTCCACGAGGAGTTGACGGCCGGACATGCTTCCCCAGCGGCGGCGGCCCCATATGAGCGCACCTGAGACCACCACGGTTCATCTGAGGCAGAACCAGGCAGAATTCGCAGCGCATCGGTTGAAAAGGAAGCCGCGGATGGGAGAAACGAGGAAGATGGCCGCCACGCTCCCAATGTGTGTCGTCGACTACATGGACACGACGAAGTCCCCTGAAGAGGAGGACATCGCGGCGGCCATCAAGGACGTGCGTGCTCGCTTGGGCGACAAGGTCCTCATCCTCGGGCACCACTACCAACGCGACGGCATCGTCGAACACGCCGATTACATCGGTGACTCCTTCATGCTGAGCCAAAAAGCAGCGGATTCTGATGCCACGACCATCGTGTTTTGTGGCGTCCACTTCATGGCAGAATCCGCCGATGTCTTGACGAACGACGAACAAGCGGTGCTGATGCCCACCTTGCGCGCAGGGTGTTCGATGGCTGACATGGCGACGCTGGAGGAAGTTGAGCGCGATTGGCCGACGATGCTCGAACGCGGCGGCTGGGCCGATCCTGCCTTGCGAGATGATCCAAGCGCACCGGCCGAAGCCAACGATGCCTATCTTGTGCCTGTGACCTACATGAACAGCAGCGCAGCCCTGAAGGATTTCGTTGGACGGCACGGCGGGGTGGTGTGCACCTCGTCAAATGCGCGCGGCGTGCTGGAATGGGCCTTTGAGCGAGCCGGGGAACGTGGGGCTGTGCTCTTCTTCCCCGACCAGCACCTTGGGCGAAACACGGGCCTGAAGATGGGCCTTGAAGAGGGCCGTATGCCGGTGTGGATTCCTGCGATGGGAGCTTCCAGTGGACTTGACGATGCACGGATCGTGCTCTGGCACGGGTTCTGCAGCGTTCACAAGCGCTTCACGGCGGAGCAGATCTCCGAGTTCAGGACACGTCACCCTGAGGGTGTTGTCGTCGTGCATCCTGAGTGTCCGCGGGCCACCGTCGAAGCGGCCGATGCGGACGGCTCGACGGAGTACATCAAGCGCTTCATCGACGCTCAGCCACCCGGTTCCAGCATCGCAGTGGGCACCGAGATCAACATGGTGGCTCGGATGGCCAAGGAACATCCTGACAAGCACATCGAATGCCTTGATGCAGAAGTATGCCCGTGTTCGACGATGTACATGATCCACCCGGCCTACCTGCTGGACGTTTTGGAACGCCTTGAGGCCGGCGAACTGCCCAACCGGGTGGTCGTGCCCGCCTCGGTGCAAGAAGGGGCATTGTTGGCGCTGGAACGCATGTTGTCCATCACCGCCTGAATCCAACCGAGAGCAGCCCTTCGGTTAAGGGGAAACGAAAGGGAATTTCGCCCTCACGAAAAGGACACTGCGTCCCCATCCAAAGGTTTAGAGCCTGCTGAAATCACCCCGAAATATGAGCGAACATGCTGAAACCTACATCGGGCTTCTCAACGAAATCATGGAAACCGAATTGGCTGGTGTGGTGAAGTACACCCACTACAGCCTGATGGTGTACGGCTACAACCGCATCCCAATCGTGGATTGGATGAAGGGCAACGCCACAGAATCCCTCGACCACGCGCACCGCGCAGGCGAGTTCGTGACGCTGCTTGGCGGCCACCCTTCGCTGAAGAT